>JAEPQQ010000017.1:10993-32134 GCA_017640445.1 Bacteroidia bacterium | reverse complement strand
GTGCTTCACGACTTTAGTTCTGATGGTTTCTTTCAGGTAAAGCGCAAGGTGCGGGGCGACCGTGGTTGCTGGGATTCGGTTACGCGACAAGTTCAGGTCTATCCGTTGCCCGCTAATGGTTTCACACACATAGACACCTGTTTTACCGATATTACGCAGCTTGCCTCCACTTCGACCTCCACACTGGGTATGCCGTTGACGCATGTTTGGACACTGGATGGAACAAATTATTACGGACCAAACCCTGCTCATACCTTTTCATCGGTTGGAACCCAAACCATTCGACTTGAAACGGAAAACACACTTGGCTGTCGCGACACCCTTGTTCAAAACATTGAAATTGAGCCTCTGCCCAATGTTAATTTTAGTTTCGACAATATTTGTGAGCGTCAGGAAGCGTTCTTCTACGACAACTCTACAACAAAGGGTAGTGTTACCAACTGGAAGTGGGACGTTAAGAACCGTACGGTTTCTTTTCTAGAGGACCACTCACAGGTTTTCAATGTGGCCGGCAACTATCCTGTTAAACTAACGACTTCAAATAATTTCGGCTGTATCGATTCGTTCGAACAACAGATTACCGTTTGGCCTAAGGCACTCGCCCGATTTAACGTATACCCAAAGGAAATATTTATCACAGAGCCGTATGTAAACCTGGTGCAGGACGGTGCAAATGCCAACTCATGGGAATGGCGGTTCGGAGACCTTAGTGATGACGAAAACGGCCCTGAGGTATTTCATGAATACCCAGATACCGGTTTATTTAATGTTCGTTTGATCGCAAATAACGATAATGGTTGTGCCGACACTTTCTACCGCAACATCCTCATTAAACCTGACCTGCGTATTTTTATTCCCAATGCATTCAGCCCGGGAGGGGGGAATGACGTGAACACCGTTTTTCGGCCTGGTGGTACACTACACGGACTAAAAAAGATGGAGATGAGCATTTACACTCGCTGGGGTGAGTTAATCTTCCATTCAGAAGACATAAACAACCCGTGGGATGGTATGTACCAGGGTAAGCTGGTACAAAACGGCACCTATCTGTACGTTTTGAAAGTGAAAGATATTTACAACGATGTGTTCCATTTTTCAGGAACAGTCACCGTTGTAAAATAATCTTGTTTATGCTTTGATCCACTTGACCATGGTCTGGTCATTTTCGTTTTGGATTCTGAGGAAGTAAACTCCTGCCGGCAATTGATCTACCTGCAGAACCTCCTGTGTGTTTGCGTTTACATTTCGAACTGGTAATACTTCTTTACCCAAACAGTCCAACACAGACACATTTAGGTTTTCTTCCGACTCAATGGTTAGTCTGTCGGTTGCCGGATTAGGGTATATACTCAGCCCGAGTCTTGCTATGATGTTTTCTATCCCAACCCCTGGTTCCTTTTGAGCCTGGTTAAAACCATTGGTAAGCATGGTTCCTGAGGCGGACATGTCTCCTACAATGGTCTCCCCGATTGTGTACTCCAACGTTGTTGACGAAGAAGACATTTCACCTCCGGAGGTTGATACAACTGAACGATCGAGGCTTTGTGCGTTGGTATAGGTGACCAATAAAAGGCCACATACAGCTAATAAGATCGTTTTCATGATTATTCCTTTGAGTTGGCTTCTAGTTCAGCAAGACGCTTTTCAAGTTTCTCAATTTGCTCTTGTTGTTCCTTTAGCGCCTGCGTTAAAACAGGAATCAAGCCGATGTAGTTTACCGCCTTGTATTCGATCTGGTCCATGTCCTTAAGGCCTTTCATCTGAACCTGATCGTTTACCAAAGTTGGGAGTACTGTTTCCAACTCCTGTGCAATGAAGCCATATTGTAAAGACGTTGGCAGATTCATAAGAGCGGCATCGCCTTCTTGCTTATAGTAGTATGTTTTGGCGTTCAGTTTCTTTACAATGTCCGTAGCGCTGTTTAAGTCGTTCACATTGTACTTTAGCTTTGCATCAGATGGACCTGACAAGGTTCCAGTATAGGTAACATCACCAGCGAAATACCCTGCATAGTCTACTGCCCCACTATCCGCCACAGCGAAAATACCGTAGTTCGTTCCTGCAGCTGCTGTACTGGCACTTACCGCATCGGCATAAACACCCAGGTTAAATGTGTTTGCATTTGAGGCAAGACCATACAATGCCGCAGTGGTTCTTCCATCGCCAGAAGCAATTGAAAAGGTGCCCAGACTGTTTCCGTTGGTATGAATATCGCCAGTTGACACGTTTACTGCTCCATAGGACTCTGCTCCACCTCTTCCTTGTGAGAATGATCTGGAAGCGGTATAAGCAGCAGCAGAGCTGGTTCCACCGAATACTATGCTCTCAAAGCCGTAGTGGTTGCCTGTTGTTGAAGCCGTAATACTATCCCATACCGTCATTCTGGTGTTATTCAACCTCCGATTGTTGTTTATAACAACACTTCCTCCTTTGTTATAATGAACCACATTATTGGTACTGTCCCAGAAGCCAGAACTACTTCCTGAGCCTCCCGACGTAGATGGTGTTACATAATCCCACGAAGTTCCGTTAAATCTTAGAATCTGATTGTTGGTTGGTGTTCCTGATGGAAGGTTATAACCGTTTAGCTTGTTGGCGTTCCATAAAGCATCTCCGCTTTTGGCACTGATCGTCGACCCTGAAACATCAATTCCGGTTCCGGCATTGTACGAGGTAACGGTGTTTTCATCCTTTCCGGCTGTCCATGCGGTTCCGTTCCACTTTAGCACGTCGTTGAGTGATGGGTTTGACGCAGTTACGTTTTTGCCATCTATTGTGTTGTCACTACCCTCATTGTCGGAAGCTGGTTCCCAGGAAGTTCCGTTCCACTTCAACACATCACCATTGGATGCGGTGGAGCTGTTAACGTCGCTAAGATCGTTGGTACCAAGTTTAAGGTTTTCCACGCTCTTTGCGCTTTCTGCGGTTTTACTATGTAGTGCATATGGAACGGACTGAAGTTGTACAGTTCCCATTACGGCAAAACCACTCCCTTGGTCCAGTTCTACTTTTAAGTGGTGTGTGGTTGATGACCAATCTATTGTTGCAAAATTGTCGCTGGTAGAACCTTTTCCAACAATCACATTAAAGTGGCCAAAATCGTTTGTGGTTACTACGTGTCGTTCTTCGTACAACTTATTCGAAGCCCCCGGCCCCGATAGTATAACGGTTTTTACGGTTATGCTTTGGTTTTTAATCAGGTCTCCCGAGCTGTTGCGTGCTACCGCTTGATACGTGAAACCTTCTGGTGTTTGGGCGCTTGCCTCTTGTCCTACAACAAGCAAAGCGCATAGTGCGAATACAGTTTGAATTATCTTTTTCATGCGTAAAATCAATTAGTCCCGCAATATAGGAATTCGCGAGGCTACGCGTAACGCATTTTAGACGAAGCTCTAAATAATTACAAACGTTTCCGAAAAATCGGCTTGGTTGGTTGTGAAAGCGGTACGGATTTAAACCTCTACCAACTCGTAGATATAGTCTTCCATTACCTGGTTGGCTAAAAGCTCTTTGCATGCTTTTTCAACCTTCGCGGTTGCCTCTTCCATGCTTTCTGCTTCCAGTTCCACGGTTATGTGCTTACCAATACGCACTCCATTGATTTGGGTCAGGCCCAAAAGTTGCATACTTTGATGTACCGTTTTTCCTTGTGGGTCCAACAAGGCTTTCTGAGGCATTACGTCGATCTCCGCTCTGAAATTCATGCCGCAAAATTACGTATAACCGATAAAAGTAAATAGGTTAAAATGATCAAGCTTACACCCAGGAATCCAAATAGTGCCAGATAACCAACACACAGGATTAAAAAACCATAGCGCATCTTGTTTTCGGTCCACGAAAGGTTGGCAAACTTGAGTGAAAACAGCTTGATGTTGGCCACCATTAAAACGGAGGCAATAATGGGTATAACAACAAACAACACCGGCTGAACAAAGACTTTCTCGGGTAAAAACTGGTCGAATTCAATCAAAAAGGGCCACGACGATAACCATAGGGCTGTTGCGGTTGTTGTAAGTCCATAAAACACATCAGTCTGGCGTTCGTCGTTGTTAAACTTTGCAAGTCGTAACGCACCAAAAACTGGAATCAAAATAGCAACATACTGCACCCATCCATTTGCGTACGTCTCTGACAACTTGATGATCATAATGGCCGGAGCAACCCCAAAGCTCACGAGGTCGGCCAAACTATCCAGATCTTTACCCACATTAGACGAAACACCTAACAGCCGGGCAACCAAACCATCTAAAAAATCAGGGATTGTTGCCAACGCTATGAAGGTGGAGGCCCAAAGTAGTTCATTTCGCGTAGCGCATACGATCGATAATACACCTAAAGCCAAATTGCTCAAGGTAATAGCATTGGGGATATGTTTAATAAGCTTCACCGTGTTTGGGGTGTTCTTTCTGCAAAAGTATCTGACTTCTTGAAAACCCGTCTATGACTTGTGTTCATTTCGACTATTCGTTTTATATGAACGATTATTTAACCTTAGGTTACGGTTTTGTGAAACTAACTCCCAGCTTGTAACAAATAACCTACTCAAACCATTCATGTATAACGACATACCCAACTTGGTTTAAAACTTTCGTCAGTTTTTTATGTTTGATAATCTAAATGATATTGCCCTTGAGACGGGGCCAGTATTTTTGCAAAAAAAATTCACTCACATGAATAAGTTCTGGATAGTCCTATCCACATTGCTACTCTCTCTCACTGCTCAAGCACAAAAATTTACCATTAGTGGTAAAATTGGTGACGCCGCGACAGGAGAAGACTTGCTTTATTCTACTGTTTTGGTCAAGGGCCAACAACTTGGAACGGAAGCAAACGACTACGGTTTTTATTCCCTCACATTACCAAAAGGTGAATACACATTGGTGTATGAATACGTTGGTTACCAGTCGATTGAAAAGACAGTTGTGTTGGACAAAGACCTGACTATTGACGTGGAGCTCGCCCCTAACTCGAAGAAGTTAAAAGCTGCGGTGGTAGACCTGGAAAAGAGAAAGAGTCAGGTGGAGAACAAGCAGATCTCCGTGGTAAACATGGATATAAAAACGATCAAGGAAATACCTGTAATCTTTGGCGAGGTAGACGTGTTAAAAACCATTACACTAATGCCGGGTATTCAGTCTGCCGGTGAGGGTAATTCTGGTATTAATGTGCGTGGTGGTTCTCAGGATCAAAACCTGATCTTGTTGGACGAGGCTACGGTTTACAACGCCTCCCACTTATTGGGTTTCTTCTCTGTGTTCAATGGCGATGCTGTCAAGGATTTGCAAGTATACAAAGGTGGGATTCCGGCGCAGTACGGAGGTCGTTTAGCGTCTTTGATCGACATCAAAATGAAAGATGGAAATAAGAAAAAGTACACGGCTACCGGTGGTATCGGAACCATTTCGAGCAGGTTGACATTAGAGGGGCCTATCAAAAAGGACCAGTCGTCTTTCATGATTGCCGGCCGTCGTTCCTATGCCGATATTTTCTTACCGCTTGCCGGTACAGATCTGGCCCGAGAAAGCACCTTGTACTTCTACGATGTAAATATGAAGCTGAACTACAAACTGTCGGAAAAAGACAAACTATACCTCAGTGGGTATTTTGGTCGGGACGTTTTTGGTTTTGGCAGTCTGTTCGGAATCAACTGGGGAAATGCCACTGCGACTTTGCGTTGGAACCACATCTTTAACAAAAAACTCTTCCTAAATACGTCCTTCGTCTTTAGTGACTTCAACTACGGTTTTGACTTTGAGTTTGCCGAGAACGCGGCCTTTGGCCTGGATCAACAAATTCGCGACTTCTATATCAAGCCAGACTTCACGTATTACTTGTCACCCAAAAACACACTACGGTTTGGGATGCAGCTTACCCGTCATTACTTCAGTCCGGGTACCTTCTTCGCTGCCAATGAAGAAACCCGAAAGATTTTTGAGGATGACTTAGTCGTTGAGAAGCGCAACGCCCTTGAAGGCGCTGTTTACGTAGACGACAACATCAAGTTCAGCGAAAAATTCAACATGCGCTACGGTCTTCGTTTGTCGTCTTTCTCTAACATTGGTGGTACCGAGTTTACTTACTTCAAGGACGAATTCTATGCGCCAATATCTGACCAAACCATCTCTACGGTGTATGAAGCTGGAAAGATCTATAATACTTATTGGGGTCTAGAGCCACGTCTTGCCATAAGCTACAACGTAGCCAAGACGACTGCGGTAAAAACTTCATACAACCGAACCTACCAATACATCCAGCAGGCCTCAAATACCGCGTCTGCGTTTCCAACCGACCAGTGGTTCTCTTCCAACCTGAATATCAAACCTCAGGTGGCTGACCAGGTTGCCGTTGGGGTGTTCAAAAACTTTGACAAAGGGTACGAAACTTCTTTGGAGGTTTACTACAAAGCGATGCAAAACCAAATCGATTACCGTGACGATGCTAACCTGATTTTCAACGAAAATCTCGATGGGGAACTGTTAGTTGGAACAGGCGATGCCTATGGTGCCGAGGTGTTTATTAACAAAACCTCTGGAAAAACTACTGGATTTATCTCTTACACACTTTCGAAAACCACTCGCCAAACCCCGGGTATCAATAACAACGAGGTTTATGTTGCCAACTACGATATTCGAAACAACCTTTCGGTTGTGGCAAGTCGTAAGTTACTATCACGCTTAAGTGCTTCGGCTTCCTTTACCTTCACTACCGGTAAACCTTACACCACACCGGTCGGAAAATACTTCTTTGAGGGGCAGTGGAGTCCGATATATGGTGAACGAAACAATGCCCGTTTGCCAGACTATCATCGATTGGATATTGGTTTAACCTGGAAAAACAAACCAAACAAAAAGTTTAAGAGCAGCTGGAACCTGTCTATCTATAACGCCTACAACCGTGCGAATGCCTATGCCATTTACTTCCGCGAAGCGTCAACCGACGAGGTAAATGAACATAGTTTTGTTAACGAAGGAGACCAGGTTGCCGTTCAGGTAACACTGTTCAAAATGATACCATCTATAACCTGGAACTTTGAATTCTAAGAACATGAAGAAACACGTAAATATATTCTTGGCTTTGGCGGTTGTATTGAGTTTTACCGCCTGTGAAAAGGTTGTTCAACTAAATGTAAAGAACGATGAGCCAATCGTAATTATTAATTCGCAATTGACTAATAATCTCGAAAAATGGCAGGTTGACCTTACCTTGACTCAGCCCTATTTCGACCAGTCGGATATCACAACGATTGAAGATGCGGAGGTAACTATTACCGACAGTGATGGGGTGACGGATACACTGTTTCACAGTGGTGATGGATTCTATCAAACTCGCGCACTTAAGAAATGTGAAGTGGGAAAATCGTACACGCTTAGCGTGAAATACAATGGAGAGGAATACACGGCTACCGAAGCCTGCTACTATCAGGATACCATTGATTTTATCAAATCGTATTACCTGCCTGAGCGGAACGGTTTTATTCCTGAAGGTTATTACGTTTTTCAAAAATCCAAAGAACACGAACCAGATGGAGATTTCTACCGTTGGAGAATCATCAAAAACGATGTCGACATGGTTGATACCGTTGGTTACCTTCTGGATGATGATGAGTTCCGAAGTACTGGTTTTTTCAACATCAATATCGACTCGGCAAATCCCTTAAAAGACATTGACCGAGGTGTGTATCCCCGGCCGTTTCCTTTGAACTTCGACCTGGGCGACAACGTGCGGATCGAGCAATTTAGAATTTCGGAGGCCTATTATAACTTCCTTAATGGATTTGCTACTCAGCAACAACGTGCTGGTACGCCGTTTGACCCACCACCTTCAAATCCGCGTTCCAACATTCAAGGTGGCGCTTACGGATTTTTTAGTGTAGTCAATATTTCGGGTAAAGAAATAGTGGTTACAGAGTAGCTTGTGTCTTTGACAATTCGATCAACTTTCTAATGTCGTCGAACATTTCGGTTGATTGTTTCTCGAAATATGGCCCGGTACCAGGTCCATAAAAACCTGTGTGTATCCGAAACACCTTTCGGTTGGGTAATACAAATAATAGGGTTGGGTACGACTTAATTTCCTTGAGCCAGGGAACGGATTTTGTTGCTTCCTTTTTGTTAGCTTTTCCTGCGTAAAGTATAGGGTAGTTAAGGTTCAGGCTTCCCTGCAGTTTGAGCAATGGCCCGCGTGCTTCTTCGTATTCGAGTCGTTCAAAGCTCAAACCGATCACCTTTACTCCCGCCTCTTCAAGATAATCTTGTTGGGCCGCCAGAAATGCCGCTTCATCCATACAGTTTGGGCACCAACTCCCCATGATCTGAACCAGGACCGGCTTGTTCCTAAATTCTTCATCATCGATACTAACCATTTGGCCATCCATGTCTTTAAACGAAAAAGAAATGGGTTCATCCGGATTGGTAAGAGCCGTCATGGCATAAGGGTCTGCCAGGTTAATCGAGTCGTTTCGCCAGGCCACAAATGGTTCCTTCCAATGTTTACCGCTCCAAAACCAACCTCGCAAGGTGTCGTTCACCAGGTCGGCCTCGAAAAGGAATGCATGAGAACCGTCGAAGGTGGAAAGCTTCAGTTGATCACCACCAAAACCACCATCCAAAAAGCGGTAGTCACCTGTTTCGGTGATAAAGGTTCCTTTCATACTGTTTTCATCGGTTTCGAACAGTCCAATTGCCTTGTATTCGTCATCAGAGTTTGGACTAAAGCGTACCTCCCATTTTCCATCGGCGTCGGAAACCATTGGGCCCTTAAACCGAAATCGCTCCGACAAGTTATACTTGGCCTTCACCGGAACCTGATAGTCTCCTCGCGAATGATCCACCCATATTCCTTCCAGAATGTTTTTATCGTGTTTGAGCAAGAAACTCGAGTTAAAATATGGGCTCTCCAGAAATAGTGAATCCCCAACGAGTCGAACATCGTCGTGAACAATACGCTCGTGGCCGTTCCAAATAGCTGCTTTTAAAGCACTTTGCTCTTCAATTATTTCCAAAAAGAAAGGAATACTCTTGTTCTCCTCGGTAATATCGAGCTCTACTCTCCAAAGACCCGCAACCGGGTTTACGGCCTTCTTTGATGAGGTGCCACATCCGAAACACACCACTATCAGACAAAAAAATAGCGTTACTTTTTGCATTGGTCAAAAATACAACCAAGCATAAGACTGCGCTTGTTTTGACAATCAAACAAAGTCAAATTCAAATTTTTGAGTTACTTTGGAATTGATGAAACACACCTTTACACCATTTCGTACTTTATTTACCATCATACTGCTTTGCGGATCTTGGTTTATTGCCATTGGTCAAACCATTTCCGGGACCGTTGTTGATGAAGGTAACAACCCGTTGATTGCAGCGGACGTTTTGGTAAAGGGTACGCAAAACGGAGTTAGTACAGATGAAGATGGGAAATTCACCATTCGTGTGAAAAACCTTCCCGTAACCCTCCAGATATTTTATCAGGGTTATACCACCAAATCTGTTCTCGTAAACTCATCTGCTGACAAACTTCGGGTTGTACTCACTTCTGAACGAGCTTCTCTTAAAACAACCGTGGTTAAGCTTGACCGGGTCAGTGAAAAACAAAAAGAAACACCCTTAACCGTTGAATCACTGGGCATTAAGGCGATAAAGGAAGCTCCAGCTGCATCGTTCTATGAAAGCCTGGGTAACTTAAAAGGAGTAGACGTAACCGCAGCCAGTTTAGGTTTCAGGGTGGTTAATACAAGAGGCTTTAACAGTACCAGTCCGGTTCGCAGTTTGCAGTTAATCGATGGGGTGGATAATCAATCGCCCGGTTTGAACTTTGCACTTGGTAACTTCCTGGGTGCCAACGACCTGGATATACGACGTGTTGATATTGTTGCGGGAGCCAGTAGTGCCTTTTACGGGCCAAATGCCTTTAATGGTGTGATCAGTATGGAGACCAAGAACCCTTTCGACTACCCGGGCCTTACGGCGGAAGTTAAAGTAGGTGAACGAAGTCTTAGTCAGGTGGCCTTTCGTTGGGCCGACGTTATTCGAACTAAAAACGGTACACCCCGGTTCGCTTATAAAATTGGCGCCTTGTACATGAGGGCTCAAGACTGGGAGGCCGATAACTATTCTCCTACCGTTGATAGTGAGTATGGCGAAGACAACCCGGGTGGTTTTGATGCGGTAAACATATACGGTGATGAGAGTTTCGAAACAAACAACGACTACACTTCCTCGTTTTCTAAGCTAAGCAACCCTGGCTTGGGTTATTTTTATCGCACCGGGTATCGCGAAACGGATCTCGTTGATTATCAAACAGAAAACCTTAAACTCAATGCTTCTGCGCATTACCAGCTCAAGGATACGTCGCAACTTATTTATGCCTTTAACTTTGGTGGTGGTTCCACGGTATATCAGGGTGACAACCGATATCGCCTTCAGGACATTAGGTTTTGGCAAAACCGTCTGGAATGGAGAAAGGAAGACGACTTTTTTATCCGACTTTACTCTACCAGCGAGGACGCGGGCAATACCTACGACATTGTTTCGACCGCGTTTCGGTTGAACGAGCTGAGTAAAGACAATAGCACCTGGAATCTTGCTTACAAGACCAACTGGGTGTTATACCGATACAAGAATCAGGTAGAGGCTCTTCCCGACTATCCCCGGTTCAATCTGCAAGAGCATGAAACCCTTGACAACTGGGCAACCAACTTCCTTGACCCTTATCTTGTAAATTACCAGGACTCATTGGCCAAATGGCACGCGGCAAACCGGCTGCTTGTTGACCAGGCCGACGGTGGTGGTTCTCTGGCACGATTTGACCCGAACACCGCGCAATTCGATAGTGCCTTTAACGACGTAACATCTCGCTTGTTTACGGATAACGGAACGCGGTTTTACGATAAATCGTCGCTGTACCATGCGCATGCGGAAAAGCGTTTTAACCCAACGTTTGGTGAGATTGTGGTTGGTGGAAACGGGCGGCTTTACACTCCCGATTCGCGAGGAACTATATTGAAAGACACCGGAGACGTAGTTATTACCAATCGCGAGTTTGGTGTTTACGCCGGTATAAGTAAGAAGTTAAGAGAAAATAAATACCGAATAAATGTTACAACACGTTTAGACAAAAATCAAAACTTCGACTTTTTGTTCTCACCAGCGGCCTCCATCATTTACCTGCCCAATAAGAAACACACCTACCGTGCCTCTTTTTCGTCGGCCATCCGAAACCCTACCCTTGCCGACCAGTATCTCTTTTACGACGTTGGACGAGCCACCCTGTTAGGAAATTTAGAGGGCTACGATTCGCTCGTAACGCTTTCTTCCTTTAACGAATATCGAAACAACGGGCTTAGTTTGGAACGATTGAACTACTTTAATGTGGATCCAATACGCCCGGAAAAAGCGCGTACCATTGAGCTTGGATATAAAGGCTCTCTATTTAAAAACTCTTTGTTTCTGGACCTTGGTTACTACTATACCGTGTACCGGGATTTTATCGGTTACAACATTGGGCTCGATGCGCAGTTCGATCCTATTACCAGCTTCCCAATTGGTGGAATTGAAGTGTATCGTGTTGCTGCTAATGCCCGGGAAACAGTTACTACTCAAGGAGCATCAATTGCGGTTAATTATTATTTCGACAATTATGCGCTTGGAGGAAACTACTCGTGGAACCGACTCAATAAGAAAGGCACCGACGACCCTATTATTCCTGCTTTCAACACACCCGAACACAAGTTCAACATCAGTTTTTCAGGCCGTAAGTTAAAACTACCCAGAATCAAAGGCGACAACTTTGGTTTCGGAATCAACTATAAATGGATACAGGGCTTCGTGTTTGAAGGTTCCCCTCAGTTTACCGGATCCATTCCTACCTACGACATGGTGGACGCTCAGGTGAACTACAAAGTACCCGGGTTGCATACTACGTTCAAGCTTGGAGCTTCAAATATTTTTGGGTTACTGCCTCTTTTTGATGCTGAAGATTCGGGCCACAGAAGAACCGTATTTGACAACAGAAACTATCAGGTTTATGGTGGTCCGTTTGTTGGTAGACTGGCTTATTTCTCCGTGTTGGTCGACATCGATAATCGAAAAAACGGAGCTCCCAAACCAAAATAGGTGCGTTTTCCTTATTTTTGGATTAACACAAAATTAAGGAAAATGAAAAAGCTTTACTCGTATTTACTAGCTGGGGGTCTGATGTTGGCCAGCACCCAGCTGTTCGCTCAAACACGCTATATCGACGAAGTGTTTAGCGAAACCGAGGTAACAACTGATATTACCTATGCAACCAACATTGACTTCTTACGATCATCCAGGTTAAGTTCTGCTTCCCCGCTTAAAATTGGCGCGGAACTAACCACCATTAAAACTGCATTGGCACTTGGTCAAGCCATTCCTGCAACCCACTACAACCTGGCAGACACTGGGTCGGTAATCAAGGTTCAGGATATCAAAATGGATGTATACATGCCAAAGGGTGACACGGTAAGTGCACGACCGGTTATCATCTTTTTGCACACTGGAAACTTTTTACCTGCCCCACTTAACGGAACACCTCTTGGAAACAAGAACGACAGTTCTGCCATTGCTCTTTGTACGGGCTGGGCCAAACGAGGCTATGTAGCTGTTTCTGCAGATTATCGTTTAGGATGGAACCCTCTTGCCTCTGGTCCTACCGGAGAGTTTGAACGACGTGGAACACTTCTAAACGCGGTTTATCGTGCCTTACAAGACGTTAAACAATGTGTTATGGGGCTTCGCGTTGGGGCCGCCGGAGACAACCCGTATGCCATTGATGGCTCTAAAATTGTTCTATATGGTGAAGGTAGTGGCGCCTATGTGGCGAACGCCTATGGTACACTTGACAAATACACTGAAATGGAACTTCCAAAGTTTTCGAACCCGCTAACGAGCAAGTCGTTCGTTGACACGTCTCTAGTGGGACGAATTGATGGTTCGGGGCTTCCTCAGTCACTTACTCTTTATGGACCTCCCAGAGCTGCTATGGATATTTCTGCTACTGTGGCCGCTGGTGGCGCGTTAGCCGACACTTCCTGGTTGGAGAAGGGTGATCCTCCAATGATTGCATTTCAGTGCATTAGAGACCCATTTGCGCCGTTTGGAGAAGGAACTGTAATTGTAACAACGACTAATGAGAACGTGGTTGAAGTTCAGGGTGCAAACCTCTATATCAAAAAAGCCAACGATCTCGGCAATAACGATGCTATCAAAACCATGCCCGGTGATGCTTACACCAAGGCGGCTCGTGCCAAGTATGGAAAAGAATATGATTACATTTATCCTGCACCGTTGGATAAAATTACGCTGAACTCCGATCTTGAAGGCTTGTTCCCGGTTGATCTGGCTGCCGGTGCTTCTATTTTTGAAAACGAAGCCAGCCCTTGGCAATGGTGGGACCCAACTTCACCATTGGCTACTCACGACCTTGGTGGTGGTGTTACAACTCACATGGCTTCTCTCCGTTCAAACCCTGGTATGTCTCCAACGAAAGGAAGTACCTACGTAGATACAATTCAAGGTTACATCTGCCCACGAATTGCCGTTATTCTTGGCTACGTTACGGTTGATGAATTGTCTGCCAACACGTTTGAGACCATTCAGGCAAGTGCTTATCCAAACCCAACTACTGGTGTTTTATACATCCACATGGAAAACGATGCGCCTATCAATTCCATTCGCGTGATGGACCTAAGTGGTAAAACGGTTATGGAGCAAGCTGATGTTCGAAGAAGCTTCTTCGACCTGGACATGACCAACTTAAAAAATGGGTACTACTTTGTACAAATCAATACCGAAAACGGTATTGCCACAAAGAAGGTGGCACTTACACACTAAGTAGGTATACTCCGATATAAAAAAAGTCCGATCGAATATCGATCGGACTTTTTTTGCATTTGCTTCTTATTAGTCTTTCAGTACATCTCGCGATATAACGATTCTCTGAATTTCTGAAGTTCCTTCGTAAATCTGCGTAATCTTTGCATCTCGCATCATTCGCTCAACGTGATACTCCTTTACAAAACCATATCCACCGTGTACCTGTACAGCCTCTACAGTAGTTTTCATTGCCGTTTCAGAAGAAACAAGTTTTGCCATACTGCTCGCCTTGGCGTAGTCCTTGCCCTGGTCTTTTAACCATGCCGCCTTCAAACAAAGCAGTCTCGACATTTCAATCTCGGTTGCCATATCCGCTAATTTAAAAGCGATGGCCTGGTGTTTCATGATTTCCTTTCCAAAAGCCTTTCTCTCCTTTGAGTACGAAACAGCTCTTTCGTAAGCACCTGAAGCAATACCCAATGCCTGCGAAGCGATACCAATTCGTCCACCGGAAAGAACCTTCATAGCGAACTTGAAACCAAAACCGTCTTCTCCGATTCGGTTTTCCTTTGGAACCTTTACGTCCTGAAACATCAATGAATGTGTGTCAGAACCTCTGATTCCTAACTTATCTTCCTTCTTACCCACAACAAAACCAGGCATGTCTTTGGTAAGAATTAGTGCGTTTATTCCACGATGTCCTTTGTCAACATCGGTTTGGGCAATAACCAGAAACGTATCGGCTGTACTACCATTGGTAATCCAGTTCTTTGTTCCGTTTACCAGGTAGTGGTCACCCATATCAATGGCTGTCGTTTTTTGCGATGTAGCATCACTTCCAGCTTCAGGTTCCGACAAACAGAAGGCTCCGTGGATTTCTCCTTTGGCCAATGGCGTTAGGAACTTTTGTTTTTGCTCTTCGGTTCCGTATTCCTCAAGACCCCAGCAAACCAAGCTGTTGTTTACCGACATAACCACGGATGCAGAAGCATCTACTTTGGATATCTCCTCCATGGCAAGCACGTACGAAATCGTGTCCATTCCGGCACCTCCGTATTTCGGGTCTACCATCAAGCCCATGAAGCCAAGTTCTCCCATTTTTCGGATTTGTTCCATGGGGAACCGTTGTTCGTTGTCTCGTTCAATAACGCCTGGTAATAGTTCAGTTTCTGCGAAATCACGAGCCGCTTGTTGGATCATCAAGTGCTCCTCCGTAAGTTCAAAATTCATATACTTTCTGTGAAGATTAACTGGCCGCGAATTTACGCTTTATCTCCTCTTTTTGCGAACTGCTGATTAATCCATTTATTTGCCTCTGTGAAAAGGCCTCCATACCTCCAAAAAGGTAGTCATGTTCGGATTATTTCTACCGCCAGAAAAATCTCTCAATCGGAAGTTCAACCCTCGGTTAACTTGTTAAATTCTTGGGGGTTACGCGTAAGCTTTGGCAAACACACCTTTGATCAATACCATCAGTTTGCCGGTGAAGACCAAATGAGGGCCTTCGATTTACAACATGCTCTTGACGATCCGGATGTCGACATGATTTGGTGCTCCCGTGGTGGGTATGGAACAGTTAAGCTCATTGATAACATAGACTTTTCTCGTTTTATTGAGTCGCCTAAGTGGGTGGTTGGCTATAGCGATGTAACGGGTTTACTTTGCCACATAACAGAGCAGCTTGGTGTGGCTTCACTGCACGCCACAATGCCGGTGAACATTAAGCACCCATCATCTCAAGATCAGGACGTTTCAAACAACTCTCTCCGATCTGTGCTTTTTGGCGAGCAGGCCCGATATACCCTGCCCTCGCATCGTCTTTCAAAACCGGGTTCTTTTTCGGGTGAACTCATTGGTGGAAACCTATCCATCCTTTACAGTATTTTGGGCACTTCGTCCGCACCCCGAACAAATGGTAAGGTTCTTTTTCTTGAGGATCTTGACGAGTACCTGTACCACATCGATCGCATGATGGTAAATCTGAATCGCAATGGCCTGCTAAAGGATTTATCAGGTTTGATTGTTGGTGGAATGTCTGATATGAATGACAATACCGTTCCGTATGGTCTTTCTGCAGAGGAAATCGTTCTTAAACACGTAGAAAACTACAACTACCCGGTTTACTTTGGCTTTGACGCCGGACACGTTTCTCCCAACTTGGCCCTGCCTTTTGGCTTTCATGCCGAAGTGGAAAACAACATCGTGTCTTTTAGTCTGTAATCTAACTTCTAGGATGGAATTGTTCGATCACCTCTTTCAGGTAGGTACGATCTAAGTGCGTATAAATCTCGGTGGTGGTTATGGATTTGTGTCCTAACATTTGTTGAACAGCTCTCAGGTCAGCACCGGCTTCTACCAGGCTTGTGGCAAATGAATGTCGGAACGTGTGTGGGCTTATTTTTTTCTTCAAACCCGTCTTTTCCGCAAGGGTCTGAATCATTTTGAATATGTAAACCCTGGAAAGCTTTCGTCCGCGCTGGTTGAGAAAAACGAACGCCTCGTGACCCTTTTGAATAGGTTGGTGATTTCGTTGATCTTCCATGTAAAAGGAGATCTGTTTGAGTGCAACCGATCCTATGGGAACAATGCGCTGTTTGTTTCCTTTTCCCGTTACTACTACCAAGCCTTCTTCGGCTATAATGTCGTTGATTTTCAGGTCGATAAGTTCGGATACGCGGAGCCCGGAGCTGAATAACAACTCTAGTATTGCTTTATCTCTTTCTCCTCCTTTTTTCGACAAATCAATTGCCTCAATGAGTGTATTCACTTCATTTACATCCAGTACATCCGGCAGTATCCTACTTAACTTCGGTGTCTCAAGAAGTTCGGATGGGTTTTTATCTATTACCTTCTCCAGCTTCAAGTAGGAGTAATATGATTTTATACCCGAAATAATACGTGCCTGAGTACGTTCAGCAAGACCTAAGTCGTTGAGCCATTGGAGAAAACGCATAAGTTCCTTATAGCCGAGCTGCGTTGTTGATTGCCCAATTTCGTTGGCAAAAACCTCCAATTTAGTAACATCAGATACATACGCATCTATTGAGTTTGTAGATAAAGACAATTCGAGTTGAAGGTAGGTTCTAAATCCACGAAGCAGCCCTGTCATGGCTTAACCTTCTTTTCCTGACATTGTAAAACTTCTCGGTTTTCACCGTCTAGCTCATGTACCAGTACTACAATCGAGCAGTTTTCCGGTTTGAAGCGTTCGGGTATTTCTATTTCAAAACCCTTTTCTATAACCCTACCCTTCTCTACCGAGGGTGAGAGTGGCAATCCTTGACTGTGGGTTATTCCTTTTCGTAAAATGAAGTTGTGCTCATAGTCATAGTTCATTGATCTGTCGGGCATGAACTGCTTTGAGATGATATGGCTTTCGGTTAAGAAAACAGACAGCAGAACCTGGTGGTCCAGTGCATTCAAAAACGTTGTTTTGATATTGGCCACCACGGTACGGTTATCTTTGGGTATCAGTTCTACCTTAAGATCAACCTCGGCCTTTTCGCTGAGTTCGTTCTCCACGTGCGACTTCCAGGTTTCGTACTTTGGCAGGGCGAGACTACCATTGCCCAGGAGGTCTTTCCGGTTAATGGCTCCATTTGGAAGGCTGCCTACGTTTTGAATGAGGTTTGCTACGATATCGGTGGCTTCTTTTGTATTAAACGAATCCTGGCTGTCGTTGAAAGGCGCCACCAAAGGTCCAAACCCTCCTCCGGGCTCCGGGTGTTCGGTCATTACGATTACGCGTTCCGGATATCGGTCTTTTAACTCATGGGCTATCTCGGCCGCACGGGGGCACCTCTGACAATTTACACCGGAAACGTCTTCAAGTAAGATGTTTCTCGGTGGATTACCAGGCACATCGTAGGTGATATACGAGGTGTCGCGGGCCAGTAAAATTGGTTCAGAAAAGTCGATGCGAGGTGGAACCTCGTTACAACTGCCCAAAATCCCTGCTGCGAACAGGCCAATAATTAGTGCCCTTTTCATTTTGGTTCTTGTATGTTAGGAGCCGATAAACTCTTCGGCGCACTGAACAACTTCCTTATTAAACTCGTCTTGTTTGTTTATCAAAACAACGACGGAACAGTCTTCCATTACGTATTTCTCTGGAATATCGATGGTGAATCCTTTCTCAAATACGCGACCGGCCTCAACATTATCTGCGAGTTTGATCCCACTAAACGTTGTAACACCTTCCCGAAGAATTGAGTTGTGCTCAAAATCTGGGTTAAATGAATTGTCCGGCATTTTTTGTTTTGAGAGAATGTGACTTTCAACGATGAAAACAGACATGTACACCGGTGTTGCATCCGCCTCTGTAAAGGTTGTTTTTACATTTGCAATTACCCGTCTTCCGGCTTCTTTTATTAACTCCAAATCAAGTGTTGCTTTTGCTTTGAGATCAAGCTGCTCATTTACACGTGCTTCCCATGTTGTGTAGGGAATAAGGCTTTGCGTTTCGCCGTCAAATACCTTACGGTCAACGCCTCCCGTTGGAAGGCCCGCCACATTTCCCTGGTGAAGTGTTCGAACTATCTGAGTAGATTCTTCGGTATTAAACGTATCTCGGCTATCGGAATAAGGGGCAGTAAAAACAGCAAAGTCGGTTGAGTGAAGCGTTAGTACTACAACCCGACCCGGATTTTTCTTTTGAACGTCGTGTGCTACATCTGCCGCTTTCGGACAGTTGTTGCATTTCACTCCCGATATATCCTCAATTAGTACTGACTTCTCTGGGTTGGTTGGTATGTCTGTTGTAACATACGTAGTATCCCTTGCCAGTAATATGGGTTCACTAAAGTCGATTGGTGGTGGAATTTCTTTACACCCCATGATGGATGCAAACAACACAAGTGCTAAACCAAGTCGGCGCTTCATACTCATTCTTTTATACGTTAAACGATCAAAGTTATCGGATTCTTGCTGCTCTTTTCAGCTGGCTAACCTCTTTTTCTGTCAAATTTCTCCATTGTCCTCTTGACATGCCTTGTTTATCGAGGTTTGCATAGATCACGCGGTCTAGTTTAATCACCTCATAACCAAGGGCTTCGAACATTCTCCGAACAACGCGGTTTCTCCCACTGTGTATTTGAACCCCTATTTTACGTTTGTCTTCGCGGTCTACCAATGCCAATTTATCGGGCTTCATAAAACCATCAAACAGTTTAATTCCTTTTTGAAGCTTGTAAAAGTGTCGTTCTTCAATGGGTTTGTCTAGTTCTACGGAATAGATCTTCGTTACATTTCCACTGGGGTGCATAAGCCGCTGTGCTAACTCACCGTCGTTGGTAAAAACAAGTATTCCGGTTGTGTTTCTATCGAGCCTTCCTACGGGGTAAACTCTTTGAGCGTCAACGTCTTCAATAAGATCCATTACGGTTTTCCGTTGCTGTGGATCGTTGGTTGTGGTGATGTAGTCTTTGGGTTTATTGAGAAGGATATAGACCTTCTCGGTTGGCGACACCACTTTTCCATCTACCTTAACCTCAACGTCTTTCTGGATTTTATGACCCAGAACGGTTACTGTTTCTCCGTTTACCTCAACCCGTCCTGCTGCAATAATTTCATCAGCTTCTCTGCGGCTGCATACGCCGCTGTTGCTGATGTATTTGTTCAGGCGTATTTCGGTTGGTTCTTCTTTCTTAGGTCGTTCCTGTGTAATTCGTTTAATTTGGCCTTCGGGGCGGCTAATTCGTTTTCGTCTTCTTCGCTTGCCATCTGCTCCTGTTGAGTCATAGTCTCGTCTGTTGGAACCGGTATTCCCATACCTTGTTCCTTTTTCATCTTCTATCATGGTGCAAAATTACTAAGAAGTTTTTTGATCTTTTGTGGCTAACAGGCGGTTAATCCGACTAGTTTTACTCATAATTCGATGCAACGGAGTTGTTTTGCGTAAGCAGAGCATCATATCTTGCGCTTTGCTTTTCGTATTTCTCTGATTTTCACAACATTTGTGTTGGTTTTATCGTTAACTGGCTGATGTCGAGGCGAGCCCTAATTCTGATCCTATTGGTTTCCACATGGAACTTGGTGCGTGGTGTTACCACGGCTCCTGTTCTTTTACGTGCCTGTCTGGACAATACTACCAATGTTATTACCATACAATATTCGAGCATTACGGACGCCTGTGGTTCCTTTGTAGACCACCAGATTTTTGGTTCTGAAACCGGCTCAAGTTATCAGTTGATGCACACCGAGACGGACTTCTCGGCAAACACGGTTCAATTTGTATTGCCAAATGGAAATCCAACCTGGTCGTTTTATTTCGAAACTCGCTTTTTGTGTGATGGTTCCTCGATTGCTACGTCGAATACCATTTCCATTGATATCACAAAACCTTCTGAAACCGCCATTGATTCCGTGAGCATCGACCTTACAACTCAGAGGTTGGTTGTTGGCTGGAAAAAAAATACAACACCTGACACCAAGGGCTATCGTATTTATCGAAGTGTTAATGGTGTTAATAGTGTTATTGGCGACACGGCCTCAACGCACTATATCGTTCACAATCAGGGAATTCCATTAAATTCCGTTATTACATTGGCTACGTTTGACAGTTGCGATCTTTTTTCTACGATCTCCGATGGACACCGGGCCATGAGCTTGTCTTCTGACCTCGATACTTGTACTCGAACTGTGAACTTAAGTTGGTCGCGATATATGGGCTGGTCCATTGATCAACAGGATTTGTATTACTCAACAAATGGTTCTGCTTACACCGCAATGCCTTTAGATGCTGCAACTGCTTCCCATAGTTTTCCTGGTTTAAATTTTGGAGATAGTGTTTGCTTTTTCGTTAGAGCACGAAATCTTAACCCGGTTCAGAGAACTTCCAGTTCGAACGTAACCTGTGCCAAACTGCTTAAACCTGTTCTACCTAAACTCGCCTATTTGTCGCAAGTAACCGTTGAAAACAATTCTACGATTAAAATAGAGGCTCTCGTTGATAATCAGGGAGTTTCTGACAGCGTCATTCTATACAGAGATGCTTCACCGCCGGTTCGTGTTGGTGGTAGAAAACTTGCCGATGGTTCTAATTTTTACACGTGGAACGACAATAAGGTTTCAGTTTCAACACGATCGGAAACGTATTTTGTTAGAACATTTGCACCCTGTTTAGGAGGAACACTAACCTCAAACTCATCCCCTTCAATACATCTTTCCATAGACGATGATGAACTCCTGGTTTGGAATTCTTACACCGGTTGGGAGGGTGACGTACTGGAATATCGGGTATATGGATACGATGGTTCCACGTGGAACATTATATCTTCAACCTCTGAACTTAACTACCAAAACGACG
>JAEPQQ010000017.1:0-10983 GCA_017640445.1 Bacteroidia bacterium | reverse complement strand
AAAACGACGACACTACGCTCGTGTGTTTTCGTATTGAAGCCGTTGAAAATCAAAACAGTCACGGTTTCTTTAGGACGTCCATTTCGAATGAAGTTTGTGCCAAACGGCCTCCTCGTTTCTTCGTGCCCAACACCTTAAATCCCCTTTCTCACAACAATCGTCTGGTGGTGATTGGTCCCTCAATTGACAAAAGCAGATCAACCATGTCAGTATTTAATCGGTGGGGAGAAGTGATATTTACAACAGACGATGTTGAACAAGGATGGTCTGTAGATGCGGCTACCACATTTATTCCATTGGGAATCTACTTTTATGACGTAGCTTTGTTCGACCTTAACGGTAATAAACATCGCCTTTCTGGCTCTGTCCGTGTTATTCGATAAATGATTGATTTTGTGTTCCACGAGGTAGAAAAACCTCACGATTTTGATGCTAATGCACACTGGCTCATTGAGTCGGCCAACACATTATTTCCCTCCATTGCGTATGTACAATATGTGTTCTGTACCGACGAGCACCTTTTAGAACTGAATCGCTCATCCCTCAACCACGATTATTATACAGACATCATTACATTTGATCTGCGCGACACTTCTAAAGATGCGCTGGAGGCCGAACTATACATTAGCCTAGACCGCATCAAGGATAATGCAACACGTTATAGTTGTACCTTTGCAGAAGAAATCCGACGTGTAATGATTCATGGTCTTCTTCATCTCAACGGATTAAATGATTCGACCGATGAAGAAAAGACAAACATGCGACGGATGGAGAATAAATTCTTAGAAACATTCAAATAGTTCCACGTGGAACACCAAAAATGATACACGGTAAATATGATGTAATCGTTGTGGGCGCAGGTCACGCCGGATGTGAGGCCGCCCATGCCGCTTCAACGCTCGGAAGTTCTGTTCTGTTGGTAACCATGAACATGGAAAGCATTGCAAAGATGTCTTGCAACCCTGCAATGGGTGGTGTTGCCAAGGGCCAAATTGTTCGAGAAATTGATGCTCTTGGCGGAATGAGCGGAATAATTTCGGATCGCTCCGCGATCCAATTTCGCATGCTCAATAAGTCTAAAGGCGCTGCTATGTGGTCTCCTCGCACACAAAACGACCGTCTCCTTTTTTCCAATTACTGGCGCGACACACTCGAAGAAAACCCCAGAGTTTCCATGTTTCAGGATATGGTTTCCTCCCTCATCATTGAAAACGATACTGTGGTTGGGGTTAATACGGCAATGGGTTTCGTTTTTCATGCCACTTCCGTTGTGCTCACCAGTGGTACCTTTATGAATGGCATCATTCATATCGGTCGTAATCAATTTGGTGGTGGTCGTATGGCCGAACGTGCTTCTACCGGAATCACTGAGCAGCTGGTCTCTCTTGGCTTTGAATCCGGACGTATGAAAACCGGAACACCACCACGTATTGATGGTCGTACCTTGGATTACTCCAAAATGGAGGAGCAAAAAGGCGATGAGTTTCCTACCTCGTTCTCCTACATAACTGAAAAACCTCTCCAGAAACAACGCAGTTGTTACATCACTTATACAAACCCTGATGTGCATCGTGTTCTTCAAAAAGGCTTTGACGATAGTCCTATGTTTAACGGCACCATCAAGAGTCTTGGACCACGTTACTGCCCCAGCATCGAAGATAAAATCAACCGTTTTGCTGAACGAGACCGGCACCAGATCTTTGTTGAACCAGAAGGTTGGAACACCGTTGAAATATATGTTAATGGGTTCTCCACCTCACTCCCTGCAGATATTCAAATTGAGGCTTTGCAACTTGTTCCTGGTTTTGAAAATGCCAAAATTTTCCGTCCCGGCTACGCCATTGAATACGACTTCTTCCCTCCTACTCAACTCACCGCACAACTCGAAACCAAACGCATTAGTAACCTGTTTTTTGCTGGTCAAATTAATGGTACAACCGGTTATGAAGAAGCTGCAAGTCAAGGTCTTATGGCCGGTATAAATGCTCATCAAAAAATCAATCAGCTCGAGCCATTTACACTTTCTCGCTCGGAAGCCTACATTGGTGTTTTGATCGATGACTTAATAAACAAGGGAACCCAGGAACCTTATAGAATGTTTACTTCCCGTGCCGAATACCGCATCCTGCTTCGTCAAGACAATGCCGATAGCCGGCTTACCGAAAAGGGTTACGCCTTGGGTCTCGTTCAAAAAGATCGCTATCTGGCCTTTCAGGAAAAAGAGAGACAATTAAATGAACTTCAGAAATATATTGAGGATACCAGTATACCACCTGAGGAAATAAATCCGGTTCTCCTTAAAAACAACACTTCCTCTGTTAATCAAAAACACAAGTTTAAAAAACTCCTTTCCCGTCCACAATTACACACCGCTGATTTCGATAACGTGGCCACTTGTAAAGAAACACTTTCTCAGTACTCGAGAGATGTTAAAGAACAAGCAGAAATACTCATAAAATATGAAGGTTACATCGAAAAAGAACGAGAAATGGCGGAAAAGCTCAATAAGTTTGAGAGCTTATTTATTAAACCTGATTTTGATTATGATCAGCTGTCGTCACTTTCTGCAGAAGCCAAAGAAAAACTCTCAACGATACGGCCAAAAACCATTGGTCAAGCTTCTCGGATAAGTGGTGTTAGCCCCTCTGATATTTCTGTACTCCTGGTATATTTTGGAAGATGAAAAAAACCTATCTTGTTGTAATTCTCCTTTCTCTTATCTCGTGTGCCACTGTTGATTTACCTCCTGGCGGTGATAAGGATATAACGCCTCCCAAGGTTGTCTTTTCCAATCCGGATAGTGCCCAATTAAATGTGTCTGTGAACCAAATTCGTTTGGTTTTTGACGAATACTTCACAACAAAAAACCTCAACTCTCAACTCCTTATTTCACCACCTTTTGAAACCAATGTCAAAAGCAAGATTAAGGGTAAAAACCTCCTCATTGATCTGCCCGGTGAGTTAAAACCCAATACCACCTATCAGTTCTATTTTGGTAACACCATTGCCGATTTAAATGAAGGTAATGAAACCAGAGATCTCCGTTTGGTCTTTTCTACCGGAAATCACATAGACTCCTCTTCCCTTTCGGGAAAGGTGCTCAACGCCTTCACACAAGAACCAGAAAAAGAAACCAAAGTCTTTCTTTATAAAACCATGGACGATAGTTTATTGGTCAAACAAGCACCGTATTACGTTACCTTAACCGACAAGTCTGGGCACTTTCACTTCGAAAATATTTCTCCTACCAGCTATGTTATTTTTGCCCTGGCCGACAAGAATAACAACAACCGTCTCGACCAAGGTGAAGCTGTTGCTTTTCTCCATGATACTGTCTCCATTGATCAGCAAGGCATTCTTTTACATCTCGCCGAATCCGAAGAAATTGAACAAACAGAGATTAAAACCACCAAAGAAATTGCGCGTGGTGTTTTCCAGTTAGTCTTTACCTCTCCGTTAAGCAATAAACCCCTCCGTGTAACCACAACCGCTGATATTTCTAACTTCAGTAAAACAAATGAAGTTCCTTATCAATTCGGTCTTACCCGCGATACTTTATATCTTTATTACCCACCAGGTAGTTTATCAAACGATACAATAAAGAATACCGTTCTGCAAGACACCACAATCCTTGCATTTGATCTTATTACGGGTAGTACAAAACCAAGACCTATTAAGTTAAGTACAGCCTCGTTGTTTAAACCCATTGAGCCTATTCAAATTAAATCGAATTACCCTGTCTTAAAGACTCACACCCCTAGTATTCGTTTAATGAATACCACCGACAGTACCTACCCTACAATCGATAGTATTTTGATCAACTCAGGCAATACATTAAATCTGTTTTTCTCAAAGCAACAAGGAAAAAACTACACCTTATATCTCGACTCCTCTTGCCTCACCTTTATAGATCAACGAACCAACCAAGCCGATACTCTCTTTTTTAAAACGGCTTCAGAAGAACAAACAGGTAATCTGGAAATATCCATTTCAATCGATTCTTCGCTTCAACAAAAAGGTCAATTTTGGTTATTACTTCAAAAACAAGGGGAATCAAAAGAAACTGCACTCGTCAATTTTTCTCAAGACACTGTTATAACATTTAATTTCCTCGAACCATCGAAATATGAAGCACATGTTTATCAGGATATAAATGGAGATTTAAAATGGACGAAAGGAAATTATTTTGAAAAACGACAAAATGAGCCGATTTGGAGAATAAATTCACCCATGGAAGTACGGCCAAACTGGACAGCTAAAGATATTTTACTTAAAATCAAATAAGTAGTTGATTTTCAATAATTTATAAAAAATTCAAAATGTTAATATTTACCCCAATTTATGTTGATAAGGATAAGATGCGTACTTGGAATGGGGTGCACTGTTCAAAAGCATCGATTTTTTATGAAGTTTTACCACCGTCGTTAACAGCTATAAGGAAAACTAGATATTCACATTATTCTGTTTAAACAGATACCTTTATTAACATTAATCTAACAAACCAAACGAAAACCTTACATTGTCAGATAAACGTAATGTTGAATACTTGTGTCTTACGAGAAAAAAAAGAAATCCAATTTGGCTTCTCCACAAATCCACACGACTAAATAAAGAGATAAGAATATTTAAAATATTATAGTTATTTATTTCTGTCGAAACCTGTTTTGGTACAAGTCAAATTTCAAAACTGAAGTATTTTTGCCTCGATGAAACAACTCATTGAACAAACGAAAGAAAAAATCGAATCCATTCGAATTGAAACAGCTCAGGAGCTGGAAAATTTTCGTTTGAAGTTTTTAACGAAAAAAGGAGAGCTCAATGAATTGTTTACCGCGTTCAGAACGGTACCCAACGAAGAAAAAAAAGAAGTTGGTCAATTACTCAACAAACTGAAAGAATTTGCTCAAACACGGTTTGACGAGGAAAAAGAGAAACTAGGTACGAAAGAGGAGGAAACGAAGCCTTTTGACGAAAGTTTACCAGGAAGGAAAAGCGACATTGGTAGTAAACATCCTTTGACCATTGTTCAGAATAAGATGATTAGCATTTTCGAACAAATGGGTTTCAGTATTTCGGAGGGCCCGGAGATTGAAGATGACTGGCATAATTTTACGGCCTTAAACTTCCCGGAGAATCACCCTGCCAGGGATATGCAGGATACGTTTTTTATTGATGGTGATATTTCGTTACGGACGCACACATCTTCGGTACAAGTACGGGTAATGGAAAGTGAGAAACCACCTATTCGTACAATTTCTCCTGGAAGAGTTTATAGAAACGAGGCAATTAGTGCTCGATCGAACAGCTTTTTTCATCAAATTGAAGGATTGTACATTGATGAAGGTGTTTCCTTTGCTGATTTAAAGCAAACCTTATTTTTGTTTGTACAGCAGTTCTTTGGCGAAAACACCAAGGTACGATTTAGACCAAGTTATTTTCCTTTTACCGAGCCAAGTGCAGAGATGGACATATTCCTTGGAACGGAAACAGAAGAAGATTACAGATTAACCAAGGGTACGGGTTGGTTGGAAATTTTGGGTTGTGGAATGGTGGATACCAACGTATTGGAAAACTGTGGTATTGATACAACAAAATACAGTGGTTTTGCTTTTGGAATGGGTGTCGAAAGGATTACCATGTTCCAATATGGAGTAAAAGATATAAGAACGTTATTTGAAAATGATATTCGTTTTCTGGAACAATTTCGTTCGTTAGGATAATGTTATCCAACGTTTTTCGGGATGTAGCTTAGTCCGGTTAAAGTGCTCGTCTGGGGGGCGAGAGATCGGAGGTTCGAATCCTCTCATCCCGACTAAATGTGAAAAGCGCGAAACACACGTTTCGCGCTTTTCTTTTGTTTATCAGGTTTTTAGGGGAGTCGTGTAGAAAAACAATGAATCCTTCGCAGTTAACGTTCCGTGTATGGTGCGTATCCCGAAGGGCATGCAATATGCACTTTGTTAGAACCAGTTACATTTTTTTCTTAGCCACAACAAAATAACTGGATGCACCTTTATAAATCTTCTCGGAATCAACTGTCTGAAAATTTCCTTTGTGAATTAAATTATCTAAATCAGAGCTTTTCAGTCTTCTAATTGGAATGGGGATTATTCCAATTTTACACAGCATCTGAACAAGTCGAATCTGTAACCCCACAAAAAAAGACATTCTGTCCCCTAGACTGGGTGTTACAGAAATAAATAATCCATCAGGTTTAAGTAATTCATTTATTCTTTTCGTCACCTTTTCAGGATTTGGAATAGTATGCAACATATTAAATGCTAGTATTCTATCAAAAGACTCATTTTTTAGATTTTCATCAAAAATATCCCCTTGAGCGAACGTTACATTATCGATTTTTTTTTCAGCTGCCTTTCCTTTTGAAATTTCGATCATTTTCGAGGATATGTCGATAGCATAGATCTCTTTAACGTCATTGGCGATTTCGCAAGCTGTTGTACCCGTTCCACAGCCATAATCCAAAACAACATTGGAGCTTTCAACATACTTTTTAGTGTTTTCCCTTGACTTTTGATGAATGTACTCAAATCGCTCTTCGGTTTTATCGTAATTTTTTGATGCGTTATCCCAAAAACTCTTCGTTTTACTCATTCTTCTCTTATTTTTTTAATGAAAATTAACATTCTGCAAAGTTCAAAGGTCTTTGGGATAAAGGCCATACATAACGGCTCAACTAATGTTTATTTTGGCTCAATCTGAAATCTAATGGCGAAATACCATATAAACTTTTGAATGATCTCGCAAAACTAGAAGGGTCAGAATACCCACACTCATAGCAAATTTCGCTTATTGATTTTTGAGAATGAATTAGTAGTTTTTTTCCTCTTTCCAGTTTCTTCTGTCTTATATAGTTTGCCGGAGAATCATTGTATATTTTCTTGAACTTTCTTTTAAATGAAGCAAGACTATTATTTGTCATGCCAGCCAAACGGGTTAAATTCAAAGGTTCATATAAGTTGGCTTCAATAACTTCTTCAAATGAAAAAGTTCTATTTGAAAATAAACTCCTTGCGATCGCATTTAAATTTGAAGATTCCTGAGTTTGCAGAAGTAATAAAACTATCTCTTTTAGCTTAGCTGATAAAATATCTTCGTTAAGCGCATTTTTGTGATTGAAGAAGTTGGTAACATTCAAAAAGTAAGAGCTAACTAAAGCCGAGGCGTCTTGTTGAGCAATATCTTTTTTTAATGGATGTTCTAGCTCTTTCCAAAATTTAGGTTTTTCGTAGTTGAATACCTTTTTTAGTACATCTCTATCAAAATGAACAATAATTGCACTTAAAAAACCCGTTTCTCTTTTTGAAAGGGAATTACCCACTGTTTTTCCGCACAGAGAAAGTATAACAGTACCTTTTTCAGCCAAAAAACCTAAATTCGTTAAATCCTGATTATTTCCTTCGATAATGTATGCAAAACAAGATTCAGAGGGAAAATCAAGCTCTTTGTCAAAAGGCAAGGGTAGTTGATACCATGAGAATAGTGGTTTTTCAAAGAGCAAGATTTGATCAATATTACTAGTCATGAATGCTGGTACTTGATGTCAATAGTTTTTCTTATTGGTGCTAACGTTAACATAAACTCTAGCGTTTATTTTTCCTATACCCAATATAGGAAAATCACGCTTCCAAGACCCGTTCAAGTTCCTCAGACAAAAGTTAGAAATTTTTAATGCCACCCCGACAGAAAAGTGGCCTTTTTGTTAAGTATTAATGAAGAACAGCGATTAAAAACAAGAAACAATGAAGAAACTACTTATTGCTTTGATCTTGTTGGCCATCATTGCGGTGGTTACAAACCCCGATGAGCAAAAACACAAAGATGCGGTTAAGAGAGAGTTGAAGGCTGAGCTTCAAAAGAACAATACTTTAGAAGGCCTAATAACTGATGAATTTAAGTTAGGCGACATGGTTCTGAATAAGGTGGTGACCAGAGAAAACAAACATCTTTACTCCGTTACTAAAATCAAGGTAATGGGCGTTGAGAAGGAAGTAGGATATGGTTTTTTAGGCTTTGTGTTAATCAATAGAGACGCCTTAAAAACACAAAAGCAAAAGGACTAAAATTGCTTTAGAAAAGATACCATTTTATCAATGGCTCTACCACGATGACTGATCTTGTTTTTTTGTTGAGAAGACATTTCAGCAAACGACTGATCGAAGCCATCAGGTAAAAAGACAGGATCGTACCCAAAACCACCAGTTCCTCTCCTTTCGGTTAGAATT
Organism: Bacteroidia bacterium; assembly: GCA_017640445.1. GTDB lineage: Bacteria > Bacteroidota > Bacteroidia > NS11-12g > UBA9320 > UBA987. The sequence goes on along the minus strand of JAEPQQ010000017.1, from coordinate 2,740 downwards.
GTTCCGGTAACAATGCCTTCAAACAGGAAGGGTTTACCATCCCAAAAAAGAGATATTGCCGTTCTGAACCGCGCAGAACGATCTGATTTGTTTTCCAGTTTCTTAAGTACTAAATCAATGTTGTTTTGGTTGTTCTTATCGTCACCGGCGTAACGGGCAGAATAAACCCCAGGCTCGCCATTCAATGCTGCTATTTCCAGGCCCGTATCGTCGCTAAAAACATTACAGTTGAAACGGTCAATAACGTATTGTGATTTGAGCAAGGCATTACCTTCCAGTGTAGTTGCCGTTTCCGGTATGTCGTCATGAACACCTAAATCATCCAGTGTTTTGATCAGAAAAGAATCTCCGAGAATTTCTTGTATTTCTGCGGCCTTGTTTGGGTTATGTGTGGCAAAAACGAGTTCGTACAAGACCATTATTTTACTGCAATAACACTGATTTCAACGTTGACCGATTTAGGAAGCGTTTTAACTGCAACTGCCTCCCTGGCTGGTGGGTTTTCCGTGAAATACTCAGCATAAACCGAGTTGACTCTTGCATAATCATCCATTGTTGCCATAAAGATGGAGGCTTTTACCACATTTGAGTAATCCATACCAGCCTCGGTTAAAACAGCACCAATGTTTTTCATTACCTGGTGAGTTTCCGCTTCGATACTGTCAAGAATCAGATTACCGGTTACCGGATCCAGTGCAATTTGCCCAGAGCAGTATAATGTGTTGCCGGAAAGAACAGCCTGGCTATATGGACCAATGGCTTTTGGTGCGTTATCGGAGTGAATGATTTTTTTTGTTGTTTCCATTTGTTGTTGCACAGCATTTGTATTTTTGTCCGAATCCGTAGAGCATGAGAATAGCAGTAACAGGAAGCCCCAACCGAATACTCGAACTAAAGGAAAAAGTGACTTCAAAACATGAATTGATTGAGGTCAAAAGTAACGATTTTGAAGGTTTCGACTTGATTCTCGATCTGGATTTTGACGATGCAAACGAAGGTATTAGCAACTATGCCAACCTCCAGGGTGTTCCTGTTGTAGTATCAGCAGTAAAAGAACAGCTTGAGGCTACGGTTGCAGCGTACGGTAAACCCATTGATTGCAAACTTTTCGGAATGAACACCCTACCGGGCTTTATCAATCGAAGTCTGGCGGAGATGACGTCTTTAAAAGAAGAGGAAAGAGAAAGTTTGGAGACCTTGTTTGATCAACTCGACTGGCCCATAAAGTGGGTAGTGAGCCGTGTTGGTATGGTTACACCAAGAATCATTTTTATGATCATTAATGAGGCGTATTACACGGTTCAGGAGGGTACAGCCAGTAAGGCGGATATTGATATTGGAATGAAACTGGGTACAGCCTACCCAAAAGGCCCATTCGAATGGGTAGAAGAAATAGGAATACAACATGTATATGAGGTATTAGACGCGTTGTATAAAGACACCCGCGATGAGCGGTACAAGATCTGCCCAATGCTCAAAACCGAGTACTTACGAAACACCGTTACGGCCTAAGTTTGAGAAGTATCTATGCTTTCTTTTTTAAGTTGCTAGGTTGGAAAACCAGTGGAACAAAACCCAGTTATAGAAAGTATATTCTCGTTGTTGCTCCCCATACCAGTAATTGGGATTTTTTAGTTGGCGTAGGAGCTCGTGCAAGCATCGATTTTTATCCGAGGTATCTTGGCAAAAAGGAACTCTTTATTTGGCCGTTCGGAGCCCTTTTCAGGAAGTTAGGAGGATATCCGGTAGAACGCGACAAAGCCACCAACTTTGTTCAAAGCGTTGTTTCTATTTTTGAGGAGAACGACGACTTCATTCTAACCATAACACCGGAGGGCACACGCAGTTACAACGAACACTGGAAAACGGGCTTTTATTACATTGCTAAGGAAGCAAACATTCCCATCATACCAGTAGGCTTCGACTATCCCAGTAAAACAGTGGTATTGGGAGAGGCAGTTTTTGCCACAGAACCGGTTGACGATGTGGTGAAAGCTTTGAAAAAGTGGTTTAGCCAGTTTACCGGAAAAATACCATCAAACGGTGTACGGGAAGTCAAAGAAGGGCAATCAAACGCTCATAGTTGATCCGGCTTTGGTGACGGCCGTCGCGGGGAATTTCTTCTACCAGAACAACACGATCAACAGAGAAAGGAAACTCATTTGTAATCCGTTGTTGTAACGATTTACCAACGACGGAGAAAAAGGCAATTTGGTTTCCGTTATGGTGCAACCAGGTGCCTTCCACTTTGGGAAAATTCTTTGATAAGAACAGTTCAAACAACAAGGGGTACATCAATTGACCCTCGTGCTTCCAAACGTATTTCTTACGGCTGCAGTAGTAAAGGTTTTCGCCCAAAAAGAAACCAACGTCGCCGGTTTTATGCCACCGTTTGCCCTGGTAGTCGAACTTGTTTGAACGAAGCGATTCATCGTCTTCAAAATAGTCTTCCAAAACATGCGGGCCCGCAACAACAATTTCCCCCAAATCACCATCTTCAACTGAAACATGTTCTTCGGTTAAAGGAATAATACGAACGTCGATGTTGGGGTGTTTTTGACCAACACAGATGGCATTTGGCATCAAAAGAGAAGCGTATTGTTCGCCAGAAAGAGTAGCAATTGGCTCTGCTTCTGTGCTGCCATAAATGTACGTTACCTGCCTGTCTAAAAGAGCAGATGTAAGAGAGAAGTGTGTATGGGGTAAGATGGTTGCGCCTCCAACAAATGCTTGTCGTATG
>JAEPQQ010000016.1:17418-51847 GCA_017640445.1 Bacteroidia bacterium | reverse complement strand
AGATAATGAGCGACGATATTGCTACGCTGCAATACCGAACCAAAGGCGGGCAGAAAAACCCGGTTATCATCCGAACCCGAGGCCACAGACTGGAGGGTATTTGGCACAGTGGTTCTCCAATGTCAATGATTATTAACGCGGTTAGAGGAATGCATGTGCTGGTTCCAAGAAACATGGTTAAAGCAGCCGGTTTCTACAACACGCTGCTTCAGAGTGACGAACCGGCAATTGTTGTGGAATGCCTAAACGGCTACAGACTTAAAGAGCGCAAACCGGATAACCTGGGGTCTTACACATTGAAGTTTGGCGAGGTAGAAGTTCTTGAAGAGGGAACAGACGTAACACTCGTAACGTATGGCTCTTGTGTACGAATTGCAGAAGCGGCAATCGAACAGTTAAAAGAGCACAACATCTCAGTGGAGCTTATTGATGTGCAGTCACTTTTGCCGTTTGATCTATCAAAAGACATTGTAAAGTCGCTGGAGAAAACCAATAAGGTAGTCTTCCTCGATGAGGATGTACCAGGGGGAGCAACGGCGTATATGCTTCAACAGGTGCTTGAAAAACAGAACGGATATCAATACCTCGATTCAGCACCTAAGACCATTTCATCAAGAGCACACCGCCCAGCGTATGGTACCGACGGAGATTACTTCTCTAAACCAAATGCGGAAGACGTGTTTACGGTAATCTACAATTTGATGCACGAATCAAATCCTGCTCAGTACCCACACTTTTTGTAAGGGTAGGTAACACAAACGTAATGTGAGTAACCAAACGGTGGAAAACTAAGTGCATTCTAAAACGCGGGAACATCGTAATATTGCAATGAACAAATGGGAGTAACACGAACGGATCTTTTTACAAGCGAACAAAACGAGCTTGCACGGGTTGCCAGGGTGTTCGGGCATCCGGCACGTATTGCCATCATACAGCATTTGCTCCAGGCGAATGCCTGCATCAATAGCGACCTCGTGCACGAACTTGGATTGGCCCAGGCAACCATTAGCCAACATCTCCGGGAATTAAAAGATCTGGGTATTATAAAAGGTACCATCGAGGGATCTTCCATCAGTTACTGCATCGATGCCGATTGCTGGAAACGTGTTGAGGCAACGTTCCAACACCTTTTCTCACAGTTTAAAAACCCGAACGATCAATGTTGTTAATAGGATAAACATGACACTTTCAGAAGTAAAAGAAAAATTGCAAACCGTTGGGCAAGTGAGATTTGTTCTCCCTGACGGAAGCCCGGTACCCCAGCACTTTCATGTGACAGAAGTTGGAAAGGTATCTAAACACTTTATCGACTGCGGAGGCGTAGTGCGAACCGAGAACAAGGCTAATTTTCAATTGTGGCAAGCCAACGACTACGATCATCGGTTGGCACCGAACAAGCTGGTTGACATTATTCAGCTTTCGGAGAGAGTGTTAGGATTAGAAGACCTCGAGGTAGAGGTTGAATACCAGTCAAATACCATCGGGCGGTACAACCTGGAATTCGACCAGGGAAATTTCTTTTTAAAGAGCACGCAAACCGCCTGCCTGGCCCCAAACCAATGTGGTGTGCCAGCTGCGAAACAACGAGTGAGCCTTTCGGAGTTGGGCGGCAAAGAAAAAAGCAATTGCAGCCCCGACTCAGGGTGCTGCTAAACTAAGTTTAAACACCAATGAGCACTATGTCGAACCTGTTATACCCCCAAGTAGAGCGCTCAATCCATCAGGTTTTGAATACAGAACCTTCCGATACTAAGAAGGTTATTCTTCAACCAATGGTTGACTTCATTAATTCTAAAATAGTAGATAATCAGGGAGTTATACTCAATTTTATCTGTACGCATAATTCCCGCAGAAGCCAGTTTGCGCAAATCTGGGCCCAAACAGCCGCGGACTATTTTGGCGTTCAGGCAACATGTTATTCCGGCGGAGTAGAAGTAACGGCTTGCAACCCAAGAGTGATTAGTCAATTGGAGAAGGCCGGATTTGTAATTGATAAAGGCGAGGGCGAAAACCCGGTATACGAGTTAAGGCATAGCGAATCTTCCGCACCCATTGTGGCGTTCTCAAAAGTTTTCGACGACGAGCACAACAGCAGTGACCATTTTGCAGCAATAATGACGTGCTCTGATGCGGATGAAAACTGTCCTTTTATACCGGGAGCAGATGCGCGGATTGCCGTACGTTACAACGATCCTAAGGTGTATGATAACACCGAAAAGGAAGCAGCAAAATATGAAGAACGCTCTAATGAGATCGCTTCCGACATGTTTTATGTGTTTTCACAAATAAAGTAGAACGATGACCAATAAAAAGAAGCTTGGCTTTCTTGACCGCTACCTTACCCTATGGATTTTTCTCGCCATGTTTGTTGGCGGTGCAATAGGATATTTTGTTCCATCCACAGCAGGTTTTATTGATTCAATGAGCTATGGCTCAACAAATATTCCCATTGCAATTGGCCTGATATTAATGATGTACCCGCCATTGGCCAAGGTCGACTACAAATTACTACCCAAGGTTTTTAGCAATACAAAAGTGTTATCCATTTCCCTTTTGCTGAACTGGGTAGTGGGACCAATTCTCATGTTTGCCCTTGCATTAATCTTCTTACAAGGCAAACCGGAATACATGGTAGGCCTTATTTTAATAGGCTTGGCAAGATGCATCGCTATGGTATTGGTTTGGAACGACCTGGCCGATGGGAACCGTGAATACGGAGCAGGCCTTGTGGCACTGAACAGCGTTTTTCAGGTGTTTGGGTATAGTTTTTATGCATGGCTGTTCATTACGAAACTCCCCCCAATGTTTGGATTTGAAGGTGCGATTATTGATGTGGATATGGCTATGGTGGCGAAGAGTGTTGCCATTTACCTGGGCATTCCCTTTTTGGCGGGTATGCTGGGTCGTTGGGCACTGGTTAAAGCAAAAGGCGTTGAATGGTACAACACGCAATTCTTGCCCAAGGTTTCACCAATGACGCTTATCGCCTTGTTATTTACCATCGTTGTTATGTTTTCCCTCAAGGGAGAAACCATTGTTGATTTGCCGTTGGATGTTCTGCAAATTTCGATACCGCTCCTCATCTATTTTGCACTTATGTTTTTGATCGGGTTTGCACTCAGCAGGCTCATGGGGGCAGAATACGATAAAAATGCCGCCATTGCCTTCACAGCAGCCGGAAACAATTTTGAACTGGCTATTGCCGTAGCCATCGCCGTATTTGGTCTCAATTCCGGCCAGGCGTTCACAGGAGTAATTGGCCCATTGGTTGAAGTTCCTGCATTAATTCTTCTGGTACGTGTTTCATTTTGGCTTAAGAAAAAGTACTATTAACTTGTGGCCATAATGCAAGTATGGCTACGTAAGGCGGTTCCTCTGTTAGTGTTTACCGCTTTTTTTTCATCTGGGTTCGCTTCGTTCGAGAAAGACCTTAACAAAGCTCTTAAAAAAGGAGATTGGTACGGTACGGCAGATTTGCTGGAGACCTTTTACGACAGGCTTGGTGCATCCATACATGATTCATTGTATTGGCACCAGGAGTCGAGTCTGGAAACCGTAAACTACTACAACCAGAAAGTAGACAGACCATTAATTGGTGTGAGTGCATTTCCAGACAAGAAGAACATATGGTTGTATTGGGAGAACTGGAGCAAAGCACTAACACAGGGTGCCTGGAAGCCTCGTAATTTCTTTACTTCAACCAACGATGCACTGGCTTTAGCAAGATACAACATTCTTATGCTTATGTCGCACGAGCTGGGCCATCACATTGCCCACCGACATAAAAAGACCAGGTACATGGGTGATGACCCGGAAACGGGAGGAACACCACTTAACTGCCACGAATACTATGCCGACATGGCCAGCGTTGCGTTGACTGTTAGCTTCAAACATGGAGGCAAGTTGGACAAGCGAAACCTACGGTACATTGATCTCCTTATGAACATCAATCAGTTTGTGCCCGAACAGTTGCGTTACAACGAATTCGGCTTCAACCTGCACCAACATTGCGACTCTCTGGTGGTTGACTACCCCAGTGAAGATAAGATGGGTCCCTATGCATCGGCGTACTTTGTTCGCAGGAAGTACCTCGAAGCGAACCCGGGATTCTCAACTCCTGAGGCCATAATGAATGCTCTTTTTTTAGATGAGGAGATTGCACTTAGGTCAGCTTATGGCGAGGGCTATGAGGCAATCGAAACCATTTATGATGGAGACAATCGACAGGAATACAATAGTGAAACCCGAAACCAACGGGCAATAGCCACGCTGTTCAAATGGGGAAGGACAACTTTCGAAACCTTTGATGAGTTTGCTTTTTCAAAAAACCAGGGCCCGGTTCAGGTTCATTGCGACTACCCAACCATTAGGCACAATGGTACAGGTTTGGTATTTACTGTTCGAAACATTGAGGGAAACTTGCTCAACAGATGGACGTACACATCGGATGCGGTTGATACCATTTCGTATGCAGAGCTTTTAGGGGTGAAGCTTCGCCAACCGGAAAAAGATTTTTGCGCTTTGGTACTCCAAAAACCAATGAACGATTCCTGGGGTGAACCGAATCTGATTCTTTACAAACACGCAAAGGGCTTTGATTTACAGCGAATCGACCTAAATCTGCCGGTACAACAAAACCCGCTGGTGCCTACACGAATCAACCTGTTATGGGTCAACTCGTCTGAGGTTGGTTTAGTGGTTCGAGGCACTGACACTAAAGATTTAATTACGGTCAACCTTATTCGCGTTAGTTTGGATACAAAAATGTCAGACACAACCCTACTCTTCACGTTTCCCAACGAAGAATACCACCTTCCCCCGTTCATGAATGAGCGGTATCAACCACCGACAAAAATCAACAATATGGCATCGTCCTACTGGTCGGTAGACTCGATTGGAGAAAACCAGCTTCTATTTGCATCTCCGCATATGATAATGACCCTGGAAAATGGCGAACTAAGACGCATCTATGGTTCCGGTTTTGAAGGAGAAAACTATGGTAGGGGCGACTGCAATGTGATCCGGGCTGTTAAATGGAACACCAATGGGTCCGTTGAGTTTGTTGACGAACTGGTTGGTCTCTCCTGGCAAGAGCGGAAGTTGCGGTGGCACAGGGTTCGGAAACATCACTAAAACAAAAAATACCGGGGCTTCAAAATTGGATCAAAGTATCTATTGGAGTAAATCGGTCATAAAGAGTATATGAGCTTAAAACAATTCGGAGGTAAGGCCACCAAAGAGCGGATTACCCGATATGAGGCGTCTCCAAACTGGGACGACGGGAAGTTTCAAAACCTCATACCTACCTCCATGGATATGAGCATTTGGGATGCTCCAAAACTAATTCAAGAGCGATATAGAAAAAGAAGTCTGTTGGCGCCGGACCAACCCTTACCCTTAAAAACATTTGATGCAAACGAATGGGAGAAGGAAGAAACCTGTTTTGCCTGGTACGGACACTCCGCTTTATTGCTAAAACTTGCGGGAAAAACCTTCATGATTGATCCAATGCTGGGGCCCGACGCATCTCCCATCGGTCCGATGAGAACGCATAGGTTTAGCGAAAATTCACTGGATGTAATATCGGAACTACCACAGTTGGATGCAGTGTTTCTATCGCACGATCACTACGACCATCTCGACTATGATAGCATCCAAAGGTTAAGGCACAAAACTGCACACTTTTACACCGCCCTTGGCGTGGGCAGACATCTGGAGGCATGGGGCGTGCAGCCTAACCAAATTACAGAGTTGGATTGGTGGGGTCAGGTCTTTATCAACGACCTCAAAGTAACGTTTACTCCTTCCCGCCACTTTTCAGGACGAGGTTTAACCGATCGCGCCAAATCACTTTGGGGTGGATGGGTTTTTCAAACATCAGACATGTCGGTCTACTTCACAGGAGATGGTGGTTATGGTCCACATTTTAAAGAAGTCGGAGAAAAACTGGGCCCTTTTGACCTGGGCTTTGTTGAGTGCGGCCAATACCACGACATGTGGCACGACATACATATGTTTCCAGAGGAAAGTGTAATGGCTGCCCTTGATGCCGGAATTAAGCGATCGGTTCCGGTGCATTGGTGTGGATTTGTGCTGGCCATGCACAGTTGGACAGAACCCGTAAAACGGTTTAGAACACAGGCAGCCGCTAAAGGCGTGGATTGGTTTACACCCGAACTTGGAGAAATATTTACTACACAACACGAATCTAAACTCTGGTGGAGGCAAGTTGCTGAGAAGTAAATTCAAGACATAGGGTTGCGTCTAAACCAAATTCCAATATTTTTGTTTGATTCAATGAAAAAAAAGAAAACATGACTAATAACGAAATAATAGAACGCCTCAAAGAAGGTAACAATCGATTTGTAAACGACGGACTTAAGCACGATTTACAAAATGCAGACCGACGTAGTGATTTAACAGGAGGACAACAACCGCACACCATTGTGTTGAGTTGTGCCGATAGCCGGGTAGTACCAGAGTTGGCATTTGACGCCGGACTTGGAGAATTATTTGTGGTGCGTGTGGCTGGAAACGTAGCCAATACATCGTCAATGGCGAGTATCGAATATGCAGTTGCTCACTGTGGTTCACAAGTAATCGTGGTATTGGGTCATCAAAGCTGTGGAGCTGTTACCGCTGCCGTGAATGGAGGCGATAATGGATACAACCTAAATCATCTCTTGTCTCATATAACGCCAGCCCTGGGCGCCGCTGAAGAAGGTTCTTCCGTAAATGAAATTGTAAAGGTGAATGCAAAACTGAATGCCGACGAACTGCAAAATCGTTCGAAAATCATTGGTGATGCGGTGGCAAACGGAACAGTAAAAGTTGTACCGGCATATTACAACCTGGACTCAGGCAAGGTTGACTTTCTTGACTAGCCAGTAAGAAACAGACTGGTAATACTTCAAACTTCAACGCACTATGTACGTTAGAAAGAATTTTACGTTTAAGGGGCTCATGCGGTTCTCGGGTATCCACATTATATGGCTATCCATTTGGGCAACCATCGTTCCGTTGTTTATTGAATACCTACACTCAAGGGGGTGGTTCATGTTTAAAGTTCCATGGCTACCTGTATCGTTGGTTGGTACGGCGGTAGCGTTTTATGTTGGTTTCAAGAACAACAGTTCCTATGACCGACTTTGGGAGGCCAGAAAGATCTGGGGCGCCATTGTAAATTCGAGTAGAATGTGGGGTGCAACCGTGCGGGGGTTTGTTACCAACCAGTTTCGCGATGAAGACGTGAAAGAGAACCAGTTGGAGTTGTTTCAACGCCGACTCATATACAGACACATTGGTTGGTTGTATTCGTTAAGAAGTCAACTCCTTATTCCAACCCAGTGGGAACACTTGGGCCAGGGCGGGCGAATGAAGCGATACACCGAAATGCGAATGAAAAGCTTCGGTATTGGTCTGTATTCCGACGATATTACTCAACTGGAACTTCCCAAGTGCTTGCCATCCGATGAAATTGATGAACTGTTAAACAGTCAAAACACCGCTACCCAAATAATTGACCGACAGGCTCAGGAGTTAAAGATGATTCGGGAGTTAAACCTAATTGACGACTTCCGTCACATGGAGTTAACCAACATTCTGAACGATTTTTATACGCATCAAGGCAAGGCTGAACGGATAAAAAAGTTCCCATTGCCAAGACAGTATGGAAGCATGAGTTTCGTTTTTGTTGCACTGTTTATTTTCTTACTACCGTTTGGTTTGGTTACAGAATTCCACGACATAAGTGAGTGGGGCGCCTGGCTATCCATACCGTTTACCGTAATCGTAGGGTGGGTGTTTCTGATGATGGAATTGGTTGGTGACTATTCGGAAAACCCTTTTGAAGGATTGGGTAACGACATACCGATGTTATCCATATGCCGGGTCATAGAGATCGACCTAAAAGAAATGATGGGAGAAACAGATCTACCACCTAAGATTGAGCCGGTAAACGACGTCTTGATGTAATACTGGCATCCTTGTTGTTTGTCCTTTTATATGAAAAAAGGACTACCCTATTATAGTTTACTCCTGTTAAGCACACTCTTCATTTCATCGTGCTACTATGGGAAGTATAAAAAATTTGAACCGGAAATAGATCAACAAACCGGGGTGTTGCGGTTTACCATGCACACGGACCATGTGATACCCGCAACATTAAGTACCCGGCGTGCAAGACTAAGCCAACGAATTACCAGGGAGGTGGCCAGTACCGGTTTTGAACGTTACGAGGTCTACGACCGACTAATTTTGCGTAACGAAACCTTCGTTCCTTCGGAAACGGTGTATTGGTTGGTCGACACAAAAGTGTTCAATATACCGATACAGGTACACAGCACTTCAACGGAAAGGGAGGAAATTCTGAGCTCCACAAATACAGCAAGTGGCACACGAGTTCAGATTGATCACGAGGTGGAGGTGACATATCGAATTACCTATTATCTTACGGCAGAGCAGGCCAAATCAATAATTAATTCGGAAGATATATTGGTGAGGTATTCTTCCGGGCCCGATAGGTTGACCTTTGACTACACCTCCATAAAGCGAGATGAGTTAGAAAACCTCATCACCACAACAACCGAGCAGGATTAATAAACCGTAAAACGTTGAGTGATGCGCATTCCGTTGGAGGTGCATTGAAGTACGTAGCTTCCAGGAGGTAGTTCATGCTTAACCTTTAAATTCGATTGTTTGAGGTTGGATTTGCTAAGAATCATTTTGCCCGATACATCCAGAATGGTATAGGAATCAATTAGTCCCCCATTGGCCGAGTTGAGATAAAAAACACCTCGATTCGGGTTCGGGAAAAGTTCGATGGCGTTCCAAGATGCTTCATCGATGCCGAGACCAATCAGGTCGTAACATTCGGAAGACGTCTGGCAACCATCCAGACTCAATTCAACAGCAAAGTTACCGGAATACGGAGCCGTAAAACTCTGCGAGGTTTCCCCTACCACTGTTTTTCCATTGTCGCAGTTGTACCAACGATATACCGCACCCGTCTGATTAGCCGTTAGTGTCTTACCGTTTTTAACAACACCCCGGTCAATAGAGGTAATATCGAGATTGATCGTAACCATAGAATCACAGCCCGCATTTGTAGACTCCTTATATTCAACGATTTGCGATGAAAAATACCAGGTGCCATTTAACTGAGCGGAATCACATTCATACAGGTCGGCTTTAGTGGCTTTAGCCTCGTTTACTACCAGGTCGTAGGTTCGAACGGAATCGCAGCCAAACGAAGTTTGATATGCCTCTTTGTGTAAGCCTGTTTGACGATACACCTGGCCACCTGGCGACACAAAGGAATCACAAGCATGGGTGGGTATGGTTTCATAAACGCTTTCGTGAATTGTCAGGTCAATAGTCACCACCGAATCACAGCCAAACTGGTTTGCTTTAGAAAATTTTTCATAGTAGATACCCGATTTTGAATAGGTGTTTCCAAGCGAAGATGTGTATTGATCGCATTCCTCAGGTTGTAGGAGGGAACCGTTTGATGAAAACATCGCTAGATCGATGGTGTGAACTGAGTCGCAACCGGTTTTACCCGTGTTCCACACTTCGATGTTTGCGTCTTTGAAGTACCATTTGCCATCAACCTGTGCCGAGTCACAGGCCTTTCTCTTTTCCTGAGTTTTAACCTTTTCATAGACCAGCACTTCCATCAGAAAAATGGAATCACACGATCTTGCGTTGGCACCAAACATCGTATCGCGATAGAAACCAGATTTGTGGTAGACCTTGTTTAGCGGTGAAACAAAAGAGTCACAGGCCTTGTATTGGTTATAATTAAAACTTCTGCCAAGGTCGATTTCCAGGGTAACAATTGAATCACAACCGAATTGATTGGTTAACGTCTCAGTATACGTTCCTGGCGAAGAATAAGTCTTACCCGAAGGCGATGTATAAGAGTAACAGTCGAACACCTGAACCGTGGTTTTGGAATCTCCGCCGGTTAAACTGTCTGCTTTAATCCAATTGGACGACGAACCTGTGAGCGTAAAATTGTTGAGAGTTCCATTGTTAGAACCGCCCGAATGGTCCTTTGCAGTAGTTTTTGATTTGTTATTGGCGCCAGGTGTGCCATCATTGAGTTTGTAATATGCAGCAAGCCCTTTAGGCATTTTGCAATACTCTTTGTTCATATCAGCTTTAATCGCGCTATCTCCTCGCGCAAAGTCAAATATTCGGACTTCGTCAATATCTCCATCAAAGTAATTGACTCCATCTACTCTTCGGCCGATGCGAACATTAACCGAATTACCGGTACTCCATTTGCCAAGGGTGATGTCGCCAGCCGTATCAATCACTCCATCTACATAAAGCGTGAGGTCGTATTTGCCCGATGGATTTAAAACAGCAGCGACGTGATGCCATTTTCCATCGTTAATAGGTGTTTGACCACTTAATCCATAACCCGACATTTCCAGACGTAGAGCATTGTTCCATAAAACGTTGAGAGTGAACCGCTGACCCGTATTTTGTGTACCCCAGTCAACAATTACCTTTTGTTTACCTCCATTGTTTGGGTCACAATTGGCTGTAGTTCGAATCATTGCCTCTACCGTCCTTTCACCTTGTCCGATGATGCCTTGATACGAGGTTTGAACATGATCGTCTGTACCGTCGAAATTCAATCCCGTGTTTTGAGCCAGGGAAGGGGTAACTTGAGTAAGGAGCAACAGTATGGTTATAAAACAAGAAATGGTAAGCCGTGTCATATGCGTTAAGATTTAACACAATGTTACAAAATTCAGAATAAACCAGTAGTTACAAGGGGTTGCGGCAACGACCAATAAGTTCTCTGATCCAAAAAGCCGATTTTTTAGGATTTCGCTCAAGGGTATCAAAGTCAACGTGAAACAAACCAAACGGGGAAGTGTAGCCTTCGGCCCACTCAAAGTTGTCCATTAGGCTCCAAAGAAACATACCTTTAACCCGTTCAGAGTCGACATGTGGTTTGATCGAATCGAGCACTTCTTTGTAGTAGGATATTCGATAGGAATCGTTAACCGGGTGACGGCGGAAGGTTTCCGCTTTACTAATGCCACACTCTGTGATGAACAAATCGGTAGAAAGGTCTTTTAGGTGTTCACTTAGCCAATCAAGGATCTCCCTTACCGCCAACGGGTAAACTTCCTGACCCAGGCTTGTTGTATCTACTTTTCTTTTTTGAGCGGGCACTACACGAGCACGCATATGCGGCATAAACCAGTGGTTCTTAACTACCTCGCGCGTATATACCTGAACGCCAATGAAGTCAGGGTTACAGGCCATAGCATTCATGTCAGTAGGCTCAATATAAGGAGTCATACGGTATAGAAAAGGCAGTTCATCGAGAGGGTAGTTTTTCCCTAAGATAGGGTCCAAAAACAAGTGATTAACAAGGTGGTGAAACCGGTTTTTAGCTGACAGGTTTCCTCGGGATTTGTCAACCGGGTGAATACTGGTGAATGAAAGTGAACTCCCAACATTGTTTGCCCCGAGAGCTTGTAGTTGTTTAATGCCAAGTCCGTTAGCCAGGTTCACATGGTGGGCAGAAGGTAAAAAGTTCTTAAGTCCTACCGATCCCGGGGCATGAATGCCCAGAAAGTTGCCGGCCCCAACAAAAACGAGTGGTTCGTTAAAAACGATCCAGTTGTCAATGCGATCGCCAAAATGTCTATGGCAGATTTCGAGATACTCGAGAAAGTAGTTGACCGTTTCCCGGTTTGCCCACCCCCCAAGACGTTGTAATTCAAGGGGTAAATCCCAGTGGTACAGTACGTACCAGGGTTTGATGTTGCGAGCGAGTAACTCATCTGTAACTCGGTCGTAAAAGCCCAAACCCTCCCGGTTTATTTTTCCTCGTCCTGTAGGTAATATTCTCGACCAACTAATGGACGTTTTGAAGTTTTCTATACCCAACCAATCGGCCATGCCAATATCAATGGGGTAGTTTTCATAGAAATTACACGCCCGTTCTGCGGTTGCTCCGCCTTTTATCTTTGAACTTGGAAAATTGTCCCAAATGCTGGGGCCGCGACCGCCCAGATTGGTTGCTCCTTCCGTTTGATAAGCAGATATCCCAATTCCCCATTGAAACTTTTTGGGAAGTGGATAATACGGAGATATAGCCTCATTTTTATTCAGGTAATTTAGTTCTGCGTGTCTCAAAGTAAGAAATGTAATCGGTTAAGATGCGGTGCACGATTTTTCGGTTTTCATTTTCAAACGCAACATCAGGTACGGTTTCAGAGTCGAGCCAAGTCTGTATGGATTCTGCAACCGTCGGACGCAGAGTACTGAGCCGGGTAACTCCGAACTGTTCGAGGGCATACGCATTGCACTGCTGTTCGTACTGATTTTTCATCGGAATTACCAACAGTTTCTTTTTTAGATACAATGCTTCTGAAGTAGTGCCAAAACCGGCGCTGGAAATAACTCCTTTGCAGTTTTGAAGGGCATGCAGGAACGCGTCGTTTGAGATGGGTAAAACCTCCACGTTATGTTGTTGATAGGCATGTTTGGTGTGTTTCGAAAAAACCACCCAATGTTCCTTTGGGAACAACGAGAGTGTTTCCAGTATCCGGTTATCACCGTAAAAAGGGAGATACACCACGTTGTAGTTTTCAACGGATGGCTTCAATGAACGAACCTCTTCACGTATTGGAGGATAGAACAGGCTGTTGTTATACTTTTTGTAGAACAAGCCGTAACGTTGATTGGTGCCACAGAATGAACGAATAAACCATTTAGATAATGGTCGAATGGCCGAGGGCTTTGGAACGTCTTTATAGGTAAGAGAAGCCTGGTTACTTAGAGATACGCTGTAAATGGTTTTACGCTTTGCCGACCAGGCGGTAAGCGGTTCAAAATCAGAAATAACCATGTTATACTCGCCAACGGGAACACTTCTTAATTCGCGTAAGAAGCGGACCGCGTTGTTTCTAAAAGCGGTTTTGAGCAGGTCGAAACTTCCATGTTTGCCAAAGTAATACGACAGGCCTTTGAGGGGGAATTTGACGGCAAAGGGAAGAGACACCTCGGAGTGACTTCCACTGGTTAATACATCAACCTCCGCGTGTTTCTTGAGTTCCTTAACCAGATCGATTGATCTCGTAATGTGACCATTTCCTGTGCATTGTATACCGTAAAGAATCTTCACGATTGAGCCATGTCGATTTGAAACTCTTCCAACATAGCCTGGAACAATGCTTTTTGATCCATTTCACCATATTCGTCGGGGCCCTTCATCTCCGAAGCTGTAATGGCGGTGTAAACAATTGACCATTCCTTCTTATTGTATTCAAGAGCAGATAGGTTTTCAACCCAATCACCGCTGTTTAAATATGTTGTAACACCTTTTTTGTTCTCTATACGGCGAATTTCGGGTTGATGAATATGGCCACATACTACATAATCGTAGCTTTTGTCAATGGCTATATCGGCACATATACGTTCGAACTGATTAATGTACTTAACAGCACTTTTAACCCCGTTTTTTACCTTTTTTGAGAAGGAGATTTTTTCGCGCCCGAACAGGGTGAGCACTCGATTTACTTTGTAGTTCAACCAGATCAGTAGATCGTAACTTACAGACCCCAGTTTGGTAAGCCATCTGGAGTGTTGCATGGTCACGTCAAAAACGTCACCGTGGAAAAACCAGGCCTTCTTTCCATCGAGATTCAAAACCACCTTGTTTTCAATATGAATATTGCCAACCTTATACCCTACAAACCGGCGAAACACCTCATCGTGGTTACCCGGAAGAAAGTATATCTGTGTTCCCTTACTCGCGAGGTTTAGAACCTCTTTAAGTACCTTGGTATGTGAACTGGGCCAGTACTTCTTTTTGAACTGCCAAACATCAATGATGTCACCGTTGAGAATCAGGGTTTTGGGTCGTATGCTTTTGAGGTAATGTAAAACCTCTTCGGCACGACAACCATACGTTCCAAGGTGAACATCTGAAATGACAGCGAGTTCCAGTTTACGTCGTTTCATTTGCGTAAGAAATGATAGTAGTTCTGGAATAGGTATTTGATCAGTATTTTAACAATCATACGACAAAGGTCTTGCTACCTTATTACCCAACTGTTTCCCTTGTCATACGGAAATGCTATTTATGGTGGGGCCGTTCATTATCAGAATGTTAAGCGGGTTTAATAAACGTCTTCCTCCAACGATTTCATGAAGTGGATCAGGAACCTGGTTTCAGGTTCGGTTAGATGGAGGCTATCGGCAGCCAGCGTTTGGTGAGGTACATCAAATCCATGACCGGCTCCTCCTCCGTGATTGTAAAACTCTACAACCTCTTCGAGCGAGTCGAACACACCATTGTGCATGTACGGTTGGGTTTTGGATACGTTCCGAACCGTAGTGGTCTTAAACGAGTTTTTGTAAAAAGATATGCGCTCCTTCGGCCTTTTGTCCGAATATCGACCTGGATCCAGGTTCATTTGCTGGTAGTCCTTCGTTTCCGGAACACCTAATACCTCCGTTTCGCTATCATTGAAATAAGGAGGAACGAGTCCCGCAAAAGAAGGTGCGAAGTGGCAGGTGCCACATGCGGCCTTACCCATAAACAAGTTATAACCATTTTTGACGCTGTCGGAGAGCTCATTTGTCTCACCGCGCATAAAACGGTCGAAACTCGAATTGTAGCTTGTGAGAGAGGAAACATACGCCGAAAGGGCAACCTTAAACGTATATGGGTTCACAGGGTTACTGGTATGTCCTGGAAAACACTTTTTAAACGCTTTAATGTAATCGGAACCGGACAGTTTGTCGAGAATATCAATCAGGGAAGTGTTGAACTCATCTTCGCTAAAGATTACATGTTCAAATTGCTGGGAAAGTTTTGGAGCACGCAGATCATAGAAAAAACCTTTGGTGTAAATGGCGTTTACCAGTCCGGGAGAATTTCTCATAACCGAGGTATAGCCATTCGACGCATCGCTCTTGGCCTTTCCGTCGGAAAATCCAAGTTTTGGGTTGTGACACGAACCACAAGACATAGTACCGGTTGACGATAGACCTTGGTCAAAAAAGAGGCGTTTGCCCAGGTTAACAGTTGCTTCAGTTGCCATGGATTCCGGAAAGTCGATAAACGCCTGTTTGTTAAAGAAATTGGTTGTAAACAAATGAGGCTCTGAGTATCGAACCTCAATTGGAAATGGATTTACCTCGTCCGCTCTTCGAACCTGGTTTTTTTCATAAAGCACAATAATTTGCGAATAAGCGGGCTGCCAGTAATCTTTGTAAAACGTGAGTCGGTCAAACCCGTCAAAGTCGTTATGGTGGCTGATGTAGTCAGCTGCCCTGAGCAGACTAATCGAAACTTTTTCCGCCTGGAGTGCTTCGCATTGTTCGATGTATGAAGCCATGGATTCAAGACTTGCGATAGCATCTTCCAGACCCAACAGGCTGCCAGGTGTATCAAACCCTGTAACGCCCAATGCATAGATTCGGAGCATCTGATGTTGTACTGCAGTGAGAATAAGTTCGTTGGAGAAACGAACCTCCCTGTGCAGTTTGCGGCTTTGTTGGAGCGCAGCTTCAAGCTTATTTGTATAGACCAGTATGGACTCGAAGTCGGCATTAGGTGTTTCAATAACTAATTCGTCGATTACCTGGAAACCCTGAGGGTCAAGTACGCGTAAATCAGGCACGTTCTTTTCGAGCTTTGGAAGTGGTGCTCCATTGACATATTTCAGATAAAACTCGTGGTCGATTTGTGCCAACAAAAACTCTATTGCCTTAAAACTCCCACGCACATCTTGGTAAAAGCTCAATGAAAGGCTTTTTTCATCAACTTCGGAATGAAAAGAATCGAGCTTACCGAGCAGTTCATCTAAGCCGTTTAAATAGGCCTTCTCAACCGCCACATTGGGTTTGGGTCCTTCTTTGTGAAGAAAACCAAACAAGCTCAAAAGGGTAATTACAAGAAAAACGTTTTTTAGTTTCATACATTCTTAAAAATAGGAAAAGCCCCGATCCCTCGGGGCTAAGAAAAACTTACGCAATCAGCTAGGCTTAGTTTAGAATAACTTTTTTAGTAGCTCCTTCTTCGTTACGCAGGTAGTAAATACCTTTAGCGTAGTTCGAAATGTCTATTTTATTTACTGCCTCAAATACCTGAAGGATTCGACCATCATTTCCATACAAGGCAACATTGAGTGTTTCGTCGAATGAAACCTTGCCCTGAGTTGGGTTCGGATAAATAACAAACGCCTCGTTCTTTTTCTCAAGCTCGCGAGCCGAAACCAGTTTGTCAAGATCAAAACCAGTTAAGGCATAGGTTAATGAGTAGTTGTAGGGGAACGGGTTTCCAGCGTTTGGATGTTGAGAGTTAACCAATAGCGTTTTGCCATCTGGAGTTGGGCAGGCACCTGTGATCTCAGAACCAACTGGTCCAACACCAATTCGAACAAGGTCGTCAAGTGTTGGGTTAGTTTTTGTAAGGTCAAGCATGTACAGTTCACATGTTCGGTTGCTTACACCAGCAGGAACACGACCATGAGAAGTTCCGTTTAGGTCCTCGCAAATGATGAGGTATGGTCGGTCATTGATGATCATGGAAGAAAGACCGTCAGGGTTTGACAAGTGATTCGTTGGATACGTAGATATCGACGGAGAAGTTGCCGAATAAGGGCCACCTTCAATCAAAACGCTTACCTCGTCAGTGGCAGGGTCAAACTTAAGAACCCGTCCATAGTAATCCCAGTAGTCGCCGCTGTTTGGAGTAGTACCTTGCGCAGTAGCTCGTGCAACCGTGTGATTGGCGTGAACCGCCCCTTTTGCGTCTTCGTCAGCCCATCGGCTACCAGGGTTGTCACGACCTGTTTCGGTCAGGTATACGGCTTCGGTTTCTTTGTCGTATGTAACCCACTCAAGTCGGTTGAACATGGTAGCACCAACGTTAACTGCTTCGTTCTGGTAGTGCAACATTTTGTCAAGATCCTGGTTGTTGATTTCAACCCATTTCTTACCGTCGAAACCAGTAATACTGTAAGCACTTACAGATCCACCATAGCTGCCAAAAGCTTCATTCGTTGAGATTAGGTATGCAGTTCCATTCGTAGACTCTGTTCGGGAAACAAAGATCAAACCTTCCGGGCTTAGGTCATTTTCGTTCTTGTTGTAGTATTGAACAAACTTCGCCTTTGCCGGATCGGTGATATCGTAAACCATTACACCGGTAGCTCGCTCAAGACCAATAAAGGCAAATGTTTTACCATCAATAGTTCCAATGGTAACAGACTCAGGCTCACTGGCCTTGTCGTCATCGCGGCTGAAAGCATAGTTGTCAGGGTAGTTTTCAGCAAGGATTCGACCGAATTCGTTTTCACTATCGAAAACAATGTTTCCGTCGGTATCCCAGATGGTAAACGAACGTGCACCGTACGAGTAGATCTGATCGTAGTCGCCATCGCCATCAATATCTCCAAGAGTTGTGGTGGTCTTCAAACGGCCCAGGTTTTCTTTTTTCTGAAGCTCCGCCGCATTTGGGAACGCGGTTGGGTCGAGGGTTAAGTCATCCACACGTACTTCTTCAGAGAAACCATCGTAGTCACGTGCATCTCCTTCGTTAGCAGTAACAATGTAATCGGTTCCTCCAATATTGGCAATCGCGATTGCATCTGGCTGATACATACCAAACACATTAGCGTAAGGATTGAAGTTACCGATCGAGTCATCTTTATCCGATGCGTCAATCGCGTTTTTCGCCAGGCTGTAATCCTTAAATCCTAGGGCTATTACCTTTGAAATAGTAGCGGTAGCAATGTCAACAACAGCAATTGCATTGTTCTCCTGACAAGCAACATAAGCCGTTTTAGAATCCGTGCTAACGGCTACGTATTCAGGCTCCATGTCTTGTTCTGGGGTCGACTTTACTACAAGAGCGTGCATGCCAAGGTTGCTCCAATCTTCATTGGCCTTAACAATCCATTCACTGTTTTCGGCTGTTGTTCCAGCGGCAGCGGTCCAGTCAGCATTTCCGCTTGCGTCGCCTTTTCGAACAAGCGTATGATCTTTTGTAGCGGCGGCTACACCTGCTACATCCCATCCGCTTCCAGGATCACCGTTCCAGTCACCAACGCAGTCCAGGATAATAAATCCGGTTACTTCACCGGCATCTCGGTTACCATCGTTGTCCGCATCGTTCCAGGTTCCACCTTTTACAAGGCAGAATCCATCATCACCGTTGCTAAGGTATGTAAAGGTGTGATTTGCCTTTGCCAGGATAGTAGCATCCGCACTTGGGTGAGCAATGATGTAGGTTTCACCATCGGCGATCTTTGCATTGGCAGGAAAAGAGTTCCAGAATTCGTATTCACCAACAGTGGTCGGATCGTTTCCAACGTTGGGAAAAGCGTAGTCAGAAAGATCAATCTCGCTTCCTGTGCCATTGTAAATTTCAAGGTATTTGTTGTTGGAACTACCTTCTCCATATTCAGAGAAGAACAACTCACTTGCAGAGCCTTCTCGTTGACCAAAAATTCGTACGTCGGTAGGAATTGTAACACCTGCAAAGCCAGCATTCTCAACAGTTGCGTTAGCCGCACCATTTGAAACATCAATTACCGAAATCGTGCCTTCAGGGTCAATAGTGTACTCGTCGTTGGGCTCACCTTCGTTTGCCACAACCACATACTTACCATCAGGGGTATAGGTCAACATATCAGGTAGCACACCTACGGTAACCTCATTGAGTTTTGTATAATCCTTATCGTAGAAAAGTACCTTTCCGTTAAGAGTCCCTACCGCGTTAGGCATGGCTACTGCCAGTACTCCGTTGCTTACGGCAACAGAAGTTGGTGCCTCACCATACGAGGATAAATCGATAAAACCAATGCTATCCACCATACCATCAATCAAAGAGAATACAGTTACCCCATTTGATCCGGAGTTTGTAGAATAAATGCGGTTATTAACGGCGTCGAAAGCCGAAATTTCAGCGAATGTGTTCAACTCGGATGAAAAGTGGTTCAATCGGAGTTGCTGATCATTGTGACGATACACGTAGGTTTTTCCCTGGGTAAAATCACCTGGAGCGTCAGCAACAAACTTACTGAAGAAGCCTGGCGTATTGTCTACACCAAGGTAAACCGTTTTGTTATCTTCAAGAACCACACCACCTTCAAAGGCCTGACGACCCCAATTGTACTGCTTTCGAACCGCACGTGCTTCACGTGGGTCAATCTCAGTCATGTAATTGTAGTTTTGGTATTTCTCAATCTTTTGTCCGTTGAAACCTGGAAAACCGGCAGTTGCAGCCTGACCAGCTTCGGTGCCCTGGCCAATGATGAAGTCTGTTTTGTCTCTGTCTGGAATGTCGTCATTGCTGTATCGCATCCACTCTTCCGCAGTCCATATACGACCATCAGCCAACGAGATGATACCACCACAGTTCATTCCGGTTTCACCCGTAAAGTTTACAAAGTCTACATTAAAAAACGTACCGCTTCGGCCATCAGAAAGTGTTTGATCTACAATGATCAGTGTATCGCTGGTTGGGTCACGTTTTACGCGAAAAACCGTCATTCCGCCACCATCACCCAGCTTATCGTCTGCCACAATTCGCTCGTGGTTGATCGAAATCCATCCAAGACTTTCATTTGTTGGATCAGGAGTAAAACCAATAAAGTCGTTCCAGCTTTTGGAAACAACCTTACCTGCAGGGTTACCATATGTAGGAGTAGTTTCAACCATATCAAATCCTCCTCTAAAAAGGATCTGATATGTGAGGGGTGCACCCGGATAGCTTACCGTATCCGTGACAAAGTTCACATCAATTTGAGGGTCAAACTTTACTTGAGCCCTACCAACCACGTAGCTTAGCACGCAGAGGGTCAAAAGAAGTGTAATACGTTTCATTTTTGTTGTTATTTCAGGCTACAAAACAGTAATCACGACTTTATGAGAATGTGCCCTTCAGTTTATTTGATTCTGATTTCTGTGTTACCGAAACCTAAAATGGAGGTGTTTTCCACACGGCTCTTCGGAGGTCTCATAAACGCATGGTAACATTGCCCGAAGTTGATAAGGTTGTATATCAGTAGATTATGACGGTCATGTCAGGACTTGAACTAACGGCCTACCACTACATCAGAATTGTAAAGAAATTATTACCGATGTTTACAGACATGGAGACGTACAACAAAGTTGATAAACGCATACACCAGTTAAGTCAGATACTGGCAAAACTGGGTAGGAGTTTTGGACAAAAACAGGAAGACGACAGCCATACAAACCTGTACTTTGATCCGGTGTCGAACCGGTTAATGAGTAGATGGGTTTCTACATCCAACGGCAAAGGGTGTTTGGGCCTTAACCTGGATACGTACAGTTATGAGTGGTTAAACCATACGTTAGAAGTGGTGGATGAAATAGGCATTGAAGGGAAAACCACAAGGCAGCTGGAGGCCAGAGTAGGAAACCTGCTGGCTGGTGAAGGACTTGATGTTTCTGACTTTGCTACAGCCCTGCACTTCGAAATACCAAGCTATTCTTTTGCAGACGAGCCCTGGGCCTTGTTGGATTCAAAAGGGGTGGAACAGTGGAAGAGCCTACGAAGCAAGGCAAACGAGGCCTGTCTTCATGCAACACAGCACTTTTTGGTCAATGGTGAAATCCGCATTTGGCCACACCATTTCGACACAGGTATTTACGTAGAAGTACACGGCCAATTGGGTGTAGGTTTCGGATTTGCCATGGAAGACAGCCTGGCCGGGTCACCTTACTTTTACCTCACGGGCTATCCCGCAACCGGCACACTGGATTTCGAAAGTGCAGCGCAACCGGGCGTTGGCAAATGGTTGGTTTCTGAATATTGGCAGGGGGCTGTTTTGCCCATTACCTCACTGGAAATGTTGAACGACCATGAACAGAGGCAAGCAATTCTCACCTTTATATCGGAAGCAGGAAACGTTGTGCTAAACGCACCTTTGAAAGAAGTATAACTACCCTACGGATGGCTTAATCGACTTCTTCAAAGTCGACATACGAACCCTCGTTGAGGTCTTTCTTTTTTGGCTTCTTCGGCGTAACTACGCTTACATCGCCTTCTTGACCGGCATGACGACCTTGCTGTGCCTGGTTCATCATGGTATCCCGCTGTTCCAGAATCACCTTACGGAACTTCCAGACGCGGCCAATAAAACGAATCACGAGATACGCGATTACTATCAGAAGAATCTTACCTATGCTTGGCATATTTATTTACTCAAATACATGGACTTCTCCTTGTACAAGTCCCTGAAGTAAGGATCCTTCAGGTCTTCAACAAAGAGAATCGCCTCGCCGGTTGACTTCATTTCAGGACCAAGCTCCTTATTTACTTTAGGGAACTTGTTGAATGAGAACACCGGTTTTTTGATGGCATATCCCTTTGGTTTTTTAACAATGTCGAAGTCTTTTAGTTTGTGACTGCCTAACATTACTTTAGTTGCAATGTTGGCGTAGGCCACATCGTATGCCTTGCAAATGAATGGTACGGTTCGCGAAGCTCTTGGGTTTGCTTCAATTACGTACACTTTTTCATCCTTTACAGCAAATTGAATATTGAGTAAGCCTTTGATGTTAAGTGCATGGGCAATTTTTGAGGTATACTCTTCAATTTGATTCATTACTTTCTCAGAGAAACTAAAAGGCGGTAAAACGGCAGATGAATCACCCGAGTGTATACCAGCCGGCTCAATATGCTCCATAATTCCAAGAACGTGAACGTCTTCACCATCGCAGATACTATCACTCTCAGCCTCTTCCGCACGATCGAGGAAGTGGTCAATAAGGATTCGGTTTCCGGGAAGGTCTCCCTGAAGTTCGATAACGGCTTTCTGAAGGTCTTCATCATTAATAACGATCTTCATTCCCTGGCCACCTAAAACGTATGAAGGTCGAACCAATACCGGGTATCCAACCTTGTTCGCAATCTCGATAGCTTCGTATGCATTCTCAGCTACACCGTAATCCGGGTAAGGGATGTCAAGTTCTTTCAAAAGATCGGAGAACGAGCCACGATCTTCAGCAAGGTCCATATTCGGGAAGCTCGTACCAATAATTTTAATCCCTTTCTCGTGGAGGCGTTGCGCAAGCTTAAGAGCTGTTTGCCCTCCAAGTTGAACGATTACACCTTCGGGTTTTTCCAATTCAATTACCTCAAGCAGATGTTCCCAGAAAACCGGCTCGAAGTATAGCTTGTTGGCCATATCAAAATCAGTAGAAACGGTTTCCGGGTTACAGTTGATCATAATCGCCTCATAACCAACCTCTTTAGCAGCAAGAAGCCCATGAGTACAACAGTAGTCAAACTCAATACCTTGTCCGATTCGATTCGGTCCGGCACCCAGAACAACTACCTTTTTACGATCGGTAACAACCGACTCATTTTCGCCATCGAACGTCGAATAGAAGTAGTTCGTTGGTGATTCAAACTCAGCAGAGCACGTGTCCACCATTTTGTAAACACGCTTGATTCCAAGGCTGGTACGTTTTTCGTATACCTCATCTTCTGTGCAGTCGCCCATAGTTATGGCAATTTGTGCATCGGAGAAGCCTTTTTCCTTTGCGACGCGCAAAATGCCTGGTTCGATGTTTTGTATGGTGTATTTCTTTATTTCCCGTTCGGTCTTAACCAGGTCGTAGATCTGCTCAAGGAACCATCGGTCAATCTTGGTTGCTTCTTGAATCGAAGTAACCGGAACACCAAGCGAAATGGCATCTTTAATATGGAAGATGCGATCCCAGCTCGGGTTGTTCAAGCTGTGAACCAGTTTCTCGAGATTCTTTTCTTCATAACCATCACTTCCAAGACCAAGTCGTTTAATTTCAAGACTTTGACACGCTTTTTGAAGCGCCTCCTGAAAGCTTCGGCCAATTGCCATTACCTCACCAACCGACTTCATTTGAAGTCCAAGTGTAGGATCTGCTCCCTGGAACTTTGAGAAGTTCCATCGTGGAATCTTGATGATGGTATAGTCAATGGAAGGCTCAAAGAACGCAGAAGTGGTTGTTGTAACCGGGTTTTTGAGCTCGTCAAGGTGATAGCCAATGGCAAGCTTGGTTGCAATCTTGGCAATTGGGTAACCCGTGGCCTTAGATGCCAGTGCAGAAGATCGGCTTACCCGTGGGTTGATCTCAATGGCAATAATCTGTTCAGTTTCTGGTTCAACCGAGAACTGAACATTACATCCACCAGCAAACATACCCATGCTTCGCATCATTTTGAATGCCTGATCGCGCATCGCCTGGAAGCACGTGTCACTCAGGGTCATCGCCGGCGCAATGGTAATGGAATCTCCGGTGTGGATACCCATCGGATCGATGTTCTCGATGGTACAGATTACCGCAATGTCATCTTTGGAATCACGTAGTAACTCAAGCTCATATTCTTTCCAACCGAGTACCGCTTTTTCAACCAGTACTTCGTGGGTGGGAGAAGCCTCCAGTCCGCGCTTAAGCGCATCGTCAAACTCTTCCTTACGATGTACAAATCCACCACCATAACCACCCAGTGTGTACGAAGGCCGGATTACTAATGGGAAACCAAGCTTTTGAGCGGCTTCTTTACCTTCTAGGAAGGAGTTTGCTATTTTAGATGGTGCAACACCTATTCCGATTTCCACCATCAATTTCCGGAACTCCTCGCGGTTTTCCGTTTTTTCAATTGCATGAATATCAACACCGATAATACGAACGTTGTATTCTTCCCAAATACCAAGCTCGTCTACCTCTTTGGCGAGGTTAAGGGCCGTTTGTCCTCCCATGGTTGGAAGAACGGCGTCTATCTGATGTTTTTTGAGAATTGAGACGATCGATTCGGGTGTTAGAGGTAGCAGGTAAATGTTATCCGCCATCACCGGATCCGTCATAATTGTTGCCGGATTGGAATTAATAAGTGTTACGGAAATACCTTCTTCTTGAAGCGACCTTGCCGCCTGGCTTCCTGAATAATCGAACTCACATGCTTGGCCAATAATGATCGGCCCGCTGCCAATAATCAGGACCGACTTAATTGAAGTATCTTTGGGCATTAGATTTTATTTCAAATTGTGCAAAAGTAAGATTAAACCCTAAAAAACAGCGAGTGGAAAAGGCATTTATTTGGCGAAATTCAGAGATCAACTACATCACGTTTGGAACCGGCCCACAAAACCTCGTTTGCTTTCATGGATACGGCCAGAACTGTGAAGTATTCAGAACATTTGAACCGAGTCTTGGCAGCCGATTTACCATCGTTTCGGTCGACCTGCCTTTTCAGGGTAAAACCAACTGGCGGGAAAAAGAAAAATTGACCGGCACCATGTTGTGCGACCTGATCAACAGCTTTTTGGAGCACATCAACGCACGCAACAAGGTGAGCTTGATGGCCTATAGTATCGGAGGGAATTATGCCCTGGGTTTTGCAACGGCATTTCCTCAACGCATTGACGAAATTTGGTTGTTGGCAGCGGATGGCTTAAAGCCGAAACCCGCCTTCAGGTTTATTACCCAAACCGCCCTTGGCAGAAGCCTGTTTGCCAACTTTGTGTTATACCCAAGTTGGGTGTTTTATTCACTGAGAATTGCACAGATACTGGGTATTACGAATAGGAGAACTACTAAGTTTTATTATTCAACCATGGATACCCAGCTGAAACGAGAGGCCCTGTTTAATAGGTGGTCTAGCACAGCACGGATATCGGTGCATCCCAACACAGCAATTCAGGTAATCAACCAGCACGAGATATCGGTTAAACTCATATTTGG
Source organism: Bacteroidia bacterium (assembly GCA_017640445.1). Lineage (GTDB taxonomy): Bacteria > Bacteroidota > Bacteroidia > NS11-12g > UBA9320 > UBA987. The sequence goes on along the minus strand of JAEPQQ010000016.1, from coordinate 27,100 downwards.
GGAGCGTGATAGCGTAATCCCGGCCAAGAACGCCCGAAACTTCCACAAAAAAATGGCAATAAGTAAACTGGTGTTACTTGATAAAGGACACCAGTTAATAGTACCGGAAACCAATAAGGTTATTGAAGAATTGTTAGGATAGAAGGACGGCCAGGAGTTGAAGGAGAAACCCCAGGGTGAAAAGAATAGCACCCACGAATAAAGCTGTTTTTCGCGTTTCGCTACTGTTAATAATACGTTGGGTTAATGGTTCTCCCACCCGGTGTTCGAGAAACCGACGAACCCGTTTGTAGTTCAACATTATGGCCAGGTAGAGGGCCGTAAAAAGCCCCATATAGATGAAATAGGTCTTCGGGTTTATAGCAGCTTCTCCGGTTTCCGACAACACATACATGTTATATGCCGCAATGCCCAGAAAGGTCAGGCCATAGCCAAAGATTATGAGAAGTATAATGATGAGGGGGGCCAGGGTAGCGAACCGCCTGATACCAACTTCAAGCCGTTTCAGGGTTGCAGCACCGAGAAGCTCGGGTGCAGCAAACCAAAATGCCACAAACTGAAAAATTAATCCAACTGCACTCAACCATTTCATTAAACAATTTTACACTTTTGCTGGAGATTTGTTGAATTATGCAAAAACTTGTTCAGGCATTGTTTCGGGTTTTAGGAGTGGTGGCCCCACGTTTGGGAGGTAAACTCGCTTATGTATTATTCTTTAAACCGTTTCGGGTCAAACTCAGACCAAAAGAGGAAGACGTAAAACAAACCGGGAAAGAACACTCGGTGGTAGTAGAAGGAAAGAAGTGTTATTACACGGTGTGGGGAGAAGGGCCGGCCATCATACTATCACACGGATGGAGCAGCAAAGGCCTGCACTATCACAAGTTTGTTGAACCACTGTTACAACAAGGGTTTCAGGTGGTGATTCCGGATTTTCCTGCCCATGTACGATCCGAAGGGAGCAGTACCAACATCTTACAGTTCAAAGCTATGTTGCTTGAACTGCTCAACCGCCACCCAAATACAGTGGCTATGGTTGGACATTCTTTAGGAGCCATGGCAAACATACTTACGCTGGCAGATTATCCTAAGAAGCTTGAAAAAATGGTGATTGTAAACTCGGCAATTCGGGCCGAAACCATTATGGATAGGTATATGACGCAAATAGCAGGAAACGACCGGATCAAAGACAGGTTGTACATAGAGTTGCAACAACAGTTTGGTCAGGACTTCCTGTACTTTTCTACCGCTAAGCGGATTCACGATATTAAACAACTACCCAAGATGATGGTTGTGGTAGACGATAAGGATCCGGATGCGCCCCTGAACGAAGGGAAGGAAATGGCTGAGCAAACAAACAGTCTTTTGCATGTTACAGAAGGTTTGGGCCACAACCGGGGTCTAAAAGACGATAACGTAGTAGAACAGGTAGTTCAGTTTTTAGCATAAAAAAACCGGGCATTACCCGGTTTCAAAATCTTATGTTACGAGTGCTTACAACTCGTCTTCGTTAAAGAAGTAATCGTCAGCGGTTGGGTATTCGCTCCAAACCTCTTCAATCGATTCGAACGGTTCTCCGTCGTCTTCTAATTCCTGGAGGTTTTCAATCACTTCAAGTGGCGCACCTGATCGAATTCCATAATCGATCAATTCATCCTTGCTCGCAGGCCAGGGAGCGTCGTCTAAGTACGAAGCTAATTCTAATGTCCAATACATAATCGTCTAACTATTGGTTCTAATATCACGCGAAAATTATTTTTCTATACGAAAAAAACAAGTGAATTATTGTTTGGTTCAAAATAAATAACAAAAATGAAACCAAAACTTAAATCGTTGACAGTCAACACATTGCAACATTAAGACTATAAATTGACTGACTTGTTTAGCCGATTCTGTCTATTTAAGAGGCCGAATTTGCCCTAAATTGTGGTTTGATACATCGAAATTGCACCAGCTACTGACACGTTTAATGAATCAATTTCGTCCGAAATACGGATTCGGTAGGTAGCATCGCACAACTCCAGATTGCCCGGATATATACCAGTTTCTTCATTACCCAGCACCAACGCCATCGGTTGGTCGGTTTTAAAGCTTGAAATATCGTCGGTTGCCTTTTCTGTTATACCAACAATCTTGAGCCCGAAGTCTTTCATTTCAACGAGGCTTCTTCCCAGTTGAGAAACCTTGGCAACAGGTATTTTCATGAGGGCTCCGGCAGAAGCCTTTACAGCATCCTGATGAATCATGGCGGAACCTTTATGAGGAACTACAACGGCATGAAATCCAAAGGCCAGTGCCGACCTACTCAGCGCACCAAAGTTCCGTACGTCGGTTACGCCATCCAAGACTAAAATCTTAGGGTCTTCTCCCTGTTCAAAGGTGCGCGTTATGATCTCCCCAATGGAAACGTTAGGAATAATAGAAAGGAAGGCAACCGCTCCCTGATGGTTGCCACGCGTAAGCCGGTTTAGTTTGTGAATTGGAACCTGATGTACCGGCAGGCGATTCTTCTTTATGAGCGCCGCCAGTTCGTTAAACAAGTCGCCTTTTTCACCTTTTAAGATGTAAATACGCTCGAATTCCTTTCCCGCCTGTATTGCCTCAATTACGGCATGAAGTCCGTAGATCAATTGCTTATTAGGCTTTGTCTTTTGTTTGCGTTGCATAGGCTTAAGAAAACAAAACCCCGGTTAACCGGGGTTTTTATCATGTTGTTGAATTGTCTTAATTCCGTGGGAAAAGCTTTTCAAGTTGCTCCATGGCATTTTGAGATGTAGAATCCTTCATTCGGATAGCCAGTCCTTTCAGTTGACGTATATCGCCATCCAGGCCATCACCTCTACCGGACCCGATAAGCTTGTTGTCGGCTGATTGACGGATTCGCTTATCTCGTGTATCCTTTCGCATAGCAAAGAAATAGTTGGTTTGCTCTTCTACGTCTTTAGCAGCCTGAGCTAACATTGCATTGGCTTTTTCTGTTTCGCCCACGTTGTTCAGCATGTCGATGTAATACGTTCGTACGTAATTGTCCATAGGCAAAATCGACTCAGGAATTACTTCTAGCGATTTGTTGATCAACGCCTTGGCTCGTTCTTCGTTGCCTTCCGACAGATAGCGTTGAGCTACCTGAACAAATAGAACACGCAGATTTCTTGGAACCAAAGTAGCCTTGTGGTCAAGGAACATCGTTCCTTTATCCATGTTACCCCAAACGAAGTCTTCCATTAGTCGTTTATACAGCAGATCCTTGTCGATCAGGCCTCGGTCACGTCCCCAATTAGACTTCAACGGAACCAATCGATAGGTTAAACCTTCGTGACGGAAATACGACTCCATATTGGCATAGGTGTCATCGCCTGTCGTGGTGGTGAAGTAAATTGGTCGCTCCCAGCCTCGTTCGGCATTGGTTGCAATAATATCTAACATCACTATGCTTCCTTTCAGAAGACGTGTATTCAGGCCAAACGTCATATAGTCTACAATTTTGGCAGAATCTTTTTCCTGAACGGTTCCAGAAGCGAGCACTTTGGCCTTGTCAACCTTGATGTACACCTTCCGTGCAGGTAGGTAGTTTTCCAGGTCACCGTCGCGCACATAAGGGCTTCGGGCTTTTTTACGGTCATCGTCGCTTACCACGAAATCCAGGATTTCAGAAAGCGGGTGTGAGGTGGATTGCTCGAAGTACTTGTTTTGCGGGTTGTAAGAAATCATATCCCGTTCACCTTCTTTCAACTTCTCTCTTGGAATGATAGACATCGGCAAGGGTTCAGAAGCGTAGTACTTGCGTACGAGGGCCTGAGCATAGTACTCTGTGCTCAATAAGCTCAGGTTGATGATTCGAACATCAGTTCGAATACCCTCAACGTTTTGTGCGTACCACAGTGGGTAGGTATCGTTGTCACCATTCGTAAACAGAATGGCATTTTTCTCACATGAGTTTAAGTAGTTTTTCGCAAAGCTGATACCAAGGTATCGATCAGAACGATCGTGATCATCCCAGTTTTGGGTTCCCATCAGGTATGGAGCGGTTAAACAAAGAACAGTCGCAATGGTTGCTGCCAGATTAAGCGGTACATAACGCTTGAGTAACTCGGTTATAGCCAACACGGCAAGCCCAATCCATATACAGAACGTCTGGAATGACCCTACAGAGGCGTAGTCACGTTCACGAGGTTCCAGCGGAGGTTGATTCAGGTAGAGAACAATCGCCAGACCAGTCATAAAGAACAACAACGTGATTACGGTAGCATCGCGTTTTTGGCGGTTAAACTGGAATACCAAGCCAATTATACCAAGCAGGAACGGAATCAGGTAATACTTGTTTCGGGCCTTATTGCTCGAAAGAGATGAAGGCACGTCCTTCTGTGTACCGATTCTCCTTTTATCGATAAAGTCGATACCACTTAGCCAGTTTCCTTCGTGAATGTTATTGTCAACGTTTTGGATATCACTTTGTCTTCCACCAAAATTCCAGAAAAAATATCGCCAGTACATCCAACCAATTTGATAATCCATCATAAACTTGATGTTTTGGTTGAAACTAGGCATCTTGATGGTTTCGTTTCCGGCGGCGTCTGTAGACTTACGTTCTTTGTACCAAAACTTAAAACCTTGCTTTTTGTCGGTTAAGTCACCCATCCGTGGGAAGATGGTCTCATCTTTTTCGTCCCATACGTAGTCGATGCGGTATCCCGTGTGCTCATACTTGTCTTCTCCTCGTCGGTAAGTGGCAGAGCCATCTTTGTAGTCGATTGGACGAGCCATGTAGTAAGGCCCTTTGAATAAAGGCCGACTTCCATATTGCTCACGTTTAATATAGCTCAACAAACTGTACGCATCTTCCGGGTCGTTCATATCAATGGCTGGTTCTGCCAACGATCGGATTACCACCATTGAATAGGAGCTGTATCCAATTAGAACATAGGCTAAACACAGAAGAAACAGATTTGCAAGACCGGTTTGGATGGAAAGTTTAACCCCACCAAGTTTAATTCCCAGGTGAGATTGTTTCAAACGTGCAGTGTATCGAATTGCAATAGTAACCAAAGCAAAAACAAGTGCCACGGTGAAAATTACCCCTGAGTTGAAGGGTAGCCCCATACCGTTAACGAACAGTTTATCGATGGTAGCCGCTACCTGTGGAAGGCCCGGAATAATTACCCAGTTGATCAACACAAGTGAACCACCACCAACAACCAGTGCTTTGATGATATTGGCTCGATTTACTTCAAATCGATTAAAGAAGTAATACAGAACAATTGCTGGAACAACAAGTAAGTTCAACAGGTGAAGTCCAATGGACAACCCAATCATATAGGCGATGAAGATCAACCATCGATCGGATGTAGGTTTGCTTTTATTGCTCTCCCATTTCAGAATTCCCCAGAACGATAGTGCGGTGAAAAAAGAGGAAGAGGCATATACCTCGGCCTCAACAGCACTAAACCAGAACGTGTCCATGAAGGTAAGCGCCAGAGCACCTACCAAACCAGAACCAAAAATAGCAATTCCGTTACCCAGAGACACTTCGGGATTCTCAACGTTTAAACCAAGCATTTTTACGGCAAGGTGTGTTATAATCCAGAAGGTAAACCCAACGGTTAGGGCACTCGCTACTACGGAAAGCATGTTAACAGCCATGGCAACGTTAGCCAGGTCGCCCATGGCAAACAAGGAGAACAGTCGACCAAGAAGCAGGAAAAAAGGCGCTCCCGGAGGGTGAACAACCTGTAAACTGTATGAAGCGGAAATAAACTCCCCACAATCCCAAAGAGGTACGGAGGGTTCTACGGTAAGGCTATATACAACCATTCCAACAGCGAAACTGGCCCACCCCAGAATGTTATTCCACAATTTGTACTTAATCATATTCTCTCGTGTGTTTGTCGTCACAAAAATATTTCTTTTTTTCACACCTTAAAGCCATCCGGTGTATATCGCGAAATATCCCATTTTACACGGGTAAAATGACGAAGCTGTGGAAGTAGAAACGCAGCATTTAAAATGCTGGTATATTCTTAGATCAAAGGTTGCGAAAAATCGCCTAAGACAAGAAGGACTTCAGCATCCAGATGGTTTTCTCCTGCTCTGAGATATACTGGGTCATCAAGTCAGAAGTAGCGATGTCATTGCAATCGTCTGCCAATGTTAGAACGTTGCGTTGTTGCGATACCAGCTGTTCAAGCTGAATGCGTATCTGATCAACGGCTTCGGCGCCATCAGTTACATTCTCGTGGATAGCAACCTCACTGTGCTTAAGATACTGCGTGTAGCTGTGCATTGGAGTTGCTTCCAGGGTAAGAATACGCTCGGCAACTTCATCAATTTTTACTTGAACGTTGTTGTAGAACTCTTCAAATTTTAGATGAAGTTCAAAGAAGTCTTTACCGACAATGTTCCAGTGATAACCTCTCAGGTTTTGGTAATACACCTGATAAGAAGACAAGAGGTTGTTTAGTTTTTCTACGACCTGGCCAATGTCGTTTTTTCTGAGGCCTGTTGTTGTTACTGACATAGTTGGTGTTTTTTAACTACTTCAAAGTTCACCAACAAAAAAGCCCTATGCCAATTGATTCTTGGCATAGGGCTATTGATAAAAGCCATAGGTTGGCTACCAGTCGTCTTCTTCTTCGATGGGTGAAGTTTGACAAAGTTTCATCAATTCGTCCATCATTGCATTGATCTTCCGATCAGCCGCGCGTAGAACTTTGTCATTTTCACGAACGTCATCGTCGCTTTTCATTAAATATTCAAAATACGTCCGTTCGCCTTTCGGCTCACCAGGTATTGGGTCAGCCACGTGAACCAGGTTCTTCACCGTATAGCGGTAACGCCCATCACGTACCCGAATTTCCATATCGTATTCCACATTTCCATTTCGCACGGTAGTGAATTCATTTGGTTTGATTTCACAAGGGAAGGTACCATGAATCTTAATTTTATACTCCATTTCACCCGCATTCTCGTTGATTCCGTCCATGGTGAGGAATTTCTTCAAATTCTTACCATATTCAGCCTCTAACCACTGGTGCGTACGGAAGTTAATTGTGTCAATCTCTACTTCATAGCCTTCGTGGTCTTTTACATCAATTACTGCCTTGTATAAAACCAACTCACGCATGGAATCGTAAGGAGGAACAAAACGTACATAAGGTTTACGTACGATCTTTCTTGGAACAAATTCTTCTTTTGTACTACTACCGCTACCATAGTCGCCGTATCCATAATCACTTTCGGAGTAGTCGTCAGAATAGTCATCAGAGTAACCGTCTGATGCGTTTGAGTCTGGATTGCCGTAGTCGTCATATCCGTCGCTGCTATAGTCACTGTTATAATCGTCACCTGAATAGTCACCGTAGTCGTCAGAATAATCACCATATCCATCTTCGACCTGACTGTAACCAACAACGGCGGTACCTAAAACAAAAGTAGCTGAGAGCAACAGGGCTTTCATCCACTGAAAATTTAGGTGTTGTGTAAGTCTAATTTTTTTATCCATGTCTTAACAAGTTGTGCAAAATTATACAATCTGTTCACTTTGCATAATTAAATTTCTGGTTACGCAGTGAACGTTATAAACAGTCTTTTATTGCCACCATGCTATATTTGACGCCCACAATTCGACGACAATGCATTTCAACAGAAAATTTGGCTTCAGCACCGTAGCTGTTTTAGTCCTGCTTTTTATCATAACTGGTTGCAATAACAATACCGAAAACCCTAAAACGGTAAACGAAACAGATGAACACATAACCACTGAGTTGGCGAAAGATGCCCATTCGTTCAGCAACCCGAACGACGTAGCCGTTACGCACATGCACCTTGACTTAGCCGTTGATTTTGAGCAGCGTATATTGCATGGTTCAGTGAGGCTCGATCTCGACAATAAGAAAGACAGCAAAACACTCCACCTGGATACCAGACAGCTTCACATAGAAAAAATTGAACTTGACAATGGAGAAGAAACCAAATATGCATTGGCTAATGATGTAGAATATTTTGGACAAGACCTTGCCATTGAAATCCTGCCTACTACCAAGTACGTGACCATCTATTACAAAACAGATCCGGCGGCTGAGGCACTGCAATGGTTGCTTCCTGAGCAAACTTCAGGCGGTGAACACCCATTTTTGTTTAGCCAGTCACAAGCAATTTTGGCTAGAACCTGGGTTCCGTGTCAGGATAGTCCGGGTGTTAAGTTTACCTACAGCGCACGCATCACTACCAGCCCCGAATTAATCGCACTTATGAGTGCTCAAAATGGTACAACCAAAAACGAGAACGGTGTATATGAGTTTACCATGGATCAACCAGTGTCTTCTTACCTGTTAGCGTTAACGGTTGGAGATTTGAACTTTCAGTCGCTTGGAAGAAACTGTGGCGTTTATGCCGAGCCAAACATGGTGGAGAAATGTGCTTGGGAGTTTACTGATATGCAAAGCATGATCGACAGCGCCGAAGCCCTGTATGGAAAATATGCCTGGGGGCAGTACGATGTAGTTGTACTTCCACCGAGCTTTCCGTTTGGAGGAATGGAAAACCCCCGCTTGACCTTTGCCACACCAACCATAATAGCCGGAGATCGAAGCCTGGTTGCACTTATCGCTCATGAATTGGCACATTCATGGTCGGGTAACCTGGTTACCAATGAAACATGGAACGATTTCTGGCTCAATGAGGGCTTCACCGTCTACTTTGAGCAGCGGATTATGGAAAAGGTATTCGGAACGCCGTATGAAGAAATGGAAACAAAGCTCGGAATGGGAGGCTTAAAACACACCATCGCGCGGTTAACCGAAGAGGGGAATGCAGATGATACACACCTGTACTTAGAGCTGGACGGCCGAAATCCGGATGACGGACTTACCGACATCGCTTACGAGAAGGGGCGTTTCTTTCTTCAAACCATCGAGAAGGCCGTTGGCAGAGAAAAGTTCGACGCGTTTTTGAAGCAATACTTTAGCGAGAATGCGTTTAAACCAATGAATACAGCGCGGTTCGAAAAGTACCTCGACGATCATTTGCTGAAAGGAGATACGGCATTAATCAATGCTATTCAACCCAAGGCCTGGATTTACGGGCCGGGTTTACCGGCAAATGCACCGGTGCCACAGTCCATCGAGCTTGACAAGGTGGAGGAACAGATTGAGGCCTTTATGGGTGGAAAAAAGGCGTCTGAACTAACTACCGATAATTGGACCACCCATCACTGGCTCTATTTCCTAAGAGGTTTAAAGTCGAAAGTAGATACGGAACAACTTGCCGACCTTGATGACGCTTTTGGATTCACCACTAGCGGAAACAGCGAAATCCTATGCGATTGGTTCCAACACTGCATAGCACTGGAGTATAAGGCAGCATATCCAAGCATGGAGAAGTTTCTCACGTCGGTTGGACGACGGAAGTTCCTTACCCCATTGTATGAGCCGCTGGCAGAAACAGAAGATGGCCTCGCGTGGGCAAGAAACGTCTATGAAAAAGCCAAACCCGGCTACCATGCGGTTTCGAAAAACACCATTGAGGGGATTCTGAAATAAGTTTACTAAACAAGCACTGCAGGTTTTGGCTCAGTGCAGCACATATCCGCTACGTTAAGAATGTCTTATCCTGTGGTTTAGGGTATGTCTAGTTCGAATCTGATTGGGGAGTGGTTAGGGCGTGTTAAAAAAGAGGCAAGAAAAAA
>JAEPQQ010000016.1:0-17408 GCA_017640445.1 Bacteroidia bacterium | reverse complement strand
CTCCCGAATCGACCCCTTAATTAATAAAATTAAAGGACTCCAAAGTTCCGAATTTTATTCTAAACACCCAAATTTTAGCCCTGTTTTAGCGGCTTGACAAGGATTAAGGTAAGGTTTAGATAAGTTTTTGGTAGGTTTAAACCAACAAGTGGTTAACAAAAAAAGCCCAGAGCATGCTCTGGGCTTTTCTATTACAGTGTGTCCTGTTCAGGATTGTGCCTTACTTCTTTGCTGCAATTTTTACTTTAAGTTCAAAGTTGTCCTTGATGTATGCGTTGCCTAACGCACTCGACTTATAGGTAATTCCGTACTTGGTACGGTCAATTGTAAGGTTTGCCCGGTAGATTCTTGAAAGGTCCGACTTTCCAGTGTTTCGGGCAATGAAGGTAATCGGGTTGGTTTTGTCCAAAATGGTCATGTTTCCGGTTACCTCAAGCTTCGTAATACCCAAAGAGTCGGTGCCAAGAACCTTGCTTCCAGTAATTACAATTTTACTTTCTGGGTAGGCAGATACGTTAAAGAAGTCTTCACTTTTGATGTGGTTCGCCAACTTTTTGCTTTCTGTGTCTGTTGCTCGAACGGTAGTCATGTCAACCACAATGGTTCCCGAGGTAATTACATCACCGTCTAGGGTGAGTGATCCGCTCTTAATGGCTACAACACCTTCGTGCATCCCACCAGTTTTTCTACCGATCCATTGCACTTTGCTTTTGTCTTTTAATACGTTAAACGTTTCTTCCTGAGTTGCTGTTTTGAAAGCAAACAAAGAAGTTGCTGCTAAAAGTAACAGGGTAATGTTTTTGATTTTTTTGTTCATCATCTTGCTAATCATTAGAATTTCTTAGTTTATCAAGTATACTGTTTGCGCTTTGCGCATCTTCGATGGAAACATGATTAAACATGTGGTCAAAGTTTTCCATTGTATCATCGATCACAGAAAGTACTTCGAGTCCTTTGTTCGTAATACATACATCAACCTGACGACGATCTACGGTACAAGTTTTTCGCTCCACCATACTTTTCTTACGCAATTTCTCTACCAAACGCGATGCATTGCTCATCTTATCAATCATCCGATCGGTTATGCTGTTGATTGACACAGGGTTAGGGTGCTGTCCGCGTAGAATGCGAAGCACGTTGTACTGTTGCATCGAAATATCATGGGGTTTGAGATTTTTGCTCAATAAACTGGTCAGATAGGCATTGGTAAATGCTATGTTAACCGCCAATTTTTGATACTCCGACGAGAACTTTTCCTGTTTAATTTCTCTTTCCAACGACATAACTTCTAAAATGTATGTATATACAAATATGTGAATAAAACCGTTTTTTAACGATTTTGTTTTGCCATTAACCCATTTGCAGCGAAAAAAATACAAATCGTCAAACCAAATTGGATGCAGATTGTATTACTTGCAATCACATACTAAGAGCTTGCTTTCAAATAAATGAGACGATTAGTCATATTTCTCGGCATTGTATTCCTTCTGAACCTCTATGTATTTTCAGGATATAAGGTACTTATTCAAAACGTTGAATCCAGAACGAATCTTTGGTTGAAGATTGGATATTGGGTTTTGGTTGCCCTTGCCTATGCGGCGTTGGCATATTCGGTGACCCACTTTCGTACGGCAGCACCAAGTTTTTGGAGTAAGGCAGCAATTAGTTTCTTCTTTATTTTTATGGTCATTCAGCTCATTTACGGAATCTTTTTGGCCATAGACGACCTGGTTAGGCTGGTGCAATACATTGGATCGCTGTTTCAACGACCATCTTCGAACGAAGCCTCTGGTGGAATTAGCCGTAAGTCGTTTTTGGTTAAGTCGGGAGCTTTGACGGCCACAGGCTTTGGAGCTGCTTTGGCCTACGGCGTGATCAAAGGGTCGCATCGATATAGAATCGTTAATCAGAAATTGGAAATACCGGGATTACCCTCTTCACTAAAAGGGCTGAAAATTGTTCAGATCAGTGATATTCACAGTGGCAGTTTCTGGAGCAAACAGGCGGTTCAGAAAGGAGTGGACCTTATCAACCAGCAAAACGCAGACCTGGTGTTCTTTACGGGCGATATAGTAAACAACAAGGCCGAGGAAATGGACAACTACATTGATGTCTTTGGTCAGGTATCGGCCCCGATGGGGGTTTACTCCATCATGGGTAATCATGATTATGGTGAATACGTTCCAGGGTTTAAGAGGGAAGACCTGCCCGAAAACATTCGACAAATTTCTGCCGTCCACAAAAAATTGGGCTGGGACCTACTGTTGAACGAAAATCGAATTCTGGAAAAGAATGGAGATAAGTTGGCGGTTGTTGGAATCGAGAATTGGGGTAATCGGATGCACTTTAGCCAGTATGGAGACTTAAAAAAGGCGATTGAGGGAGTTGACCCTAAAACACCCACCTTACTGCTTTCACACGACCCCAGTCATTGGCGGGGTGAAGTTCTAAAAGACTACCCACAGGTAGATGCTATGTTCAGCGGGCATACGCACGGAATGCAGTTCGGTATTGAAACGGCAGGTTTTAAATGGAGCCCCGTAAAATATATGTACCCTGAGTGGGCCGGACTTTACGAAGAAGGTAACCAAAAGCTATATGTTAACCGAGGTTTTGGATACCTGGGTTTCCCGGGGAGACTGGGTATTTGGCCTGAGATTACCGTATTTGAACTGGCTTAACAGAACCAGAAGACCTGGCCTTTATAAACACTAAGGCTTTCTTTAATTTCTTCCTGACCAAGTGGTTGACCAACAGCCACTACTATCTGGGCAACATCATCAAACGAGAGCGAAGTGCTGTCTTCCAGTGACACGTCATAAATCAGGTGTCCTATTTTATTGGGATTTGATGTTACCCAACGAAAATTAACCCCATGTTCACGAAAATGGTTCGCCAGGTACTTCCCTTTTCTGCCGGCACCCCAAAGGAGAAGAGGTTGTTTCGGATTGTGGTCGAGTTTGAGGAAGTAATAAAGCTTTAAGTCAAGAAACCGGTTATCCCGATATAGATCCGAGGTTCGGGTAGACCGAGCGTCGTGGTCGCGCCAGAGATGAACAATGCCCCGGGTGGCTCTTGGTATTAAACCCGCTTTATAAAACCGAAAACAGAGATCGTAATCCTCGGGATACAGATTAGGTTCGAAACTCTCAAGTTTGTCTAAATCGGTTTTGTACACCATCCAGCAGGGTGAAGGAATAACACATTCTTTATAAATCATGTCGTAGTGGTTGTTTTGGTCAGCGAAACCGTTTAACCACTTTGCATATCGCGCATAACCTTCTCCGATACCCCCTTCACGGAAGTATTGAACCTGACCAACTGCCACAATACCCACACCACTAGCAGCCAATAATGCTTCCAGATTGTCTGGTGTTTTTAGGTCGTCGGCATCCATACGTGTTATTAAACTTCCGGTGCAATGTTTATATCCGGTTCGAAGTGCTTCGATAACACCAGCGCCTTCGTTTTTAAAACAGCGTATTCGGGCGTCTAGTTGGCTGTATTGGTTGGCGACGGACCAGGTAAGGTCGGAGCTGTTATCGTCAATGACCAAAAGTTCCCAATGCGCATAGGTCTGTTCCCGGATTGATCGAATGCATTCCTCGAGATACGCTTCCTCGTTCTTCGCCGGAAGAAGGATACTAATGACTTTGTGTTTACCTTTAAGGTCCACCATTTTGTGACAAAAATATGCGGAATATTTCCCTGTGGCCCATGAAATTTTGTACCTTTGAGCAGGGCGTTGAGCATAATTGAAAAATTCAACACTTACACTTTACCGGCTTAACTGGCTTTACAAAACCAGGCCCTGTTCACGCATGTGAAAAGAGGTTTATCCGAACGAGGGAAGGTTGCGTAGGTGTCAGGGGCCAAATCCTATTATTTTAGGAATTTTTCAACCTTCACGCCCTTTTTCTTTTTATTGCGCCAACCTGCTTTTGAGTTCTAATTGAAACGGGTTTCTGGTACCAAAGAAGTGCAACCCATTTTCTCCCCAGATAATAATCAGATCTTTCATTGAGTGAGAAACGGATGCTTCAATATCCTCATTAAAAACTTGTTGCTGCTGAAGAAAGCTGTTAGGTGAAATGTTCTTGATGTTAAACGTTCTAAAACCACCCGTACCGTCGCATAATACCATTTGACCGTCGTGCGAAGAAGCATATTTTGGCTGTGTAAGAATAAATCGATCAATTACGATTGGTGCAAACTCATTCGAGACATCTACAAGGGTAAACAAGTTCCGATCCGAACAGTTTACATCTTCCTTACCAAAATGAGGCACAAACATAAGGTCGTTATCAACGAAGAAGTGGTGGCAGCTTCCCCCTGCCCAGAAAGCCGAAATTCGTGGTGGTCTGCCCGGGTTATTTTGAATGTCAAAAGCAGAAATAAAGGAAGGGTTGCCGGCAAAGACAAAGCGGGAATTTGACGATACATAACTTGGACCAAGACCATCTCCAAAGAATTCCTGGATATGGGAAAAGGTTATTTTGGTACGCACGGTGGCATCAATTGCAAAGAAGTGGGTGTTGTCGCTCGCATAGATGTGATTATTGCGGGCGTGCATGGCTACATGAGGTTCTCTGCTGAGTCCTAAAGGCTCGTCAATGGCAGGTTCAATAAAGGATTCCGAACATGAAACGTTGGACCGGGTTTCGACTACTTCTTTTTCGACGTATCCGGTTATAAACGAATCTTGTTTGATCATTTGAGTATTGAACGATCTTCCGCGTGTCTGTACCAACGATATGGCGGAAGGGTTGCTAATGTCGAGTGTAACCATATCGGAAGCCTGAGCAAAATACAAGTGCCCGTCAACGATAACAAAATCTTCAATGCCAGGGGCGGTTATAAAAGCCTGTTTTTGAACGTTTTGCGTGTCAGAAAAGTCGACCACATGAATGCCTTTATCTTCTTCCAGAAGGTAGAGTGTGTTTTCCCTGTGGGCAATGCGCTTTATGGATTCGATTGGCTTTGGATCACCAATCGAAAACTGCGCACGAAGGTCCTGAATACTGGTATAAACCGGAACTTTGGCCATGTAATAAAGCGTTTGGGTACAATCGGACCTGCAACCACTCAAAAAGGACAAACAGATTAAACTCAATAGGAAAGAATACCAGTGCTTTTTCATAACTTTCGGCAAATTTCAAGTCAAATCTAATGAAGTTTGAACGACCTTTAGCCAGACGTGTATCAGGATATGTTCATTTTGTACTTTTCTTGGTGCTATTGATAGGGTTTTCTGCTGCCAAAGCGCAGGTAGAAGGCGAACTTAACTCGGTTCGCATTGAATTGAAGTCAGGTTTGATTATTGAAGGAAAACTGGTACGCATCGAGTATCAAAAAGAGGCCGAGGTGTTAACGCCCATTGGAGAGAACATTGTAGTTCCATGGGAAGACATGGCAGAAATGAACTTCATTGAGAACGAGATTCGCAAACTCCAAAAAGAACGCATTCGACAACGTAAACCGGATCTACCGTTTAAAGACAGTGGTTTTGTGTTTTCCTTCGAGGCGGGAACTCCGGTGGGTATCGACTATTGGGGAGACCCTGTAATGGGTGGAACTATTCAAATGAGTGTATCGAAGGGCCTGGGCAGGTCAAATAGCCTCGGACTGGTTACCGGCTTTGAGTTTTATCTATGGCCAGACATGGCGTTTGTTCCATTTGGTATTGAGTACAAACATCGCTTTAAACCGGAGAGTCCGTCGTGGTTTGGTTACTTCCAGGCAGGTTATGGCAGCGTTGTTGCATCCGAATATACCTCGGGTTGGGTGAACAATGGGATTGCTTCCGGGGGAGTATATTTTAACCCGGGAATGGGATTCACCGTGAAACGAAACGAAAAAAGGAGCTGGTTTATTAAGATGGGATATCGATACCAAACAGCGTACGCAGAATACGATAGCCAGGTATGGACATTTGACCATTTTGTTTCAACCCGAATTGAAGAACAAATCTATTATCATCGGGTAGATTTGCGTTTTGGCTTCGTCTTTAACTAAGCACTTATAACACCGCTACCAATGAGTTCATCGTTGAGGTACCAGGCGGCAAACTGGCCCGCAGCAATTGCCTTTTGGGCAGTTTTGAAGGAAATATAGAGACCTTCCTCCGACATGCGAAGTGTTGCTTCCTGTAAAGGCTGGCGATACCGAATTCGACACAAACACGTCATTTCCTCACCCGGTGCAAGGGCAAGATCGTTCCGAACCCAATGCAACTCGTTGGAGTCGATAAAAAGTCCAGACCTGTTTAAACCAGGGTGATGGTCGCCCATTCCCACATAAATGGAATTGGTTTCCACGTCGGTAGCCAGAACAAAGAGTGGTTCGGTTTTTCCTCCCACACCAAGTCCTTTGCGCTGTCCAATGGTGTAAAAATGAGCACCTTGATGCTGGCCAACAACCTGCCCGTCATTTTCATGATACGTTATGGGTTCAAACTCCTTAACCCGACCATTGGCGTACACAGGTGACTCAGATGCTATTTCAACAATGTTTCCGGGTTTGGGTTTAAGTTGTTGTTGCAAAAAGTCGGGAAGGCGAACCTTGCCAATGAAACACAAACCTTGAGAGTCTTTTTTACCCGCAGTAATCAAGTCTTTTTCCTCTGCGATTTTTCGAACCTCACTTTTTTGTAAGTGCCCGATTGGGAAAAGAGCTTTGGATAGTTGTTGCTGATTAACCTGGCACAGGAAATAACTCTGATCCTTGTTTTTATCAGCACCAGCTTTCAACTGATAAACCGGCTTTCCGTCAACCTCTACTTCCGATTTTTGACAATAGTGACCCGTGGCAACATAGTCAGCACCCAGTGAAAGGGCAGCTTCAAGGAAAACATCAAACTTAATTTCGCGATTGCACAAAACATCTGGGTTTGGCGTACGCCCGGATTCATATTCACGGAACATGTAATCAACAATCCGTGTTTTATAGGTCTCGCTTAAGTCGAGTGTTTGAAATGGGATGTTTAGCTTTTCAGCAACCAGCAAAGCGTCTTTGCTGTCTTCTTCCCAGGGGCACTCATTGCTAATGGTGTACTCGGTGTCGTGCCAGTTTTTCATAAACACACCAATAACTTCATACCCTTGTTCTATGAGCAGGGCAGCCGCTACCGAGGAATCAACTCCTCCCGAAAGTCCAACGACAACGCGTTTCATGGCGCAAAGGTACGCCTAAATGCGTTTTTAGAGAATCGTCTTAGTCGGCGATAAGAATCTTTTGACTTAGGTGTTGGCCGTTCTTCATCAGAATGCGAACCGTGTACAAACCGCTTGCATTTTCACCAAAATCCAACTGACCATTAACCAATTGATAGTCCACCGGTTGACCCAACTGATTGTAACAAATAACTTCCTCTATTTCGCTTACCAGATTTTGACTCAATAAGGTCATGTGGTTGATCGCTGGGTTTGGATACAACATGCCACGCTCTGACACGATGTTGCCAATAGAAGCCTCATCTTCTACAACCATTGTGAATTGGTCGATTGTATCCAACCGGGAAGTACTAACCGTTCCAAAAACTTTCCCAAACACCTCTATTTCAATTGAAAGTGGGTAGTCGCCGGCCTGGCCTTTAGTAGCGGTTCCTTCCATGGTTGAACAACCGGTTGAATCCGGTATGAAACTGCAGTTTTTTCGAGAACAGGTATAATAGAAATTCGCTGGAAGGCCTTTTATGTCAAGCACATTGATCGAATCAATGGTTGCCACTACGGGATTACCTCCAACCAAAACCGTTGTGTCTTCAAACACCCTGATTTGGAGAACTTGTTTGTAAGGCACGTCAACCACAGCGGCTTCAATGATTTTCGGGTAAAACCCCGGGGTTTTTATGTTTTGATCGGGTATGCAATTTTGTGCGTGTACAAAAGCGGATCCCAATAACAGAAATACAATGGAAAGAATGCGTGCCATATTTTTAGTAAACTTGTGTATCACGAATGTACTAAAATTTGAAAGCATGAGAGAGGTATTTGTAGCTGTCATAATTTGTTGTTTAAGTATAAGTGTAAACGCCCAAAACTTGGTTGAGGGCTTTATTCTGGATAACGAAAAACAAATACCCGTTGTTAGCGCAGAGGTGGTAGATGTATCAAATCCTGACAATACTGTGTTTTCCGACAGCACCGGGTGGTTTAGTATTAATACCAATTCAAAATCGTTGGAAATCAGCCATATATCATACGTCACCGAGACAATAAATGTAGAAAAATTTGAAAATGGGACGCGGATATTTATGGTCAGTGGTTCCGGTACTTTATTGAATCAAGCGGTGGTGGGTGCTGATCGAATGACACGAACCATGAAGGAGCAGATTGTTTCTGTTGATATCGTTCAACCTGACCTGATCGAGGACAAGAACCCCATATATATTGACGAAATTGTGAACCAGGTATCGGGTGTGGTTATTAGTGATAATCAGGTGAATATTCGAAACGGTGCGGGTTGGAGTTATGGCGCAGGCACAAGGGCGTTGGTAATGGTAGATGGAATGCCGCTGATTAGCGGAGATGCCGGAAGTGTTCAGTGGAACTTCATTTCAACCGATAATATTCGATCCATGGAAGTTGTAAAAGGTGCCAGTTCGGTTTTATATGGATCTTCCGCCTTGAATGGGATGGTAAACATCCGAACCGGCTGGGCATCAAACACGCCAAAAACCACGGTTACTTTATTTGGAGGGCAGTATGGCTCTCCTTCAAGATCAACATTAAAATGGACGGATAAGAACTTGTATAGTAACGGGTTGCGAATACTCGATTCAAGAAAAAAAGGAAGAAACGACTTTGTAACCACCTTTGAGCTGATTGGCGACGACGGGTACCGGATGGGTGATTTCGATCGCCGAATGCACGCCGGGTTTGACTATCGAAGACGAACTAAATCCGGGCTTCAGTTCGGTGCCAAAACTCACCTGCTCACAACCGAAAATGGCTCTTTTTTGCTTTGGCAAAGCTATGACAGTGCATATACGGCGCTGAATAGACAAATCACTACAACCAACGGAACCAAGTTCCGGATAGATCCTTTTCTCAAATATCGAACAAAAAAAGGGTGGACGCACAATTTAAAAACCCGGTTCTTTTCGTTGGATAACAGGGTTGACAACGGCGATCCGGATAACGACCAGTCGAACACTAGTACGACCTTTTTCGTTGATTATCAGTCGTCTGTTCGACTACCGTTACGGTTACGACTAACGTATGGCGGAACATTCATTTCCACCCGCACGAAGTCACCTTTATTTAATGGGGAACAGTTTGCGGGCAATCGTGCTTTGTATGCACAACTTGATCAGAAAATAAGAAAGCTGAGTTATACCTTCGGTTATCGCCTGGAAAACTACTCACTCAACGATTACAGGGAAACAAAACCGGTTGTACGAGCGGGGATCAACTATGAACTTTCCAAGGCAACCTTCTTAAGAGCATCGTATGGTCAGGGCTTTCGCTTTCCAACCATTGCCGAGTCGTTCATCAAAACCAGCGTCGGGCTTGTATCAGTTTATCCAAACGAACAACTTCGATCCGAAACCGGCGACAACCTGGAGGTTGGCATCAAGCAAGGCTTCAAGGCAAAGCGAATCAAAGGTTTTATAGACCTGGCACTTTTCCGAATGAGTTATCAAAACATGATGGAGTTTACATTCGGCCAATGGTCGTCGGATATATCTGCAGATAACGGGTTTGGGCTTGGGTTTAAATCGTTGAATACCGGTGAAACTACCATTGAAGGCGTGGATGTTAGTACAACCATGGAGATGAAACTTGGTAAGGGAAAGCTACGCCTGTTTGGGGGATATACGGCCAGCGTGCCTGTGGCAAATAACCCAACACGGATATTTGGAAGAGACAGTGTGGGTAACGAACTATCTTTTAATTCTACAAGCTCAGACACTACCGATGCCATACTCAAGTATCGAAGTCTGCGCACTTTTAAAATGGATGCCGGGTTTTCTTCCAGGAGATGGGATATTGGCATTTCCTGGCGGTACAACAGCCAGATTCAGAATGTGGACCAGGCGTTTGTGGGCCCCCTGTTTGGTTTGTTTGTTCCAGGCATAGAAGAAAGTTTGGCTCTTAATCCGAAGGGAGTTTGGGTAACCGATGTTCGGGTGGCATACAAAATTGGAACACGATATAGAGTTGCATTAATCGCCAACAACCTGGCAAATACTGAATACGTGATTCGTCCGGCTGATATTGGAGCTCCCAGACTGGTGATGGTTCAATTGAAACTGGTTATCTAGGCGTTGAGATTTCGATCAATCTCCACAAGGCCTTCGTACCAGTCGTCGCCGAAACGACGACGTAGGGCGGTTTCGGTAAACTCGTATACCTTAATCTGCTCCGACCTGCCTTTTGAACAGGCGGCCTGACACAGATACCATTCGTGATAATTAAGCGTTGTGTACGTGTCAAATTCCCGAATTCGAACCGGGTACAGGTGGCAGCTTATGGGCTTCACAAAGTCAACTTTATTCTTGTAAAAAGCGTTTTCAATACCACAACCGAGAACTCCATTGCCTTGTTCAACAACGAAGCAACATTTGCCATCGTCAAGGCAGGTGGTTACTAACTCACCATCATCATCTTCTTCATAGAACCCGTTTTTTTGAATAAAGTCGCGATGTTCGGGCGACAATTCTTCAAGAACCGGCTCCATAATTCTCTCAATTTCAACGACTTCTTCCTTCGAAATGGGCGCGCCCTTATCTCCTTCGATACAACATGCACCTTTGCATCGTTGTATGTCGCAGGCAAAAAATTCTTTTAAAAGATCGTCGCTTATCAGCGTGTTTTCGTGAATAATCATTTCTGATCTAAATACGCCTGGTAGCCAATGTCTTCCAGTTTTTCGGCTTTGTCAAGTACCATTGCTTTCATCGATTCTTTGTAATCGGAAACGCGAGCCAGGACATCTGCATTGGAAGCGCCAATGATTTGGGCCGCTAGTATTCCGGCGTTTTTCGCCCCATTTATCGCTACCGAGGCAACTGGAACTCCCGGAGGCATTTGAACAATGCTATAAAGCGAGTCGATACCGCTCATGTTGGATGATTTAACCGGCACACCAACAACAGGAAGTGGGGTAAGTGCTGCAACCATTCCAGGAAGATGGGCTGCGCCACCAGCGCCAGCAATGATAACCTTAAGGCCGTTGTCTACAGCCTTTTGAGCGTATTCGTACATTCGTTCAGGCGTTCGATGCGCACTAACTACGGTGAGCTCATAGCGAATGTTGAGCTCGTCAAGTACAGCCGCCGCGGCTGACATAACGGGTAAATCCGAGTCAGAACCCATGATAATTCCTACCTCTACAGACATAAAATTACTTTTCGCAAAGCTATCAAAAAAGGATGGATTAGTCGGGTTTAACCGTTTTCAGTTGGTCTCTCAAGTTTTGCGACTTGGCTACCGCTGATTCAAGGCTTTCGTCAAGAACGGTAAAGTGTCCCATCTTTCGACCCGGTTTTGAAGAAGTTTTGTTATACCAATGCAAATACGCACCCTGGGTAGACATAAGGGCGTTAAGTCCATCAAGTCGATAATCACCGGTCAGGTCTTTGGATCCCAGAATATTGGTCATTACCGCTGGAGACACTAAATCGGTTTCGCCCAGTGGAAGTCCCAACATGATACGGTTAAGTTGTTCGTACTGAGACGTATAACACGCTTCAATGGTATGGTGACCAGAGTTGTGTGGTCGAGGTGCTATTTCGTTGATGAGGCATTGTCCGGCTTTGTTTACAAAAAGCTCAACGGCAAAGATGCCTACACCGTCCATGGCAGATATGGCATTGAGTGCCAGTTCAGTTGCCTTGTTTTGAACCGTTTCGGGCATTTTACTTGGGGCAAAAAGGTAGTCGACCAGATTAATCTCCGGGTCAAATACCATTTCAACCACCGGATACGACCGTATTTCACCTTGTGCGTTTCGGGCAACAATTACCGCCAGTTCAATTGCATCTTCTACAAATGCTTCGAGAACCACTTCTCCCTGGAAGATGGACTCCGCGTCGCCGTTTTGTACGGCCTCTTTTGTAAGGATGGCAACACCCTTACCATCGTAACCACCTTTACAACTTTTAACCACAATTTTCTCCCCTGGATAGGAGTCAAGGTTTGCGCTTCGAGCGGCATCAACATTAAGTACCTCAAAGGACGAAGTTGCCAAACCATGTTGTGCGTAAAACTGTTTCTGCTTTCCCTTATCCTGGATAATCGATAGAATGGAAGCCGATGGGATGACGGTTTTACCCATTTGCTCAAGTTCAATAAGTGTTTGAACATTTACATGTTCAATCTCGTAGGTAATTACATCAGAGATAGCTGCAAGCTCTTTGATTTTATTGTCGTCCATTAACGAACCCTGGATAAAAGTTTTTGCATAGCGTGCAGAAGGGCAGTCGGTAGAGGCTTCAAGAATGTTGTACTCCACATTTAGAGGTAAGCCGCTTTCAATCAGCATTTTACCCAGCTGGCCTCCGCCAATAATTCCGATTTGATGTTTAAATGGTTGTGTCATTTTTTATACGGATTCAAAGGTATGATTAAACCGGAATATTTAAGGATGCCGTTTTTCACCGATATTTGGACGTTTGCAACGAATAACAAGATAAAAATGAAGAAACTCTTTACGCTATTCTACCTTCTTTTTGCATGCCTTATGGCCCATGCGCAATGTACCATAATTCCTTTCAGTTTGGAGAAAAAGGTATACATGTCCGACGTGGTTGTAGAAGCTCGTGTTCTATCTAAAACCAGTTTTTGGAACCAGGAGCATAACTTCATCTATACAGCAAATACGCTCGAAGTGACCACTGTGTTTAAAGGCGAGAATGTAAATCAACAATTAGAGCTTATAACCGAAGGAGGAATGGTTGGTACCGACGGTCTTTTGGTTGAGCCATCGTTGCAGGTACAACTTGGAGAAGTTGGTATTTTTCTAATTCGAAAAAGTGAAATAAGTCATTCTGAAACATTGAACGCGTACAAGCCGGTTGCTAGTGTTCAATCATTCATCAAATACGACCTGATTGAACGTAAGGCCCTGGGTTATTTTGAGGTATATGAAAACATCGAAAACCACCTGTTTCCGAAGTTGGAGACGTACACATCGCAAGATTATAAGCGAATTGGTAAAAACCCGCTTGGCATCTCAAGCATCCGTCCATTGGCAGCGCCTGTGATCAGCTCGATTGACAAGGACACGGTAACCGGTGGTAATGGCAACCTTCTAACCATAACGGGTAGCAACTTTGGTATAATTAAGGGAAAAGGTTATGTAGAGTTCCTGGACCCCAACTTTGGCGATGGTCGATTCTTTGCGGTGCACTACCCATCATCGTATAAATCCTGGTCCAATTCTAAAATCGAAGTATATGTTCCGGCTCGGGCAGGAACAGGAAAAATCCGAGTTGTAAACAACGGAGCTGAGTCGAGCACGTCTTCAGATGAAATATATGTGCGGTATGCCCATTCAAACTACCCGTTTAAGGGCGGAAATGGAGTAGATTCAGGTTTCTTCCAGGTAAAACATGTCGATATCAGTGGTAACGGTGGTTACACCTGGCAGATGACCAACAATTTTGCGAAGAAATCCGATGCGGTTAACGCTTTTCTAAGAGCTGCGGAAAACTGGCGGTGTGGCACACTTATGAACTGGGACATCGGAAGCAATACAACAGCAACTGGTGCTGTAAAAGACAATGTGAACATTGTACAGTTTACCCGTTTTGGCGATAGTCGGCTTGGAGTTTGTTCAAGTTGGTATAGTGGTTGTTTCGCAAGCGGAACAGCATTTTTTCATGTGTCGGAGCTGGATATCTCGTTCGATTCTACCCGAAACTGGTATTATGGCACCGGAACACCGGGCACCAGTCAATATGATTTTGAAACGGTGGCTACACATGAGCTCGGACACGGACAGCAATTATCGCATGTGATCGACAACAAAAAGATCATGCACTACTCGCTTAGAAACGGTGATCGAATTGTAACACTCCACTCTCACGACATTGAAGGTGGGGCGTATGTTCGCGAGCAGAGTAAGATCGGTACGGTTTGCTTTTCGAAAAAGTATAAGGCGATCAATGCTTCCGATTGTAACATTACCAAGCCTAAGGCCAAGTTCTCAGCCAACATTTTGACACCTTGTCCTGGAACTAATGTGAAATTCACAGACGAAACAGAAGGTAAGGTAAATACGTACTCCTGGAAGTTTGGATCGGATGCCTCAACGGCTTCAGCCAATGGAGCTGGCCCTTATACAATTAGCTATTCATCGTCGGGAGATAAGACAGTGGAACTGATTGTTTCCAATGACTTTGGAAGTGATACAGCAACCATGGTGATAACCGTTCGACCGGGAACACCTAATCCACCTTACGCGTTTAAAGTAGATACCGCATGCGTTGGGCTTGCCTCATATACCGTTGACTCAATAGCTGATGGAACTACATCATTGCAATGGTCGTTAGGTTCTGGTGGATCTATATCAGGGTCGAACACAGAAGATACGGTTCGGGTCAACTGGACCTCTTCCGGAACCCATACACTAAGTGTGGTTGGTAAAAATATTTGTGGAACCAGTGCTCCGCTTAATACCGATGTTGTGGTGCTTAACAAAGCTGTGGCCAACTTCAATGTGACGGATGATGGCTTGAAGGTGAATCTAACTGATTTGAGTTCGTGGGCGTCTTCATTGAAATGGAAGTTTGGTGATGGCGATTCCTCAACCGAGCAAGATCCACAACACACTTATACAACACGGGGAATGTATACCATTAGCCTTACTGCTTCTAATACGTGCTCAGACAGTACGGTTACCAAGGATGTAGATGTACAATTCCGGGTATCGGTGATCGATTTGGACCAGGACAAACTGGTATTGACGCCAAACCCGGCAACGGATGCCATTCGGTTAATGAATCTCAATCAGGCTGTACACCTGCGAATTGTCAACGGGTTAGGTCAACTTGTACTGGAGCAAGACGTAGTAACAGCAGAACAGCAGATCGACGTTTCATCGTTGCACGCAGGGACCTACTTTGTGACTGCCGAAACTCCGGAAGGACAGCAGTTAACGACCAGCTTCGTTAAGAAGTAGTTATCCATTTTGGAAGCCCCATAGGTTGAGTCCATGGGCAAAGACCGAGGGCAATATGGACTTTGTTCGGTGTGTTAGGTAACCCCAAAGGAAGCCCAACGGTATGATCTGAATGCAATAGGTAATCAGGCCATACACATCGTCTGTTTCAAAGTAGTCTTTTGGGAAGTGCATAAAGGCCCATATGATGGTTGCTATCAGAATGGACATAGGAACGCTTTGCACGGTGTTTTTCAATCGGGTTTGCAGGAAAAATCTCAGAAATTCTTCGGCTAACGCGGCACCAATAACTCCTTGGAGTATAATGCCTGCAACACCTCCAAACTCGTCCATAACGCGATGCCACAATATGCCTTCCGGGTTAAA
The DNA here is from genome assembly GCA_017640445.1 of Bacteroidia bacterium. GTDB lineage: Bacteria > Bacteroidota > Bacteroidia > NS11-12g > UBA9320 > UBA987. The sequence goes on along the minus strand of JAEPQQ010000016.1, from coordinate 1,913 downwards.
GAGGTAGGCAAATAAGCCCGTTAACGCCCACACCAGAAGGCCAAGCAGCAAGATTCGGACTGGCTTGACCCGGAGACCAAGTTCCGACAGTTTATAGCGTTTTCTGAGAAGGTGTAGTGCAATTCCAACGGGAAATGTACAGAGTAACATGGCTATGAGGATGGGTAGGCGTATTAAAAAGCCGAGTTCAATTTCAGAGGATCGGAGATAGAAATGTACAAAAAGTGTTAGAACACCTATTGCCGTCAGAACCAGACCCACTACCAGTTCTTTTCTCGGTTGTCGGACTTCTATTTCACGGGTTTTGGCGTTTTTCGTCAGTACATAAATAACCAGCAGACCAACGTGAAAGAAGAAAAAGTAACCCAGGCCATGAAGTACGTCGCCTTTTTCATAAAACCGAAAAAGGGTAAACAAGTTGATAAGCGAGATCAGTCCCACGGTCCATTTATGCCGGGCGAGATGTGATGGTATTAATTTCATTGGCTTGCGTATGATTCAGTGTTGTCAATTTAACAAGACTTGCATCACGAATCTAAATCATAAGCGGTAAAATCAGGCATACCTTTCTTGCCAGGAACGTGTATTCCTGCCAAAGATCTATTAAAAGACCGCTATTCTGAGTCAGAGGATAGGTAGGAGTATACCAGTCCGGCTAGCACGGCTCCAGCGATCGGTGCAACCCAAAAGAGCCATAACTGTCCCATGGCCCAATCGCCTTGAAATATAGCCTGACTTGTACTTCTTGCCGGGTTTACGGAAGTGTTTGTAACGGGTATACTAATCAGGTGAATTAAAGTCAATCCTAAACCAATGGCAAGACCGGCCATGTTCGAAGGAGCTTTTGGGTGTGTGGCTCCAAGTATGATGAACAGAAAGGCAAATGTCATTACCACTTCGGTAATCAGTGCTGCAGTCATGCTATAACCACCTGGAGAGTGTTCTCCAAAACCGTTGGCCGCAAAACCGCCCAATTCGAAATTGGGTTTACCCGATGCGATCAAGTACAAAACTGCGGCACCTGTAACAGCACCTACAACCTGAGCAAGGATGTAACTGGCCACCTCTTTTTTGTCGAAACGTCCTCCCATCCACAGACCGATGGTTACAGCCGGATTGAGATGGCAGCCCGAAATGTGTCCAATGGCATAGGCCATGGTTACCACGGTTAAACCAAAGGCAAGTGATACCCCTACAAAACCGATTCCGAGTTCGGGGAAACCAGCGGCCAAAACAGCACTACCACAGCCGCCGAGAACAAGCCAGAATGTGCCGATGAATTCAGCAATTAACTTTTTCATAAACTTCATTTTTGTTTTTGGAATGAATTGGTTATCAGCAAGATAGCGTCAAACGCAATTCTAAATTGATTATAAAGTTATGAAAACTTGGTTGATTCTGCTCTAGAATCACCTGGGATTTAGCAGTGATGACGTGACGAAACCGCTAGGTTTAGACAGCCAAAACATCGAAAAGGAGCAGCGCTTTACTTCGTTTAACGACTGTAGTTCGGCGCTTCTTTTGTAATGGTAATATCGTGTGGGTGGCTTTCCCGCATTCCGCTACCGGTAATTTGGGTAAAGGTAGCCCGCTGCAAGTCGGATATGGTACGAGCACCACAGTAACCCATACCGGCTCTAAGGCCACCAACGTATTGGTATACTACTTCGGCAAGTCTGCCTTTGTACGGCACAGTTCCAACAATTCCTTCTGGTACCAGTTTCGCGATTCCTTCTTCCGCATCCTGGAAATAACGGTCGCTACTTCCTTTTTTCATGGCTTCGATGCTTCCCATTCCGCGATACGATTTCACCTTTCTACCTTCATAGAAACTGGTTTCTCCGGGAGATTCTTCCGTTCCCGCAAACAGCGAACCTGCCATAATGCAATCAGCACCTCCTACAAGGGCCTTT
>JAEPQQ010000166.1 GCA_017640445.1 Bacteroidia bacterium | reverse complement strand
TCGATTCCGGTTACCACACTCTTTAACGGATCTTCTACAATCCCTACGATCTCGATCTCATCGTTCAGCTTTAGAACACCACGCTCGATACGACCTGTTGCTACGGTTCCACGTCCAGTAATACTGAATACATCTTCTACCGGCATCAGGAATGGCTTGTCTACATCACGCTCCGGCGTTGGAATGGTCTCGTCAACCGCAGTGATTAACTCTACAATTTTCTCTTCCCACTGCGCTTCCCCGTTCAGGGCGCCAAGGGCTGATCCCTGGATCACAGGAATATCGTCTCCGTCAAACTCGTAGCTCGAGAGTAACTCACGTACTTCAAGCTCTACCAGCTCCAGAAGTTCTTCATCGTCTACCAGGTCAACTTTGTTCATGAATACCACGATCTGAGGCACTCCTACCTGACGGGCTAGCAGGATGTGCTCGCGGGTATGTGGCATAGGACCATCCGTGGCAGCTACTACTAAAATAGCTCCATCCATTTGAGCCGCACCCGTTACCATGTTCTTCACATAGTCGGCGTGACCCGGGCAGTCTACGTGGGCGTAGTGACGAGCGTCTGACTCATACTCCACATGCGCCGTCGCAATGGTAATCCCACGCTCGCGCTCTTCCGGGGCGTTGTCAATCT
>JAEPQQ010000165.1 GCA_017640445.1 Bacteroidia bacterium | reverse complement strand
CGTCATTACTCCGAAGGAAGCTTTCTCGAAATTGAGGAAGTCCTTAGCGAGAAGGGTGACGTTCTTGGAACCAGGGCGTTGTTGAAAATCGAGCTGTTGGATGACGAAAAGGACCTGTGAGCCAACCTTTATCTACAAGCTCCTTAATTCCTCTCTGAGGTACTCAGCAATTCGATGCATCCCTCGGTAACCGGCCTGCGTTTTTCCTTCTGCACCGGAGTTGTAATTGGTATTGGTATTCACATCATACGCAACCGTTCTCCCGGTAGCGTCCGTAATTACTTCAATCGCACCAATATTGATTCCCGAGGCCTGAAGAAAGCGTTGGTAATTGATCATGTTGGGGTCAATATAGTTCTCCAGAACCTGGAACTTGTTCACTGGATTAGATGACGCACTGTCAGGAGTTGCCGGGCAGAAAGCATCACCAACGTTGCAGGCGTCAGCGGGGCAAAGCTCAAAACCATTGGAACTGTCAATGCTTACTGCATAGTAGAAGGCACCTCCAATGAACTCCAGACGTGTCACCCTGCCATCCTGAGGTTTGATATACTCCTGTACAAGAAGAATACCATCGAGCGATTCAGGGACCGAGCCGGTGTCAATATCAGAAGACAGTTGCTCCAGCGTTTGGTAGAGCTT
>JAEPQQ010000164.1 GCA_017640445.1 Bacteroidia bacterium | reverse complement strand
CCAGGTTTTGCCACTTGGCGAAGTGTAGCTGTTACAGACGTCAGGCGCTATAGCAGCAACTGTTTTGTTGCGTACAGTAAGGCTTACCGTGATCACACTATCGCAGTTCGCGGCATTCGGAATCGTATCCATGTACGTACCACTGGTTGTCCAGGTTTTGCCACTTGGTGAGGTGTAACTATCACACACATCGGGTGAAATGGTGGCAAACGTTTTATTGCGTATCGTTAAGCTTACGGTAATTACACTATCACAGTTGGCTGCGTTTGGAATGGTGTCCATGTAGGTACCACTGGTGGTCCAGGTTTTGCCGCTTGGAGATGTATAACTGTCGCAGACATTAGCAGAAATCGAAGAAGCGCTGGCATATCTGATAGTGAGGTTTACCGTTATAATGCTATCGCAGTTGGCTGCGTTTGGAATGGTATCCATATAAGTGCCACTAGTGGTCCAGGTCTTACCACTTGGTGAGGTATATCGATCACATACATCGGGCGCAATGGTGGCAAACGTTTTATACCGTACCGTTAGGTTCACAGTGATTATGCTGTCGCAATTGGCTGCGTTTGGAATCGTATCCATGTAGGTGCCGCTAGTAGTCCAGGTCTTGCCACTTGGCGATGTGTAACTGTTACATACGTCGGGATTAATTGTTGTGCTTGTGGTGTAGCGAACGGTTAAGCTTACCGTAATCACACTATCACAATTCACCGCATTTGGAATGGTATC
>JAEPQQ010000163.1 GCA_017640445.1 Bacteroidia bacterium | reverse complement strand
GGTGTGAACAACAACTACAACAATCCGTTCTACATCCACTACGATTATACCGACTTTAATGGATGTGCCGGTAAAGACTCTGTTCAGGTAGAAATACATGCACAACAAACACTTACCGTATCCGACAACGTAGAACTTTGTCGTGATGGTGACAATATGACGATTGATGTAACAGCTAGTTACTCCAATTCAACAGGGCTTACCTGGATACCACTCTCAGGTGGTACGGTTGGAGACAACAGAGCTGAGAACACCGACTTTACCTTCACTTCGCGAGACGACAGCACTCAACTATTCCTGTTGTATGCTAAAACCGATGAAGGAGGAGGAAGCGTTTGTCCGTTTGATGAGGCAACCATGCAGATATTAGTACATCCTAAACCGCAGTTTAACATCACTACTGATACAAGCAACGGTTGTAACCCGGTGGATGTAAACTTTACTACCGAGATCACCAATTATGTAGATCCGGCTACCAGTTCATACACCTGGACGTTTACACCTGACAATGCAACAGACAATGTACAAAACCCATTCTACACCTTTGAAGAAGATGGTACCAATACAGCTAAACTTGTTGTAGAATCTGCCTTTGGTTGTAAGGATTCCATGGAAGTAAACATCGATGTGTATCCAATACCTACTGCCCTGTTTGTTCCTAATCCGAACAACAGTACAACGGCTGCATTGCCTAAGTTCCAGTTCAACAATCAATCTACTGTCGATCCAATACTCAACAGTTCGGTTGACAATTTCTTCTGGGATTTTGGTATCGATTCAGAAATTGATGATACCTCAAATGAAGAAAACCCATTGTTCTTCTATCCGGCTGATACAGGTACATACGAAGTAACTCTCACCGTTCGAACCAACTATCAATGTGAGGCTACCTTCAAACACGATGTAATCATTGGACCAGATATCTTGGTTTACATCCCGAATGCCTTCTCGCCAGATGGTAGTGGCCCGGGAGAGAACGATGGCTTTAGAGCTGTTGTAAACGA
>JAEPQQ010000162.1 GCA_017640445.1 Bacteroidia bacterium | reverse complement strand
TAAGGATACACTAACGGTGATTGCCTGTTCTCGGTATACTTCTCCAAGTGGCAATGCTACCTGGACCACTTCGGGTACTTACAACGATACAATTCAAAATGTGGTTGATTGTGATTCCTTTTTAGTCATAAACTTAACCATACATCAACCAAGCAGCGCTACGATTAATCCCGATGTGTGTAATGCGTATACCTCGCCAAGTGGTAAAACCTGGACAACAACGGGTACATATATGGATACGATTCCCAATGCCGTGAATTGCGATAGTGTGATTACCGTCAACCTGACCGTACGATATGAGACAACTGCTAGTGTAACGGCGAATGTGTGTGATAGCTACACCTCACCCAGTGGTAAAACCTGGACAACCAGTGGCACGTATATGGATACGATACCGAATGCTGCGAATTGTGATAGCGTGATCACCGTAAGTTTAACCGTGCGGTATAAAACGTTTGCAACCATCGCACCGAATGTGTGTGATAGCTATACCTCTCCAAGTGGTAAGACCTGGACTACTTCAGGCTCGTATGTGGATACGATACCGAATGCAGCGAATTGTGATAGTATAATCACTGTAAACCTCACAGTGCGATACGCAACAACGGGAAGTGTTACGGCTAACGTATGCGATAGTTACACGTCGCCAAGTGGTAAAACCTGGACTACAACCGGTACATATATGGATACGATTCCCAATGCGGTGAATTGTGATAGCGTGATCACCGTGAGTTTAACGGTCCGACACAAAACGTTTGCGACCATAACTCCGGATGTATGTAATACGTACACGTCACCCAGTGGTAAGACCTGGACCACCACGGGTACATATATGGACACGATACCGAATGTGGCTAACTGCGACAGTATCATCACAGTAAACCTAACGGTACGTTATGCAAGTAGTTCTACGATTGCACCAGATGTGTGCGACAGCTACGTGTCGCCAAGTGGTAAGACCTGGACCACCAGCGGTACGTATATGGACACGATTCCCAATGCTGCGAATTGTGACAGTGTGATCACAGTTAACTTAACAGTTCGTTATGCAACGACTGGAAGTATA
>JAEPQQ010000161.1 GCA_017640445.1 Bacteroidia bacterium | reverse complement strand
GTTATAATTGCCGTTCTAAGTTTGATAATGCCATATACGTGGAAGTCGAGAAGGGTAAGAAATGGAAGAAATTGAATACGCAATATTAGAATTACTCATCTTCCCCGAGGGGTTTGAGAGTATTGTAGAGGAATGCAGGGTGAAGGCAGGCAGACACGTAATAGGTGATGTGCTTAAGCAGTTGCTGCACGACGAATACGTTGGCCCGTTTTTAAAGAATGAACAAGGCGATTTCGAACGCAGTCTTGGCTACGACTCCGACTTTCTTGATGGTTACTACTTCCAGATTACCAGTAAGGGGTTGAAAGCACTGGAGAGCCAGGCTTAAATTCCCATGAGTAGGTAAATCAAGCCGCCTAAAAGGGCAGCATAGAAAGCAATTGCCCCCATAACGAAGCAGAATACACCCAGGCCAAAAATTCCGGCTGCCATGCTAAGTACACCAATTAAGAAAAACGACCCGGAAACAATGAATAGAATCCCCACAACACGCTTAAGTCGCTCTCTGGCCTCCTTATAGGTTTTTGTTGAAGTAGGGCGAAGTCGGTTTTTGCGGATATTTTTTGCAAGTTCTATCAGAAGGTAGCCAATCACAAAGGCACCTAAACCAATGAGAATGGATAGGAACAGAGTGTTTACATACGGAGTGAACAGTATGGATGCGTTCAAAACTGCTACGGCTGCGAAAAAGAATCCCGATCCCGATGCGAGGTCTTTCCGCCGTTTAGGTTTCTCTTTAGTACTGTCAACTGCCGTGCGAGGCGAAGTTTTTCTAAATGGCTTTAATAGGTTTAATGGCTTGGTACGCAGTGTTTGCTTACCAATTGGTTCGGTAATTTTCTGCGTTGGAGGTAAAGCGGTGTTTGACGTCGAACCAGGTGTGGTTGGTGCCACACTGTCTGCCACGTCCTTTTTTGATGGAGATACGTAGTGACTAAACCCCTTTTCAGCATGTTCCTGTTTGGTTAGGTTTAAGCTTCTGGGAATGTATCCGTACCGTTGCTTGCAGGCCCCGAATAATACCGAAGCAAGAAGTAGAAAAAGGAAGTACTGGTTTGTCCGCATAAACGATTTAGGTCTTTGCCCGGTTGATAATCTCAAACCCCAGTCGTTTGCCGGTGGCAATTCCCGAAGGATTGTTAAAGTAATTTTTCTGTTGTACCGTTATCTCTTTCAGACTATCCGCAGTTGGAACGAATAAATCGAAATCGAGGCAGTAGAGCATACACTGCTCTATTATGTTGTCTATGTGTTCGGTGTTAAGGGTATACTTGCCAAGTTCCTTGTACAGAAAACCCAGTTGTCGTCGTCCCTCAACATAGAATATATTGTCTCTGTTTACAAATATGCGTGCCAGTAAATAACCCGAATCGGCCAGGCGGTTGTACTTGATGGAATCACTTAGGAAATTGTACACCTGAATCATACTGAAGTAACCACAATTCTTGTCACTTTTTACGTAGCTCGATTTGTTTACCAGATGTTTTGGTGGGAAGGTGAAC
>JAEPQQ010000160.1 GCA_017640445.1 Bacteroidia bacterium | reverse complement strand
ACAAACAGTAAGCTGCTTGATTTAGGCATATGCTTTTATCACTGGCGAGCAATTTATGAGTAGATTAATATGAAAAGAATAAAACGAAGCTTTCTATACTCTTGGCTCTTGTGGCCGTGTATCATAGTGTTTTTTCTGACCATTGAGTCGTCTTCATACGCTCAGGTAAAACTGGGCAACAACCATTCGACGATTGACGATCGGTCTCTTCTTGAGATGGAGTCGTCAGACAAAGCGCTCATGCTGCCGCGATTGACTACCGCACAGCGAGATGGACAAACGGGTTGGAAAGCAGGACATGTAATTTACAACACAACAGATTCGTGCATTGCGACATTTGATGGCGTGACTTGGAGGTGTTTAGACAGCGTTTCAAGTCCGTGGTATAAGGTGTCAGACAACAAGGTCGCAAAGGCCATCGATGATACGATGTACCACTTGGGAAGTGCTCGTATAGGAACCGGAAGCGCCAGCGGGAAATATGCCCTCACCGTGGGTGATTCGTGTATGGCATCTGGTGACTATTCAGTAGCCATGGGACGAAGGGCACGTGCCGTTAGCGATGCTTCTTTTGCTTTTGGTGACAGCTCAGTGGCATCAGGTAACTTTTCAACTGCTATGGGCTATCTCGATTCAGCTACGGGTGATGGTTCAGTTGCTATTGGTTATCAAAGCACCGCCACCGGCGAATACAGTACCAGTATAGGTCGCCGCAGCCGCGGTTATGCAGATAATTCAACCGCTATTGGGGGAGGCCTGGTAAGTCCAACCTGTCGTTATTCACTTGCAATCAGGGGGTTGGTTCAGGGAAATAATAAATACAGCCAGATCTCCATTGGTGGTAGAACTGAAGGACATTCCGCAATTGCGATTGGCTTTGGACATGCGTATGATGATTATACAATTGCCATTGGAACAGGAGCCAGAGCACTTAAGGAGGGGAATGTAGCACTGGGTACAGACGCCTGGACGTATCGGGAGAACTCCTGTGCCATTGGGAGAAGGACAAATGCTGATTCAACGTCTGTCGCCATTGGCTACAAAGCGACTGCCAGAGATGTGATGCACAATGGTGCTGCAGCAGGAACCGTCATATCTTCAATCGCCATAGGCGAAGAGGCTTGGGTGAGAGGGTCATATTCAGTAGGTCTTGGATACAAAACCAGGGTTGATCATAATAATTCCATGGCCATTGGCAGTAATGCCACCACAACAGCAAATAATCAACTCTTCGCCAAATTCACTGGTGGATATCGATTTGAAACGAATGCAGGTGGATCATCGGGTGTTACCCTTGCGGCTGGTGCTGGTTCGTGGTCGAGTATCTCCGACCAGCGTGCAAAACAAGATATAGAAGATATTCCGTATGGTTTGAACCACCTCCTGAAACTCAATCCAAGCACCTACAAGTACAAAGGTGGAAACCTGCAAAGCCTTGGTTTCATAGCCCAGGAAGTTTTGGAAGTGGTGCCCGAGGTAGTGAACGTGCCGGACAACCAGGAAGAAATGATGAGTGTTCGATATGCAGAACTTATACCCGTATTAACCAAGGCCATTCAGGATCTAAACCAGAAGGTGGAAGAGTTAAATCAAAAAGTGGACGAGCTCGAATCAGAAAACAAGAGCCTTAAAGAGTAGGTACGGAGGATTGTAGACTCTGTGAAAAGCAAAAACCAGTCCCATCTGACAGGTCTTGCCCAACAAGAGTTATTGAGACAGTTGATATCGGAGGACGTTACCGTGAACTGAGTAATGGACAAAGATGGGTAATCTTTGTATTTCCTTGGATATAATGAACAAATGGAAGATGAACCTGTGTCTGGGAAACATCTTCATGAAAATTTTGATAAATTTTTTCAAAAAAAATTGGGCAAATACGAATCTTCTAATGTTATATTTGCAGCCCTCAAAGGAATGGGGGCGATTAGCTCAGTTGGTTTAGAGCACCTGCCTTACAAGCAGGGGGTCGTAGGTTCGAATCCTACATCGCCCACAACAAAAGCCTGGACAGTTGTCTGGGCT
>JAEPQQ010000015.1 GCA_017640445.1 Bacteroidia bacterium | reverse complement strand
TTGATTATTCGTACCCTTCGCCTGCTTCGTGTTTTCCGTATTATGCGGCTCACGAGCTACAGTAAGGAGGCCAAGGGGCTTGGCAAGGCCCTGCGGGCCAGTAGTGCAAAAGTGACGGTGTTTTTCGGCTTTATTTTGATCATCGTTATTCTCATGGGAACTGCCATGTTCATCATTGAAGGACAACAACCCGACACCAAGTTTACCAGCATTCCGAGAAGCATCTACTGGGCCATTGTGACGGTTACCACGGTTGGTTATGGCGATATAACACCAAATACCATTCTTGGTCAGGTGCTCTCCTCCACCCTCATGATCCTAGGTTATGCCGTGATTACGGTTCCCACAGGCATAGTAAGCGTAGAGTATGCCGAACAAAAAAGGGCAAAAAACCGTTGTGATGCATGTGGTACCGAAAATGAGACCGATGCTCGATATTGTAAATCTTGTGGTAATTCACTCATTGGAGAAGCTCAATCCACATCCTAACGGGTAACGAAGATTGGAAGAAGAAGATTTTTACATTGACGAAAACGGGCTTTATGTGATGACGAAGAGCTTCCACCTCAAGCGTGGTTATTGCTGTGGAAACGCCTGCAAACATTGCCCATACGAACACGTTAACGTCAAAAAGAAGAAACGACCGGGCGCTAAACCAACGTCTTAGTTAAAGCGAATTGCCTTCACCGGAGTAATAAACCGAACCATAAGGCCCGGTATCAACATCATAAACATGCTGATCAACAACGTGCCCAAGTTTAAATACCCCACGGTTTCCATTGAAATCTGAACAGGAACAACCGCCATGTAATAGGTTTCTTCGGGAAGAGTAAAAATACCGGTTTGAAGTTGTAAATAGGCCAAGCCCAAACCCAGAACATTTCCGATTATCAGGCCTGGAACAACCATAGACAAACCTTTAAAAAGAAAGACCCGCACAACCTGCCAGTTGTTAGCACCAAGACCCTTGAAAATTCCGATCATCTGAGTACGGTCGATGATCAAAATCAGAAACGCCGTAATCAAGTTTACGACGGATACGATGGTCATTAAAACGATTATTATCAAAGCATTAGAATCTACAATTCGCAACCATTGAAAAATTACACTGTGTTTCGATTCTATGTTTTCTGCCCGTAATTTCAAACCAATTCGTTCGTCCACCCAATCCGTCATGGTTTCCAGTTTTTCCATGTCGTATAGGCCAACCTCAAACCCACTCACTTTGCTATAGTCGGTAGTGTAAATACGTTGAATCACACGGATGTCAGTAAAACAAATTGTTTTATCAAACTCACCCAATCCGGTACTGAATATACCTACGAGTTTGAGCCTGCGGCGGCGCACTTTGGTATCCTGAATGAAGAAGACTTCGACCGATTTCCCTGTATCAAGTTGTAAGCGATCAGCTACTTTCTGCGACAATACCAGCTCGTACGTATCGAGGGTATCACTGAAGGATGGAAGTCGGCCCCGTTTTATATTCCGCTCAATGAAGGACCAATCGTAATCTCTAGGCACTCCTTTGAAGACCATTCCTTCGATTTCCTTTTGGGTGTTAATGATGCCGGCCTTCACACAAAACGGCGTTATGTATTTAACATCAGCATGGTGGGCAATTTTCTTAATAAAACTTTGATCCGCTTCTATCAAAGCCAACTGACGACTTTGGTTGAGGTCGAGATTTCGAATATGAATGTGACCGTCAAAACCAACCACCTTTTGACGTATCTCCTGTTGAAAACCTCTTACTACACCAACGGCAAGTATCATTACAGCCAGGCTTAACCCAACACCTGCAATGGCTAGTCGGATTATCAACCGAGTGAACGATTTACCGGACTTGGTGGCTAATTTTTTACCTACGAAATAGCTAAAATCCATAATTTCGAGCACAATCTATAATGCTCTTATCGCTTCAAAAATGCACAAATTTGGCTTCATAGCGTCCACCCTCCTACTTATAAATTTATCAGCATGCGGAAAAGTCAAGGACACCGCAAGTGCTCAAAGTGAAACTGGACAACACATTGTAAAAAAGGAGCCTGCCCCGATTCAGGTAGGAGCCGCACAATTACAGCAATATCTACCCTTACTTAAGGGCAAAAAAGTGGCCATGATGGTTAACCAAACAAGCACCGTTGGTAACACCCATGTGGTAGACACGTTGTTGCAATGGGGTGTGGATATAGTCAAAATTTTTGCCCCTGAACACGGTTTTAGAGGCGATCACAGTGCCGGTGCTCATGTAAACAGCTCGGTAGACAAAAAAACCGGTTTGCCCATTGTTTCTCTGTATGGCAAAAGCCGAAAACCTTCGGCCGAAATGGTGAAAGGTATTGACGTAATTATTTTCGACATCCAGGATGTTGGGGTTCGGTTTTACACCTACATATCAAGCATGCATTACCTGATGGAGACCTGCCAGGAAAACGACCTCGAAATGCTTGTGCTCGACCGACCAAACCCAAACGGACACTACGTGGACGGTCCGGTGCTCGACATAAAATACAAGTCGTTTATTGGTATGCACCCTGTGCCACTGGTACATGGCATGACGGTTGGAGAATTTGCGAAAATGATCAATGGACAAAATTGGTTATCAGGAAGGCAGCCGTGTAAACTAACGGTAATAAAATGTTTGAATTATAACCATGATTCATTGTACCAATTACCCATTCGCCCCTCGCCTAATTTGCCCACTATGGCTTCGGTTTATCTCTATCCTACATTAGGGCTTTTTGAAGGAACTAATGTTAGTATCGGGCGAGGAACGGATAAGCCGTTTGAAGTTGTTGGACGGCCAGGCCAGAAAGAAGGTGGACATGTATTTACTCCAAGTTCCATACCTGGAGTTGCGGATCATCCTAAATATGAGGGAGTTGAGTGCCGGGGCATGGTATTAACCGAGTTTGCCGAGACCTATATTCTCAGTAACAAACGGATCTATTTGGACTGGTTAAGACTGTTTTATGAGACCAATAACACGGAAAAAAATGGTGCCTATTTCAAGAGTTTTTTTACCAAATTAAGCGGTTCCACGATGCTTCAAAAACAGATTGAAGGAGGACTTTCAAGTGATGAAATATATAAAAGCTGGTCGGCTGATCTAGAGGCTTTTAAAGTCATTCGTGCCAAATACTTGTTATATTAGCCAAGGAAATAATACAAGGCTTAATTCGTTCATCAGATAGTAAAACCCAATTGTCAATGCGAAAAACATTCTTTGGCCTGATTTTCTTGCTGGCTATGCATCCTGTCAAGGCACAGCTAGGAGGCTCGTATTCGTTCGCCTTTGTTAATATTGACCCTACTGCCCGAACTGCAGCTTTAGGTTCAAGCACCATGGCAGATTTCAAAAAAGACATTGGAGTAGGGTACTACAACCCAGCCGGGCTCAACAAGTCGATGGACAATCACGTGGCCCTATCCTACAACAATTATCTGGTTGATATAAACAGTGGTTTTGGCGCCTTTGTGAAACACTTCGATTCCGTAGGGACATTCAGTGGCTCCATTACCTACACCGATTACGGTCACTTTGATGAAACCGATGTCACAGGCAAGGTTATAGGCCAGTTCTGGGCTCAGGATTACGTGTTCCAGTTGGGTTACGGTAATACCTGGCACCGCGACAGGAGGTTTACCTACGGTGTTAACCTCAAGTTTCTCTACTCGGTTTACGAAAAATATGTTGCCACTGCATTTGCTGTGGATCTTGGAGGTGCGTATCACAACCCCAAAAGCAAGTTTCACGCATCTATGTTGATTCGTAATTTGGGGGTTAACGCCATTGCCTACGATGAAGAATTCGTTGATTTGCCCTTGGATATCCAACTGGGATTCTCGAAAAAACTACAGCACAATCCTTTGAAAATGACAGTTGTAGCCCACAACCTTCAGCGATTCGACATCAGCTACGTTAACGTAAACTCAAGAAATAAAAACATTGACCTGGAAACGGGAGAGGTTCGCAACGAATCGGTTCCGGTTGGTGATAAGATAATGCGTCACTTTAACTTTGGTGCAGAGCTTGTATTTAGTGATAACTTCCAAATTCGAGGTGGCTACAACCACCAGCGACGAAAAGAGCTAGCACCTGAAAACACCAAGGGGGCCGCTGGTTTCTCCTGGGGTGTTGGTATCGGTATCAAGAAATTCACCCTGGATTATGCTATGGTCACGTATTTCCCAGGCGTAAACGTCAACTACTTTACTGTATCCAAAAATCTAGCTGACCTAAAGCGTGCAAAACCTGAAAACTATTAAACAATATGATCAAATTTCACATTACCACTCTCGTACTTCTTAGTACATTCTTGTTCGGTCCAACCCAGGTTCAAGCTGGTACAGAGGGAGACTCGAATCAGATTGAACTCCTCAGTCCGGACTCTCTTGAGGCTCAAACGGAGAAATTGGACTCAGTAAGGGAGGAGCTCATTAGGAAAAGGGAAGAGCAATACAATGAGATGGTTAAAAAATCCATTGAACAGAGCCTACAGAATACCGAGCACTTTGTAGAACAACAGAACGCTCAGAAACGCAAACAAAACACGCGACTGCTGATCCGAGGTGGCATCCTGGTTATCCTTATTATCAGCTTTATTGTACGAAAATCCCGGAACTAAAGCCCCTGCAAAAAGGGGTTATTCTCTTTCTCAAATCCAATGGTAGTCTTGGGGCCGTGCCCCGGATATACTTCCATTGACTCAGGAAGCACAAACAGTTCTCGCTGTATGGAGTCTAACAGCGTTTGGTGGTCTCCTCCCGGCAAATCGGTTCGACCGATACTTAGCTGGAACAGAACATCTCCACCAATTACAAACTGTTCTTCCCGGGCAATCAAGCACACGCTTCCTGGCGAGTGTCCTGGCGTAAAGACAATGTCCATAGAAGACGCTCCAAACTCCAGCTTCTCCCCTTCCACCAGATACTTGTCTGCCGATGGAGACTCGTCGTAATGCAGGCCGTATAACATGGCCGAGTTCTTTCCACTTTCCAAAACCACGTGATCGAGTTTGTGATAGACCAATGGAATATCAAATTTGTTCTTGCAATACGCGTTTCCGAAAATATGATCGATGTGGCAGTGGGTATTGACCAGAAGCACAGGTGTTAAGCCACGGTCTGTTATAAACGAGCTTAGTCGTATTTGTTCACTCGCATCGTAACAACCAGGGTCCACAATAACGCACTCGTTGGTCTCGTCCCATAAAACATAGGTGTTCTCCTGAAATGGATTAAACGTAAATGTCTCCAGCTGAATCATGGGGCGAAGATAGGGTTGGAACCCGAACCTAATACTAAAACCACTGTAAGAAAATTAGCATCCACATGGGTTGTGGATTTCCTAATTCGGACACTCAAATAAGTCGTTGTAGCTTGCGCCCATGAGCGAAAAAATCCTGGAAACCGAAAGACTGTCAATTGTAGAGGCTGAAATAACCGATTCAGTGTTTATCTATACGTTGCTAAACAGTCGTAACTGGATCAAATACATTGGTGACCGGGAGATAAACACATTGGAAGATGCGGAACGGTATATTGAAAACAGCCTGTTTGCAAGTTATGATCGTTTCGGGTTTGGTTTATATAAAGTTGTTTTGAAATCAGAGAACAAACCTATTGGATTATGCGGTTTCCTTAAACGTAAGGAGCTTCAGCATCCCGATCTGGGTTTTGCCATACTTCCTCGGTTTGAGGGCCAGGGAATAACGTCTGAGGCGTCCAAAGCCATGCTCAACCACGGATTCACCAAACTCAATATGAAAACGGTTTTAGGCATTACCACGGAGTTGAACAAGGCCTCTCAGCGTGTGCTTTCCAAAACGGGCTTATCCAAGGCCGGTACTACCCGATTAGCTGGCGGCGAGGAGTTGCTCTTGTACCAGGTAACCAACGATTAGTTAACCGATCGGATAACAACCACAACTCTGCGATTGATCTGATGTTCGCGTTCAGTATAGGCATTGTAAAACAGTGGCTCAAACCCTTGAAATCCTATTGCCTCACCCAATTATTTTGCTCCCCAACAACACAGACCAACGTCCCTAGCCTTTGTGTTGAGGTGCTGAATCAACAGAGAAGATAAACCCCTCCCCACGCAGATTCTCAAGTGCAATTCGATTATCCGTCTTGAAGTGCTTTCTCAACTTATTGACATAAACATCCATGCTTCTGGCGGTAAAATAGGTAGACTCCTTCCAAATTGCCGTAAGCACTTCATCACGTTTCACAAGTTTGTTCTGGCGGTCAAGGAGATAAGCCAGCAACGCGGTTTCTTTGGGCGACAGACTCAGCTGTTTACCATTGCCCGACAAACGCCTAAGACCGTAATCAAGGTGGTAACCAACAAAGTTGTAGTGTTTGCTCTTCTGCGAAGATTTCGAGCCAGCCCTGCCCAGGATTGCCTTAATCTTCATCATCAGAATCTCCGGATCAAAGGGTTTGTTGAGGTAATCAATAGCACCCAGTCTGTATCCTTCAAGCACGTCCTTCTTCAACGACTTAGCTGTTAGAAAAACGAAAGGCACCTCCCGATTAACCTTAGTCAACTTCTCGGCCAACGAAAAACCATCCATTTCCGGCATCATCACATCAAGAATGCAAAGGTCATACTGTCGTTGGTGAAACATGTTATAGCCTAAACTCCCATTTTTGGCGAGGTCTACGTCGTAGCCATTCATTTTGAGGTAATCGCAAAGTACCAGACCAAAATTGGCATCATCCTCCACAAGCAATATGGAACGCATATCAGCCATACGGTAATTCGATTGTAAACGTACTTCCCTCGTTCGGTTCGCTGCGTAGTCTCACGCTCCCATTATGGAGCTCTACGATATGTTTGACATAACTTAAACCAATACCGGTACCCTTGGCGTCGTACAGGTTGCCTGATTGTACCCTAAAGAATTTTTCAAATACCTTTTGCTGAGCTTCCGGCGGGATGCCACGACCGTTATCGGAAACTTCGATAGCCAAATGATGCTGTTCTTGTCGCAGTTTCACCTGCACCTCCGGCGATTGATCGCTGTATCGAATGGCATTGTCGAGTAGGTTTCCAATTACATTGCGCATGTGCATGGGGTCGATGGGTATTACTAGTTCCTTGTATTGGTCAAAATAAATCTCTCCACCTTTTCTGCGGGCGTGAATCCGGTATTTTTCAATAAGCTTCTCCAGAAGATCGACTACATCAACGTGTCTCTGGTGTACTTCAAACTCCGTTTTATCCATTCGCGCTAGTTGGAGGATGTTCTCAACGTAGTACTGCATCCGTTCGTTTTCTTCCTTTACAATGGAAACATAGTTGTGATTTTCGGGGTCGTTAAACTTCAGATTCTCCAACGACAACGCGATCGTAGCGAGCGGTGTCTTCAGCTCATGAGACATGCTGTTAATAAAGTCGTCGCGGGCTTCCGAAACACTTTTCTCTTTCCGATACAAACCGAAGAGGTAGATAAACAAGCCAGCCGCCAGCAGTAAGAACAGAGTCGACAAGCTAATTGGCATTAGGATGGAAGAAAATATGGAGTAGTTTCTTGTTGGAATTTTCAAGCGCAGCATTCCGCTTGGGAATACGTTTCCGTACATCATTTCCTTCTCATACACCGTACCAGATTTGTCAAAGTCTTGTGAGCCAACTACCAATTCTCCGTTATCGTCTAATACCACATACTCAAACTTTTCCGGTAGGTCTAGACTTTCAAGGTTGGAGGTAATACTGGAATCGAAGTCGTACGACTTTATTTTGTCCTCCCAGTGCGACTCACTTACATTGGAGATAAGCTCACGAACGAGCTTATTGGCCCATTTATCGCCGGTAAACTGATCTCCGACCGAATCGCTGAATACACCGATTGCCTCTGAGCGATCAACATCTTGCCGAATTGTAACCCGATGATCGACATTGGTTGTATAGGCTCCCTTCTCGCCATCTGTTCTGCCTATAAGCTCAATATGCACGTTCCGCTTATCACCAATGGTTGTATCAATAATTTCGGTAACACCGGTCTTTAAACTCTCAACGAAAAAGGTATGAATCACGTTTTGCATTACCACCTTAACATTGCGATCGAAGACGTCTTGCGTTTGATTATAGGTTTTTTGTAAGAGACTCGCCTGAATCCACACCAGACCACATAATGCCATTATGATGCCCGCAATTAGAATCTTGTTGGTCTCTTTCATTTGTTCAAAAATACCACCAGGTTGGTCGTTGCTCTACAACTTTAACACTCCATTAACGGATTTTATAAAAGCGTTAATACAGCTCGGCCCTTGAATTTAAGTCCTTTGAACCATCAAATTACTTTAGTTATGAACAAAACAACAATCAAAGCCTCATTGCTTCTAACCCTTATGACAGTGGCTGGATTCGGACTGGCGCAAAACGAAGAAAAGCAAGAATACCGCATAAAAACGGTGAAAGTGATCAATGGAGAAAAAATGGTGATCGACACCAGCTTTAACAGTAAAGAAGCGCTTCACAGCTACATGGAAAGTACTGGTTTAAACATTCCACATGTACTGCCGGATGAAGACGTTGACGTTGATATTGAAGCCGGTGATCCTGGAAAAAACAAAAAGATCACGAAGGTGATAAAATATGAAATGCGCATTGAAGACACCATCGAAACCGACGATGACATAACATTGGAAAAGATGGAGGGGCTCAACAGCGAACACCGTAAAGAACTGCTTAAAAAGATAAATGAACTGGAAGATGCAGAGATAGATATGGAAGACGCAGAGGCCATACATGAGTATCTTAACCTTGGTGAAGGTGCAGATGTTAAGGTAATGGTCATTCACCGAATAATAGAGGTGGAAGACGTGTCGGAAACAGAACGCAAACAAGCAAAGCTTCACAAAGACGTTATGGATGACCCAGGGTTAATGATAAGCCCCAATCCTGCTCAAGACGAACTGATTATCGAACTAAAAAACGCAATTACCGAGGATGCTCAGGCTACACCTACGGTTACCCTCCTGGATATGTCGGGGAAGGTTGTAAAGACAATTCAGCCTGAATCGATCGACAACCAGATAACCGTTCCGGTTAACGATATATCCAAAGGCTCGTATATTCTACGATATACAAATGGGGAACAATCAGCAGTAAAGAAGGTAATCATACAATAGGCTTCTTTTAACTACCCTTCTAAGGACAAAAAAGGCCGCTTGCAGTGCAAGCGGCCTTTTTAATATGGGTATTACCTACTAGAGGTGAATAACTTCGTCGTATGCTGCTGCTGCTGCTTCCATTACTGCTTCGCTCATTGTTGGGTGAGGGTGAACGGTTTTTATGATCTCATGCCCTGTGGTTTCCAGCTTTCTTGCGGCCACTACTTCTGCAATCATTTCGGTTACGTTCATTCCAATCATGTGAGCTCCAAGAAACTCTCCATACTTGGCATCGAATATCACCTTAACAAAACCTTCCTTAGCTCCTGCTGCGCTGGCTTTTCCACTGGCTGAAAATGGGAATTTCCCAACTTTTATATCGTAACCAGCTTCTTTCGCCTTGGCTTCAGTATAACCTACAGAGGCAATTTCTGGAGAACAGTATGTACATCCTGGGATATTGCCATAATCCAGTGGCTCTGGGTTTTCTCCTGCGATTTTTTCAACGCAGATAATTCCTTCTGCGCTGGCAACGTGTGCAAGTGCCGGACCGTCTACAATATCTCCAATAGCATAAACTCCTTGTACGTTGGTTTGGTAGAAATCGTCAACAACCACCTTGCCCTTGTCGGTCTTAACTCCCATGGTTTCAAGGCCTATACCTTCAATATTGGTTTGAACACCAACTGCCGATAGAACAATCTCAGCTGACATTTCTTCCATTCCCTTGGAGGTTTTAATCGAAACCTTGCAATCACTTCCGGAGGTATCTACCTTCTCTACCGAAGATGATGTCATTACCTTAATACCTTGCTTCTTAAACTCCTTTGCGAGCGCTTTTGAAACATCAGCATCTTCGTTAGGCACTATGTTTGGCATAAACTCAACCAGGGTAACTTCTGTACCCATGGCGTTGTAGAAGTAAGCAAACTCACTTCCAATTGCGCCACTTCCAATAATCACCATCGACTTTGGCAATTTTGGTAGAGCCAATGCTTCGTGATAGCCTATTACTTTCTTTTTGTCAATCTTGATATGCGGTAATTCCCGTTCACGGGCACCCGTAGCCAAAATAACGTTTTTTGCTTCCAACACTGATTTCTTACCATTGTTGTCAACCTCTACCTTGCCCTTTCCTACCAGTTTTCCAAAACCTGTATGAACTTCGATCTTGTTTTTCTTCATGAGAAATTGGATCCCCTTGCTCATACCATTTGCCACGTCACGGCTTCGCTTCACCACTGCCGGAAAATCAGCAGAGGCATCTTTTACGTTTATGCCATAATTGGAAGCGTGATTGATATAGTCGAACACCTGTGCCGACTTAAGAAGTGCCTTGGTTGGGATACACCCCCAATTCAGACAAACACCACCCAACTCAGCCTTTTCGACAATACCCACTTTCATACCTAGCTGTGCTCCTCGGATCGCAGCCACGTAGCCACCAGGACCACTACCAATTACCAATAGATCTAATGCCATTCTTTAATTTTTTTGCAAAGGTAAGATTTGAACAAAATTTTCAACCATCAATTTACAAATCGAAGACGGAGGGAAAGCGGACAAGTATGGTCTTCACCCTTAAATCGGTATTATAGTCTCTCGACGTTAGATTGTCGAGAAACATTCCGTGCCGAACGTCTATATCCAGATCCCAGGTGTGATACACAATGTTACCGGGAAGAAGTGGCTCCAACTCCTTCTTTACCTGTTTGTACAGCGATGCGTCAAACGATACCGCTGACAATCCCTGCGTTGTGCATTGTCTGGCGATCTGCAACCAACGCTTACGCCTTTCGGATGGTCCAAGAGCCAGCGTTTCTGTTGGAACGTAATAGCTTACATGATAGCCCATTCGGGCGAAGCCTTTCACAAAGTATCCCGTAGAACTGGTCTCCAAAATCAATCTGTTCTTCAGGTTGTATCTCGCTTCCAAAGCCTCCAATTCGGACATCAAAACCCGGTGATTATCCAAATCCAGATTTTTCACGTCCAACCAAATTCTCGTTCCACTGTCCGGATTGATGTAATCCAGATAATTCATCAGACTCATGCCCGACATAACCTCTTCTTCACCATGACCTACCTCAATCATGGTGTCTTCCCCTACTCGAATCTTTACATCGATCTCTACACAACCATGGCGATTCCGTTTTACCTCGTCTGCTTTACCAAAAGAGTTAACCCTATGAATACCAATACGTTGATTCTGATTAGTTGCTATGAGTGTATCGCTGTTTGAAGCCGACCAGACATAGATGTTCTCAGGAGCGGTGTACACATACCTGCCTTCTTTTACCAACAAGGTATCCAGTTTAAAATCTTCGTGAAACACGTCATATTTGGGCTGATACAATGCCGTTTGAGTGCCGGTTAAACCAATAATCGATTGAAAGATCAAATCGTTGGAGTACCATGAGTTGCTATTTTGGGTGAAGGCTGATGCAACCTGAGGTCTGGCAGCTTTGTAATCGTCAGACAGCCAACAGAAAAACGGAATCTGGGTCATACGATGGGTAAACATACCTGAATTATGTCCTCTCCCCTCTTCCAAATCTTCTCCATGGTCGGCGAAATAACAAAGTGCATAGTTTCCGCTTAACCGTTTATACATGATTTCGTGTACCCGGCGAAGCATCCAGTCATTGTATCGAATGGAATTGTCGTAACTCTCCCATGTATGGAGATTCTTTCCCCTCCCATAGTCCAATTTGCCATAGGAATCCATTTTGGGAAAGTCCGAAGGATATCGTTGGTCGTATTTACCATGATTACCCATCAGATGGACAAACACCACCCTATTCTTCTTGGTTCTGACGCTTAACAATTTTTCTAATTCTGGCAAAACCCGTTCATCAAAAGGCGTATTATCAACGGTTTCACCAATGTTCTTGTTAACAAAGATTTGATTATCGCAGCCCGCTGCAATTGCCGACACAACGTTATCCCAGTTGCTCAATTTCACCTGGTTGCTTAACCACGTGGTTTCAAAGCCTGCAGCGTTTAAAACGTTCATCAAGGTAGGCACCTTGGTATAACGCAAGCCGTTATATTGATTGGCCTGTGTAAGCGCCTGCTGCAATACCATAATGGTATGGGTATGGCATGAATAAGCCTTCTGATGAGTCAGGAAGTCTCCCCCGGCTTTCATGGAGTCCAAGAAAGGCGTAGTTGGCTTGTGATACCCGTACACCGACATGTGGTCCTTGCTCTGCGATTCCCCAATCACAATCACATAGGTTTCGCCGGATTCTTCTTTACTCGCTTCCAGATTACCAGGTGTTTTGAATCGTCGTTGAACCTCGTTGAACTTTTCAATTTCCTCGTAATACTGCGTATATGCCTTAACAAACTCCTGAGTGAAGTTAAGGTTCCAAAAACCTAATACTCCAATAAAACCCAATATCAACGTATAGATCCACGACCAACCGGAGGCGGCTCTTGAAGAGACAGACCGGAACAGACGATTCAGTAAAACGGGAGACAAAACCAAGACTGCCAGGCCAATCCATGACCACCAAGGCATTTCGTTTCGCATAAACTCAATGGCTTCAGAACTATTCGATTGCAGCAAAGCCACTATCGAGTCAAAGTCGAGTCGAATGCCAAAGCGTTTGAAGTTGAGTACAAACACCAAACAAAACAAAATCAACAGAAGACTGAGGTAGTCCAGAAGAACGGCAACCGCTTTACCAAAAATCTTAATTGGCAACCATGTTGTTGTGATTCTAACAAAAATCAGAAAACCAGTTAGTGCGGCAATCGTTGGAAAAGAGCCAATCCAATACTCCAACGGGTAAAGATGTTCGGCATATACCGCCAGAATCATAAAAATTGTTGGGTATATCAGGTGACGCACTCCCTGTTTTAAACCAAGCCAGGCCATTACAACAAAAAGCAGCAGAATGAATGCGTACAGTTGGAGTTGAACACCCAAAGAGCGTCGCTCTAGTTTGACCGCAACCTCGTGCTTACCAGACTGTTCAGGTCGGACTAAAATTTTGAAGTCGTCGTTTTTACGAACCTTTAGCAGGGTCGATTGCTTATCTTCAGGCGATACGTTAACCGAATCAACCGGGAATCCGTTGTTGAGAAATACCACCTTGCACGCACCCTCTCCCTTTTTCAGACTGGTCTTTAACCGAAGTATTTGTGTTTCCTTAAAGTAGAAACCAGCACTTGCTTGTCCGGTATTAGACACAAAGTCTGCAATACCACCGTAATCCGCTACATAGCCTAGATCACCGGGTGTGCTGTTATTAAAACCATAGTCTTCCTTCCCTAAGTTTTGATGTGACTTGTTATATGGCTTAATGATTAATACCAACAAAAGGGTTATGAGAAACACCCAACCCAGAGCTGCCAGTCTGGAAAACCAAACCCTATTTTCTTTTGCTGTATTTGATTCTTTGTTGGTCAAATGGAAGTACGAACGGCAAACATACAACATCGCCTCCTTCATCACGAAGTGAAGGTATAGGATAATCTACATTTTTCATCCTCTGTGGTTTTGTCTTTTGCTCATTTCTATGACCTTTGCTGCTTTAGAATACCCATGTTACAAATACAACAGATTCGAGCAGATTTTGACGCAATAAAAATGCGTCTGGCAAAGAGAGGCAAAGGCTTCGAGGCCGAATTGGCCAGGGCCATTGAGTTAGACGACAAGAGAAAGAGTACCCAAACCGAACTGGATGGCTCGCTTGCCGAGAACAACTCAATCTCGAAAGAAATCGGTATTCGATACAAAGAAGGTAAACGAGAAGAAGCGGAAGCTTTAAAAGCCAAAACGGCTGAAATAAAAGAGCGTTCTAAGAATCTGGAGGCCGATCTAAAGGCTGTTCAGGAAGAACTACGTCAACTTTTGACACAAATACCGAATGCACCACATTCTTCAGTTCCCGAAGGAAAAACACCTGAGGATAACGAAGTGATTCTAACCCATGGAGTTGCACCTGAATTGTCGTCTAAACTTCCACATTGGGAGTTAGCAGCCAAATACGACCTCATTGATTTTGAGCTTGGTGTGAAGGTTACCGGTGCCGGATTCCCCGTGTATAAAGGCAAAGGGGCACGACTTCAACGTGCATTGATCAATTTCTTTCTCGACCAGGGGTTGGCCATTGGGTACAACGAGGTTCAGCCACCTATCTTTATAAATGAGGCCTCAGGGTTTGGAACTGGTCAACTACCTGACAAAGAGGGACAGATGTATCACATGACGGTAGATAACCTCTTTGTTATTCCTACTGCTGAAGTACCGATTACCAACCTGTATCGGGATGTCATCCTGTCTAAGGACGATTTACCAATAAAAAACATTGGCTACACACCATGTTTCAGACGCGAGGCGGGTAGCTATGGGAAAGATGTAAGAGGTTTGAACCGACTTCACCAATTTGACAAGGTGGAAATCGTTCAGATAGCTCATCCTGATGAGTCGTACTCCATATTGGAAGACATGAGCAAGTATGTTCAAAGCTTGTTGCAAAAGCTGGGACTTCATTATCGCGTTCTAAGGCTTTGTGGAGGAGATATGGGCTTTACAAGTGCTCTGACCTACGACATGGAAGTCTATTCTGCCGCACAAGAAAAATGGCTGGAAGTTAGTTCTGTTTCTTGCTTTGAAACGTACCAGTCGAATCGGTTAAAATTAAGGTTCCGAAACGATGAAGGTAAAACGCAATTGGCTCATACCTTAAATGGAAGTGCCTTAGCTTTACCGCGAATTGTAGCCGCGCTGCTGGAGAATAATCAAACTGAAGATGGCATCGTGATGCCGGAGGTTTTGCACCCATACCTGGGCTTTGACAAGATTAACTAAGTTAGTTTAACATTACTTCCGACTCCAGTTCTTTCAACCACTCGTTGAAAAGTTCGGATTCATACGCCAGGATTTTGTGGGCGTGTTCTTCCCAATTGGGTAATCCAGCCTCCAATCCGGCAATCATTTCCCGAAGATGACCTTCCTCTTCTTTTATAATGTTGTATACCGACACCTTGCTTTTAATGCGTTTTAATATGGCGTGGTATTCTGGATATAACTCATCTGCTCTCATTTCAATGGCATAGGTAACCAACAGGTATGCCGCTTGTTTCAGGTCATTTCCTTCAAGGCCTAATGCCGACTTCAGATAACGAGCAGCAAATATGTCCAACTTCGGTAGGTATTGTGTACTGGAATAGCCACCCAGCATTTCTTCAACGGTATAATACGTACAAGCTCCTTGCTGCACCCGATCAATCATTTTCTTCAGATAGAACGCGTGTCGGTGTTCTTCAGCTGCATGTTTCAGAACAATGATGTCAATTGGATTGCTGTGTTCGTATCTTGAAATCTTTCTGGCTCCACAATTCTCCATATACGATAACGTGTTCAGCCACTTGGCGTGAAGCATGCTATCACTTGTTATGCGTTCAAGAAGGGATTTTAACATTCGTTTCTAAATTGGCGCAAAACTAGTGGTCTCACTCAATTTAAAAAATGATTGTCAATATCTAGTGAATCAATCATAGCCTTACAAAGTTGAGCCACTTGCGAATCTTGAATGGAATAGGCTGGCATCACATAGATCAGGTTGCGAAATGGGCGAATCCAAACACCTTCTTGCACAAAAAATGATTGGATGGATTCAACATTAATAGCCTTTTTGCACTCGATTACTCCAATGGCACCCAGTACCCGAACATCCGCCACCCTTTTATGACTCCGTGCAGACTCCAACTCAGAAACAAGCCTGGCTTCAATCCGGTTTACGCTTTCTTTCCAATTGGTAGAAGTAAGGATTTCCAGACTGGCTAAAGCAGCACTACAAGCGAGCGGGTTTCCCATAAATGTTGGACCGTGCATCAAAACTCCAGCCTCGCTTTTACCAATGGCGGAAGATACTTGCGCCGTACACAATGTAGCCGCCAATGTCATGGTACCCCCTGTCAGGGCTTTCCCCACACACATTATATCGGGTGCAACCTGAGCATGCTGAGATGCGAAAAGCTCCCCTGTTCTGCCAAACCCAGTAGCAATCTCATCGAAGATGAGCACAATTCCATGCAGGTTACAAAGGCGTCGGAGCTCAACCAGGTATTCGGCTGAATACATACGCATGCCACCAGCCCCCTGCACGATGGGTTCAATTATAACCGCTGCCACCTCGTGTTGATGTTGGGCAAATCCTTTCTCTAATTCTTCTTTGTCGCTGGATTCCAGATCACAACCAAAAGGCGTTTGGGGCTCACGCAAAAAAATCTGCTCCGGCAATAAGCCTTTAAACAGTTGGTGCATTCCTCCATCCGGGTCGCAAACCGACATAGCCCCTACCGTATCTCCATGGTATCCCTTACGCACCGTCATAATTTTATTTCGGCCGGGATTGCCGTTCGCCATTGCTAGTTGTAAGGCCATCTTTAGAGCAACTTCAACCGAAATGGATCCAGAGTCGCATAGAAAGACGTTTTCCAAACCATCCGGCGATAACTCAACCAAACGCTGGCACAATTCGATCGCGGGTTTGTGCGTCAAACCTCCAAACATCACATGCGGCATTTGCTCTAATTGTTCCTGCAACCGGGACTTTATCAGTGGATGATTATAACCGTGAATGGCGCACCACCATGAAGCCATACCATCAATTAGCTTTTTATCATCATCTAGTACGATATGGACGCCTTCCGTAGCTTTAACCGGATATACCTTCAACGGATTTTCAAGCGACGTATATGGGTGCCAGATGTGATCGCGGTCAAATCTCTTTTGCGATTCGCTCAGCATGTTTCTTAATTTCTTCTTTGTTTAGGCTCTCTAACCTTGGAATTTCAATTATTCGGTTAATGCCTGAATACGCTACAATAGCTTCCTTGCTCGACTGTACGGGGTCTCCGTTAAACATAATGGCATGAACCTCAACACCGTGTTTTCGCAGAACCTCGCAGGTCAACAGCGTATGGTTGATGCTACCCAGGTAATAACTGGCAACCAAAATTACGGGAAGCTTCCACATTTTCACCATTTCAAGGTTCAATAGGGTATGGGTCAGAGGCACCATGAGCCCTCCTGCCAATTCTACAATTAAGGGGTTATCTGTTTTGGGTAGACCAAGTCGTTCCACCTCAATTGAAACACCGTCAATCTCAGCAGCAGCATGTGGCGACAGTGGCTGTTCCAACAAATATGCTTCTCTATGAAATGAAGAGGTTTGGTTGGAAACAAGACCCTGAACCGTTTCACGGTCAGAATCCTCGAGGCAACCCGACTGAACCGGTTTCCAGTAATCTGCATGCAACGCTTCCACCAGGATTGCTGATGCCACGGTCTTCCCTATTTCTGTAGATATCCCTGCTACTATAAATCCCCTTTCCATTGCCTTACAATTTCAATCAATTTCTTTATCTCTTGTTCTGTATTAAACGAATGCAGACAAATTCGTATGCGTTCCTCTCCACCAGGCACAGTGGGTTTTCGAATGGACATCGCCAGTATGCCATGACGTCGCAACACCTCCGAACACTTAATAACGTTATCGTTCCCGGGCACTTTAATCGCTTGTATTTGTGTATCCGATGCATAGCACAGGATTCCATTCTTTTCCGCCTCGTGTTGAAACAAACGTATGTTGTTCCGAAGAGCTGAACGTGCTTCATCGGCACCATCAACAAAACGATAAGCGGCAGATAAGGCATGAACGTGTAGAGGACTTACCCCGGTACTATAGATAAACGAACGCGAAGTATTGACGAGAAATTCCCGAAGTTGAGCACTGCCTAAAACCGCTCCACCCTGAAAACCAAAGGCCTTCCCATAGGTGATGATGCGTGCAAAAACGTCGTTGTGAATCCCAAGCTCTATACAACTGCCTTTGCCATTGGATCCGCGAACACCGGCAGAATGTGCCTCATCTACAATGAGATGGGCATTATGTTCGTGGCACACCTCGTAAATAGTTCTCAAATCGGCCTGAGCACCATTCATTGAATAGATGGCCTCCACCACTACAAACTTCTCTACCTTGGCCTTTCGTAGCTTCGAAGCAAGATCGTCTAAATCCTGATGTTTGAACTTATAACAATTGGCCCATGACAAACGCGACGAATCAATTAAGCTGGCATGACAGTATTCATCCAAAATGAGTGTATCGTTTCGCGTGGCAAGGCTTGAAAGTAAACCCACATTGGCCTGATAACCGGAAGGATAAATCAACGCCGTTTCGGCCTCGTGAAAACCGGCGATCTGAGACTCCAGAGCATCCATTTCACGGAAATTACCGGTCAACAATCTCGACCCGGTAGATCCAATCGTGTCGCTGGTCTCAATGGACTGAGAAACCGACTCGGCTATCTTCTTTGACCTTGCGATTCCCAGGTAGTCATTCGAGGAAAAATCAATTAGTTCTTTTGAGTGAGATGCAATCGATCTATGCAGACCTTGTTGCCTTAAAATCGCTAATCGATTTTCCAGAAAACTCACTACACCGGTTGATTATTTTTCTCTGCTACGTGTGCCGACTCCATAGGTTTCAGTCCAAAGAAGCTGAACATATCCATGTCTTCATTGAACTCCGGGTTTGGCGTTGTCAGTAACTTATCACCTGCAAAAATGGAATTGGCACCCGCCATAAAACAGAAGCCTTGTTCCAATCGCGATCGTTCCAAACGACCAGCCGAAAGTCGTACCATCGATTTTGGCATAACAATCCGTGCGGTGGCTATCATCCTAAGCAAGTCTTCAAAAGGTACTTCGGCCTCATCAGCTAATGGGGTACCTTTTACCGGAACCAATGTATTAATTGGTACAGACTCAGGGTGTGGCTGAATATTCGATAAGGTAATCAGCATCTTAAGGCGATCTTCAATGGATTCTCCCATCCCGATGATTCCTCCTGAGCAAATGGTCATATTCGCCTTCCTTACGTTCTTAAGCGTATTCAATCGATCTTCATACGTACGGGTGGAAATAATATCCCCATAGTAATCTTCCGACGTATCGATGTTGTGGTTGTAGGCATACACACCCGCATCCGACAACTTTTGTGCCTGCTCTTCGGATAACATACCAAGCGTGCAGCACACTTCCATGTCCAGCTCGTTAATACCGCGTACCATATCCAGAACTTTGTCAAAGTCCCTGTTATCTCTAACCTCGCGCCAAGCTGCACCCAGACACATTCTGCTAGACCCTCCCAATTTTGCTTGTTTGGCTTTCTGCAAAACATCGTCTACATCAAGTGTTTTATGCACGTCTACGTCCGTATTATACCTTGCCGCCTGTGGGCAATAGGCGCAGTCTTCCTTACATCCACCTGTCTTAATTGACAACAAGCTACTTACTTGTACCTCAGACGAGTTGTGGTATTGACGATGTGCCGTGGCAGCTTGGTATACCAGATCAAGAAGAGGCTTGTTATAGATGTCAAGCATTTCTTCCAATGTCCAATCGTGTCTCAAATCACTCATATCCTCAAATTTCAATGGGGCAAATATGATAAATTACGGGAATCCAACATCATCATACCGCTAACAGTTTTCAGCAAGTTATGCCTTTGGCGCGAGGTCAAGTACCCACTTGCGAACGGTGGCAACGCTTGGGTAAAACTTGTTCAATTTTTTTATGTAGTCTGAAGGAAAATACAACGGGTTTCTGCCAAACTCCTTGGACTCTACTATTTCATGGATATAACCTCTTTCCACTGCATTGCGGTCGGCCGTAATCTCGGCCTTGCGTAAAAAGTTCGAAAAGAAATAATACTTCACACCAAACCACATAAGGTTCCAGCTCGATCGGTCCTTATAATCAAGTACGTGGCCCAGTTCATGCGCCAACCACCCCACAATAACCTCGTGAGGCACTCTTCCATCCTTCATATTTGGGTTGTTCACAAAAAAACGCTGCTTCATTATGATTTGATATCGTCGTTTGGCTCTTGGAAGAAGCAGGCTTGAAGGAACGGGTTGGGCCAACATAAATGACTTGC
The DNA here is from genome assembly GCA_017640445.1 of Bacteroidia bacterium. Classification (GTDB taxonomy): domain Bacteria; phylum Bacteroidota; class Bacteroidia; order NS11-12g; family UBA9320; genus UBA987. Next base: position 33,548 of record JAEPQQ010000015.1, on the reverse strand, counting down.
TGGCAATTGCTCCCCATTTGAATTCAATAAAGACATCGTGGAGCTCTGGATAGCCCTTTAGCGCTGCGGATGCCTCTTTGGCAATTTCTGGTGGATATTGGTGCTTAACAGACATCAGTTGGTCAAAGTTAGGCTTTTAGAAAAATTCAAGATGGAAATCATTATGCTTCAGAGCAAAACGGTATCTTTGAGCAATGGGATTAAAGATTTTCAAACCCCTTTTTTCGGTACTCTTTTTAGCGTTTATTTCAACCTTTTCGTATGGCCAGTTCGGCCAAACATGTGTTGACAGCTCTGCAATTGATCCCTTCTTTCAATGTAACGAACCCAGTTTTCTGCCTGTTTGTGGTTGTAACGGCAAAACCTACCGCAATGAGTGTGTTGCGTTCAGGAATGGAGGTGTTCGGTTGATCAGCCATGACGGTGTATGCATCAATGATTTCTTCTTTGCAGACATATATCCAAACCTCGTTTCTGATTACATCAACCTATATCTGCAATTTGCTGACCGAGGTCCTGCCACCATTCAGATTAGAAACACGTATGGCAGTCTGCTTCTGAGTCAAAACTTTCTTTCCATTACCTCCCGGCAATTCAGTTTTGATGTTAATGGTTATCAACCAGGGCTATACTATGTATTTGTTATCTCTGGTGATGTATTCTCGGTTCTTAAATTTATGAAATACTAGCGCTATGAGGCTGGCAACAATACACACAGGAAACTTCAAGTTAGACGGTGGTGCCATGTTTGGTGTGGTTCCAAAAGTGATCTGGCAACGTTATACAACCCCCGATGAAAACAACCTTTGCAATTGGGCAATGCGATGTTTATTGGTTGAAGATGGGAACCGGTTGATTTTGATTGACAATGGAATAGGTGATAAACAAAGTGAACGCTTTTTCGGCTTCTACTACCTCAACGGTGACCACAGTCTTGAAAAATCCCTTCACCAGGCTGGTGTTGACTTCAATGACATAACCGATGTAGTACTTACCCATTTGCACTTTGATCATTGTGGTGGAAGCGTCAAATGGAACTCTGGTAAAACACATATGGAACCCGCGTTTAAGAATGCTACCTACTGGAGCCATGAACAACATTGGGAACACGCAGTTGCTCCCAACCCAAGGGAGAAGGCATCGTTTCTAAAGGAAAACATTTTGCCAATACAGGAAAGTGGTCAGTTAAAGTTTGTGGGTGATGACCTCGTTATTTCGGATAACGTATCCGTGCTATTGGCCAATGGTCATACGGAGAAAATGATGTGCCCAAAAATCAACTACAAGGATCGTACCCTGGTTTTTGCAGCCGATATGATTCCATCTGCCGCTCATATACCACCACATTATGCAATGGGATACGACATACGCCCATTGGTGCGCATGGAAGAAAATGAAGCATTTCTTCACGAAGCCATCCAACACAACTACACACTTTTTTTCGAACATGATTTAATCAATGAGTGTGGCACGGTGGTATTGGATAACGGCAAGTTCAAACCCGGTGAACTATTTACCTTAAACGACTTTGTTAATGCCTGAAGGACCCGCTATTTCCATAGGTCTAATTGAATACAACTCGGAACAATATACGGAGGCAGTAGCGCTGCGACAATTGGTTCTGAGAACCCCGCTGGGTTTAAAGTTTACCGGTGAGAATTTAACAACGGACGAGCACGAATTCCACCTGGCAGCTTCCGATGGCAAACAACTGATTGGTATTCTTCTTCTTCGCCCCATATCTGAGTCCGTAATCAAGATGCGGCAGGTAGCGGTTCACCCGGATTTTCAGAATCTTGGTATCGGGCAGAAATTAGTCGAAGAAAGTGAAGAGCTGGCACGAAACATGGGTTATGAAACCATGGAACTACATGCACGGGAAGTTGCATTAAGGTTTTACTCCCGGTTGCGCTATACTACCATAGGTGAACGCTTTCTTGAAGTGGGTATACCACATTTCAAAATGTTTAAGAAGCTGGCAGACAAATAGTTTCGTTTCTTTGCAGTTCGTGAAAAACAGGGCGCATATACTTAGCGAATTGGAGGCACTGCGCCTACAAAGTCCCAACGACCTTGAAAAGTTGTGTAAGGAGTACCGTGATTTCATCATTGATCAGGTTTTACAGCATGGCGGTCACTTTAGCGCTAATCTTGGCACCATCGAACTGACTGTTGCCTTGCACTACGTTCTGAATACACCTTACGACCAGTTGGTGTGGGACGTTGGTCATCAGGCATACCTTCATAAGGTTTTAACCGGTAGAAAAGATGTGTTTCACACCATTCGAAAGAAGGGCGGCCTGAGTGGTTTCCCCAAACAAAGTGAAAGCCCATTCGACGTGTTTGGTACAGGACATTCAAGTACATCAATTAGTGCGATACTAGGCCTTGCCGAAGCAGATAAACTTTTGAAGCAAGAACGCCAGCATGTAGCGGTAATTGGCGATGGCAGCCTTACAGGTGGTATGGCTTGGGAAGCCATAAACAATGCGGCTGTAAGTAATACGAATGTTTTAATTGTTGTAAACGACAACCAAATGGGCATTGACCCAAATGCCGGCGCCCTGAACAACTATCTGAACAACCCTGATGTTACATCCAATTTCTTTACCGATCTCGGATTCCATTACCGGTTTGCAAAAGATGGTCACAACGTGCAGAAGTTGGTTCAGCAACTACAAGAGTTAACCAAACTCGATGGGCCCAAGGTTTGGCACGTAAAAACAGTAAAAGGTAAGGGGTATAAGGAGGCAGAACGCCAGCAAACGAAATGGCACGCCGTAAAATATGTAAAAATACCGCAGCAGGAAGTTCAACGAAAAGGGAAAAAGTTCCAGGATGTTTTTGGTCTTACATTATTGGAACTGGCTCGAAGCAACGATAAAATAGTAGGCATCACACCAGCAATGCCAACCGGTTGTTCAATGAAGATCATGATGGACGAGTTTCCTGACCGGTGCTTTGATGTGGGTATTGCAGAACAACATGCCGTAACGTTTTCGGCAGGCCTTGCCACCAACGGACTTATTCCTGTCTGCAACATCTACAGTACCTTCTTACAACGAGGTTACGACCAGGTGATTCACGACGTTTGCCTCCAAAACCTCCATGTAGTTTTCTGTCTCGATCGGTCGGGAGTTGTAGGTGAGGATGGAGCTACGCATCACGGGCTATACGATATGGCTTTTCTTCGATGTATTCCAAACCTCACATTGATGGTACCTTCAAACGAGGTTGAACTTCGAAACATGATGTACACCGCTGTGAACATGGACACTCCGGTAGCCATCCGTTACCCCAAAATAGTGGGTACGCTTGAAGATTGGCAGCGCCCCTTTGAACAGGTTGCAATCGGGAAAGTACGTGGTCGGTATGAAACCGGAACAGAAGGTGTTTTGCTAAGCATTGGCACTATGCTCGAAACGGCTCTTGAAGTGCAACTTCGCCTGGCAACAAAAGGCCTTTCCCTAAGTGTAATTGACATGGGTTTTGTTAAACCGCTTGACTGTGAAACGTTGGATGAAGTTTTCTCTACCTATGAAAACGTTTACACCCTGGAAGATGGCTGCATTCAAGGTGGTTTTGGGTCCGCTATTTTAGAATACGCTGCTACCGCCGTGTTCTCCGGAAAGCTACATTGTTTTGGTTTCCCGGATGCCATAATTGAACATGCAACGCGCCAGGAACTGTTTGACATGTATGGACTAAGTACCGAGTCAATCTCTGAAAAGATTGAGGCTAGCCTGCCATAATTACACCTTTGGCCCAGGTAACCGCAATACGGGCCTGTTCCTCTCTCGACATTTCCGTGTTATTTAAGACGATGGCATCGGGTGCCTGAATCAGTGGGCTAACATCTCTGCTTGAATCATATTCATCTCGGTAACGAATGTTATTGTAAATCTCTTCGAGGTTGGCAGGAATTCCCTTTTCGGTTAGTTCATCATAACGCCGTTTAGCTCGAACCATAGGCTCGGCCGTCATAAAAATCTTGAGTTCGGCATCTGGAAAAACCACAGTTCCAATGTCGCGTCCATCCATCACAACACCCTTGTTCTCCCCCATTCGTTTCTGCTTATCGACAAGAAATTCACGTATTTCTTTTACCGCGCTTACCTGACTAACCTGAGAAGAAACCGCCATTCCCCTAATCTCACGCTCCACATTTTCACCGTTCAGATGGGTATTGTAAAAACCGCGCATCGGGTCAAGTCTAAAGCTAATCTCGATGTCGAGAAGCACGCCCGGATTGGCCTGAACTTCCTCGAGAGAAATATCGTTTTGCATCAGGTATAAGGTCACTGCACGATACATAGCCCCGGAGTCTATGAACATGTATTCCAACTCCTTGGCCAGGTTTTTGGCGAGTGTTCCTTTACCACAACTCGAATGGCCGTCAATGGCTATATTTATTTTTCGCGACATCTACTTATCCAATACGGAGGGCAATATAGTAGAAGTTTTATTAATGCACCGTTAAAAAAAAGAAAGCCATCTGATATACAGTAAAAATCCCTGTCCGGTTGGAATGTTTTTTTACGGCGTCAATACCCATTAATACTTAAATTTGCCGACGTTATGACAACAGCAATGAGTTTATTCGAAACGCACAAAAAACTTCTTAACGACGCGGTAGAAGCGTTACATAAAAGAGAATACTATACACCTTACCCTGAACATCCGAAGGCTTATGCCCCTGAAGAAAACGAAGCAGGCCGAAACTGGTTTGCGGGAATGATGAATCAGGACTTTAAAGAGTTGGATATAGAAAGCGACGAATGGGTTGGCGAAGAAGTATCGCCTTATATGCAAACAGGAATTGGAGTAACATATCCTAAACTGTCTGTCGAAACGTTGATTGAAAATGCCAAAGCGGCCCAATCGTGGAAAAATGTTTCAATAGAAGAACGCAGTGCTGTTCTTATCGAATCATTGGAGCGAGTGGTTAAGCGCTATTTCGACATTGCCTATGCCACCATGCATACAACAGGGCAAAGTTTTATGATGGCGTTTCAGGCCTCTGGTCCGCATGCTAATGACCGAGCGCTGGAAGCAGTTGCAATGGGTTACCACGAAATAAACAGGTTTCCCAACGAGGTACAATGGGTAAAGCCAATGGGCAAATTCGACCTAAGTCTTAAGAAAACCTGGAAGGCTCAACCAAAGGGTATCGGTCTTGTAATTGGGTGTTCGACGTTCCCAACCTGGAACACGGTGCCTGGCATGTATGCCAGTCTCATCACCGGAAACCCGGTAATTGTGAAACCTCACCCCAAAGCAATCCTTCCGATTGCTGTTGTAATTGCCGAACTGAGAAAAGTGCTTACTGAAAACGGCATTGATCCAAATGTAATCCAACTGGCCGTAGACACTTTGTCTAATCCAATAACAAAGGATTTGGCTGAGCACGATGCCATTCAATTGGTAGACTATACGGGTGGTAATGCATTTGGCGATTATATTGAAACGTTGAACAAAACTACCTTCACAGAAAAGGCGGGTGTTAACAATGTGATCCTTGATTCGGCGAATGACTTTAAATCGGTGGCTCAAAACATCGCATTCTCTGCTTCATTGTATTCAGGTCAGATGTGTACAGCACCTCAAAATGTTTTTGTACCTGAAAACGGCATTGAAACGTCAGAGGGCAACATCTCGTTTGATGATATCGCCAACGGCATATCGAAGGCAGTAGAAGGCCTTGTAAATCACCCGAAGATGGGTGCAGGCACATTGGGAGGTATTCAAAACGACAACACGATTAAACGTATAAAAGATGGTGGTGACTTTGGAGGTGAGATGTTACTTGCCGACCAGGACATTTCCAATGCTGAGTTTGAAAATGCACGCATTTTTACTCCACGCGTAATTGTAACCGATCACGAAAATTTACCTGCTTACGGTGAAGAGTGTTTTGGTCCGATTGTGTTTGTAGTAAAAACAAAATCACGTGAACATTCTGTTGAATTAGCGGCTCAACTGGCTCGTACGAAAGGAGCGTTGACCTGCTTAGCCTATTCAACGGATAACGCCATGATGGACTCTATTGAAGAGACCATGAACGCCAGCTTTACGCCGGTTTCGTTCAACTTTGGTGGTGCTGCATTTGTTAACCAGCATGCTGCCTTTAGCGACTTCCATGTAACCGGAGGAAACCCAGCCGGTAATGCTAGTTTTACAAATCCAGAGTTCATTAACAAACGCTTTGTTTGGGTTGGTAACCGATACGCATAAAACCGCTGGTAAAACTAAATAAGCGCATTATAAAAGCATAACACCCTTTGATACCAATTATTAATTGAAATCGTTAATATTGCCCTAAGTCAAGACAAAAATGATCAACAACATTCTTAAAGTAGTTTTGTTTCTGGTAGCATGCCTTTTGGCCTACCTTCTTTACAACTCCATTATGGGGGAAATTCGTTACCGAAAAGAAGTTAAACGCGTTGAAGAGCTCGTGATTGACAAGTTGGACAAGATTCGGGTTGCGGAACTGGCTTACAAAGATGTTAAAGGTAGTTTCACAGGTGAATTCGACTCTCTGATTAACTTCATCAACCACGGAAAACTTAAGATTCTGGTTGAATATGGTGACAAGGATGATACAACATCCGTGTATCGACAAGAGATCAGAGAAGTAAGCGTTAAAGATAGTTTGTTCAAGGACTTTAATGTAGACTCAATTGCCTTCGTTCCACCTATGGACACGGCTCGTTTTGAGCTATTGGCAAGTACCGTGGTACAGGGGAATGTTGAGGTTCCTGTGTTTCAGGTAACTGACCCATGGCCATTCGACAAGCAGCGAAGCAATCCAAACCACCCAAAACCTGCACTTCGCGTAGGCTCTATTAGCGAAGCTTCGTACTCGGGTAACTGGAAATAATCGCGGTGAGTACCGCGTATCATCATGCCATCAGCAACAGGCTTTTTATAGCCTTGTCTGCCGATGAATTATCCTATGTTGTTACAGACAAAGACCTAAACTCGTTGGTCAACGGAACCCTTGCTGTTCCCGATCTGGATGTTCTGGCCAATGTTGTCGAAACCAACCAACACCTTAAGCAAATCTTCGCACAGGTTCGATTGGTATTTCAAGGCAACGATTTCGCCTGTGCCCCGGTTGTATTCTCTCAAAAAGCACAGCGGGATATGGTGTTCAGGGCCAATCATAAGTTAGGCAAAGAACAACAACTGGTAGAAGGCAGTTTAAGCAAAGAAGTAGGTGTTCTATATGCCGTTCAGCAAAAACGACTTGAGTTACTTAAGGCCTCATATCCAAGCCTTGTTTACAACCATGAGGTTGAACTGTTTTACCAGTTTTTTCAATCGGAATACAAGACCCAAGGACCTTGCCTGGTTCTAAAACAGCAACGTCACGACTTATTGATGTTGGTGCTTGATGATAAAACATTACAATTAGCCAATCGCTATACCGTTTCCAACCTTGAAGATGTTTTTTACTACACTATGCTGGCAGTGGAACAGTTGGAAATTGATATTGAAGAGACGCGTTTATATTGGTTAAAAAACACCAGCTTCTCAGATTTTCAACAAGTAGCCGCCCTCTTTGAAAACTACATTCAACACCTGGAAGAAGTAGACCACGAACAAGTTCCCGGCAGCTTGGAAAACATAATGATAAAATGCGCGTAATAGCGGGTAGGTATAAAGGAATGACTGTTCCAATGCCTAAGAAAGGTACGATCCGACCGACCACCGATCGTTCGAAAGAAGCCCTTTTTAGCATTATTAACAGTAGATATGATTTGGAAGAACTCGAAGTTCTTGATCTCTTTGGCGGTAGCGGAGGTGTAGCCCTGGAATTCAGCTCAAGATCTGCTAAGAACGTGGTATCTGTAGAGAAAAACCGACGGGTTCACCAGCAATTCAAGGAATTCGTCAAAACCAAAGGCGTTGAAGACCTTACACCGGTATGTAGTGACGTGTTTGGGTTCCTGAAGCATACCAACGATCAATTTGATCTGATCTTTGCTGACCCACCCTACGATCTAAAACGCATTAAAGACATTCCGGATATCGTGCTTAACCACAGCGTTCTGAGGCCCGATGGTCTGCTTATTATCGAACACCATGCTACGTTCCAGTGGAACCATCAAAGCCTTCTCGAAAGCCGTAAATACGGGCAGTCAGTTTTTAGCTTCTTTCAATTTGACGTACCTTTGGAGGTATGACGAAGCGCGCAATCTTTCCTGGCACTTTCGACCCTTTTACCAATGGGCACCTTGATATTGTTCGAAAAGGGCTGGACTTATTTGATGAGATTGTAATTGCGATTGGTGTAAATGCTCTCAAAAAGACCATGTTTGATTTGGAGACACGTAAACGTTGGATTGAGGAGTGTTTTAGTACTGAGCCCAAGGTTAAAGTAGACAGCTATTCGGGATTAACCATTAACTACTGTGATCAAATCGATGCGCGTTTTATTCTCCGCGGATTACGTACCATTGCCGACTTTGAATATGAAAAGCAAATCGCCATGGTTAACTCTGATCTAAACCCTTCCATTCAGAGCATATTTGTGCTAAGTGAACAAAAATATACGGCGGTTAGCTCTACGGTAATTCGCGACCTGATCGTTCATGGAGGCGACTACACTCAGTACCTCCCGGATGCCGTTAAAGTCGAGCAAGCACGTCCTTAATGCTTAAATAGGTATCAAGGTCCTCCAGATGTATATCCTCTGGCTTAACCCACTTTATATCAACAATGTTTTCCTCCAACTGCGGCTTGGCATTCTCCCAGTCGGACGCTTCCATTAGATACCAATCCGTTGGCTTGAGTATCCATTTATCCTCCTTGTATACATGGTAACTGGTCATAAAGTCTTTCACGATTCGTAATCCTGAAACACTGCACTCCTCCTCCACTTCTCTCATTGCCCCCTCGGCCGAGTCCTCTCCATCCTCGAGCTTTCCCTTTGGGAGATCCCACAAACCGTTGCGTTTGATCAGAAGCAATTCTCCTTTCGGATTGAAAACAAGGCCTCCGGCGGCCTTAACCTGCTTTAAATATTTGTTAAACTTCTTAAGTCCTTTGGGGTCTTCTACTAGTATAATTTTGGGTTTCAGTTCGTCCTTAAGGTACTTAAGAAGGCTCTTTAACAACTTCTTGTTCAGCACGTTAACTGTTACATGAGCACCTTGCCTCCATTCTGCATGGCGATCAAAAACAAACTGATGTGACCGTAAGAATATTTTATACTTTTGCTCCATGATTTCAGAGTCCAACACGTCGGTAAAATTAGCCGAATATTTACTAAAAATAAAGGCAGTAAAACTCCAACCCAACGATGCCTTTAAATGGTCGAGCGGTTGGAACTCACCTATTTACTGCGATAACCGGGTGACACTTTCTTACCCCGATATAAGAAGCTTTATTAAACAGGAGATGGCCAAAGCCATACAACTTCAGTTTGGTGAGGCTACGGCCCTTTGTGGAGTTGCCACGGCGGGAATTGCCATTGGTGGCCTTGTTGCCGAACATTTGGAGTTGCCTTATGCGTATTGTCGTCCAAAACCGAAGGAGCATGGAATGAAAAACCAGTTGGAAGGACGCCTTGACAAAGAAGCCAAAATTGTGGTTGTAGAAGACCTGATTTCAACCGGCGGAAGCAGCCTCAAAGTGGTAAACTACCTAAGGGAAAACGGATACAACGTTTTGGGCATGGCATCTATTTTTACCTATGGCTTTGACCTTGCCCGTGCGAATTTTGAAGAGGCGAATTGTCCGTTCTTATCTCTGGGCAATTACAATGATCTATTGTTACAAGCAAAAAACCAGGGGCTTATAACGGAGGACCAGATCCCAATACTTGAAACCTGGAGACAGGATCCGGGAAACTGGAAGGCATAAAAAAACCCAGACGTAAAGTCTGGGTTTTTTGTTGGTATTTGCTTTTCCGTTTACTAGTAACGGTACATATCAGATTTGTAAGGCCCTGCTGGGTTAACACCAATGTACTCGGCTTGTTCGTTGCTAAGCTCTTCCAATTCCACGCCAATCTTGGCAAGGTGAAGACGAGCAACTTTTTCATCCAGGTGTTTTGGAAGTGTATATACTTCGTTCTTGTATGCAGAAGCATTGTTCCAAAGCTCAATCTGTGCAAGCGTTTGGTTCGTAAAGCTGTTAGACATAACGAACGATGGGTGACCTGTGGCGCATCCAAGGTTTACAAGACGACCTTCAGCCAAAACGATGATCTCGTTACCGTCAACGGCGTATACGTCAACCTGAGGCTTCACTTCGTACTTTCCACCATTGTTAGCTTCTAACCATGCCATGTCAATTTCGTTATCAAAGTGACCAATGTTACAAACGATGGTCTTATCATTCATTGCTTTAAAATGCTCAGCAGTGATGATATCTTTATTTCCTGTTGCAGTAACAACAATATCAGCACGTGGGATAGCCGTAGACATTTTCTTAACCTCAAAGCCGTCCATTGCTGCCTGAAGCGCGCAAATTGGATCAATCTCGGTTACGATTACACGCGCACCTGCACCTCGTAGCGATTGAGCCGTACCTTTTCCAACATCACCGTAACCAGCAACTACTGCTACCTTACCCGCCATCATTACATCTGTAGCTCGTCGGATCGCATCAACAGCTGATTCTTTACAACCGTATTTGTTATCAAATTTCGACTTGGTAACAGAATCGTTGATGTTAATTGCCGGAATAGGAAGTGTTCCATTCTTAACGCGGTCGTACAAACGAAGTACTCCGGTAGTAGTTTCTTCAGAAATACCTTTGATGTTGGCAACCAACTCAGGGAAGCGATCCAATACCATATTGGTAAGGTCACCACCATCGTCAAGAATCATATTCAATGGCTTACCTCCTTCAAAGGCGGTTAAAGTTTGCTCGATACACCAATCAAATTCCTCTTCATTCATTCCCTTCCAGGCGAATACAGGCACTCCTGTCGCAGCAATTGCAGCAGCAGCGTGATCTTGAGTCGAAAAGATGTTACACGACGACCAGGTTACTTCAGCACCTAGCGCTGTCAATGTCTCAATCAATACAGCTGTTTGGATAGTCATGTGCAAACAACCAGCAATTCGAGAACCAGCCAATGGCTTAGAATCGCCATATTCCTCTCTCAACGACATAAGGCCGGGCATTTCCGCCTCTGCCAAACGAATTTCCTTTCTTCCCCAATCGGCAAGCGTGATGTCGGCTACTTTGTAATTTTCTGATGTTGTCAACGTTGTCATAATTTGTTGTTGAAATTTACCGCAAAGGTAACATTTATGATTGCGTAATAAAAAACAAATGCCACAGTGATTTGTTTCTCCTAAGTAATAATATTTGCAAAAGAAAAAATTCTATGTATCCAGAAGAACTTGTAAGACCAATGAGAGCCCAGTTAACGGGTAATGGCTTTACTGAACTTAAGACCTCAGAAGAAGTTGAATCCGCTATGTCATCGGCTGAAGGCACTACCTTGGTAGTTGTCAATTCCGTATGCGGTTGCGCCGCCGGTACTGCACGTCCAGGTGTACTTCACTCGCTAACAGGAGATAAAAAACCAGGTAATCTATTGACGGTTTTTGCCGGACAAGATAAAGAGGCCACGGCTGCCGCTCGTGACAAAATGCTGCCTTATCCTCCATCATCACCTTCCATCGCTCTTTTTAAAGACGGTGAGTTGGTACATATGGTAGAGCGTCATCACATTGAAGGTCGTTCTGCTGAAATGATTGCTGCAAACCTGCAAGCTGCCTACGCTGAGTATTGCTAATTGCAAAAAGAGTATAACAAAAAACCCAGGCCTTTCGGTCTGGGTTTTTTTTATGTCTTAAGTTAAACTAAATCAAGGTGCTCCAACTCGGTGCATTGCACATCGGAAGCCCAGCGTAGAAAGTGATTGTCTTTCGTCAAGGAATCGACGTGTTCCTGGAGACATCCAGTATGCACGGTCGTTCCAGGAACCACCTTTGAATACGTGCGCCTTGTTATTTACAAGCGATGCTACTCCGTAATCATACATTTGGTTTGCATCGTTATACGTTTCTTCGTCAAGGTAACCTTTGTTATCAGCTTTCTGATAGTTTCTTCGCTCCTGAACGTCAACTGTCTCTACGTCTTCGTACCGAATACGTCCTAAACTGTCTTTCATGTCGATTACACCCCACTGATCAAGCACGGGCTTTTTGTAGTCGTTTCCACGATATGGGTTAAAGTCGGTATTGTCGTCAAGCGATAGCGAACGATATACATCCATTACCCACTCACTTACGTTACCACTCATGTTGTACAAACCGTAATCGTTAGGCCAGTAAGCTTTTACCTCGGTGGTGATCAAAGCTCCGTCGTTTAACCACTTTGCAATACCACCCTGATCACCTTTTCCTCGTTTGAAGTTGGCGTTGATCAAACCTCTATCTTTTTCCTTTCCTCCCTGGTTACGCACCGTAAGGCCGCCCCAAGAGTAAATCTTTTTATCGTTGATGTTTTCGTAAAGCGACATTCCAATATTCGCAGTAGCAGCGTATTCCCACTCTGCTTCTGTTGGAAGTCGGTAGTCAGGTAAGAAAATACCATCTTCCATTTTTACGTTTCGGGTACCCTTCTTAACATTGATGTCTTTAACAAGGTGCTTTCCATCTAATCCCTGATACTGACCAACAAGGTATGCTCCTGTGTTGAAGTTCTCCTCGTTCATTTGGTTGATGTCTGGCTGAAGAACACCTTCGCGAATAAGAATCATCTCATTTACACGATCCGTTCTCCACTTAGCAAACTCCGTAGCTTGCAACCAGTTTACGCCTACTACAGGGTAGTTTTTGTAAGCTGGGTGACGTAGATAGTACTCTACGTATGGCTCGTTGTATGCCAGTCGGTCTCTCCAACAGTTTGTATCTGGTAGTGCTGTTTCATGCACTTCCGGCAAATCAGCGAATACACGCTTCAACCAGTACAGATATTCAAGATAGTGCAGGTTGCTGATCTCGCTCTCATCCATGTAGAATGATGCCACAGAAACCTTACGCTCAAAGTTGTTGCGATCGTATAAAACGTCCTGCTCAGAAGACCCCATGGTAAACTGTCCACCTTTTACATACACCAATCCAGGACCAGTTTCCTGTCCGGCGTAGTCGTAGGTTTCAAATCCACCCCATTTCGCATCGTTATAGTTCCATCCGGTGATGGACGATTTTTCCTTTTTACAGGCAGTTTGAAAGATGATCAAACTACACGCAAATAAAAAAACTAGATTATTTCTTTTCATACTGTTGAAATGTCGTCTTTTTACTAAACTGCAATTCTACCTAAATATTGTGTAAAATTCCATGATTTGATTAAAAATCAGGGCAGTGCAGTGGTTTGTGTTTAAGGATTGGTCGCTTCGGACACCACTCAATCGCTGTGCTAATTTCGTGTGATCCTCGAGCCGCTGCCTTCTTTGAATCTACGGTCAGGTCAAAGCTATATCCAAACTTAAATTTATCCTTTCGGAAACCTACCAGAAGCATCAATGCATCTGAGTTTGCCGCTTCCCCAAGCGTTTGTCTGAACCACAATCCAGATACCAACGGACCTCTGTTCAGGTAAAATCCAACGTTCAACTGGGTAAACTGCCCTTGTAACATAAATAAGGCGTTCGGGCTAAACGTACTATTTGGATTCTTTCGCTTGTCTAAAGGAATAACGGAACCAATGTGCGCTGTATAGCGTCGTGGAAGCTTGGCTTCAGGGTCGCCATAAAACGATTGAACCGGTTCGATCAGGTTATGAACGGCAATACCTCCATAGAAGTTCTCGGTATAAACCAACCAACCCGTACTAAAGTTCGGGGTGGTAATCTTAGCTGGTGGAATTGGCTCAGACGTTGGTAATACAAATCCACGTGTCGCATCGATTTGGTCTTCCCACCGAAGCTTGGACCAATCCAAACCACGTTGCATTACCTGACCTTCTAATCCAAACCGCATAAACAACTTACGCGTTACCACTAACTGGTACGAGTAAATTGCACTTAACGAAGTAGTCGTTAACAGACCTTCTCCTGCTACATCGCGCACAGCCAAAAGTCCTAAACCACCGTTTATTTTTTCAAAATGTTGATCAAATGAAAATGCGGTAGTCACAAACGTACCTGGCAAACTAGGCCACTGGTTACGGTAGTTAACTACTGCACGTCCTCCTCCACCACCTCTCTGACACTGACCCGTTCCGGCCATTGCAGGGTTGGTGTAAATAGGAGTGGCATAGAACTGAGAAAACTCAGGATCCTGTGCTCGAGCGCTTTCAAATGACATGCCGAAAAGCAAACCCACAACCATTGCGCTAAATAGTAATCTTTTTATCATCTTGTTCGTTTAAATATGCTTCAATCCCTTGTTTGAAAAATATCTTGTAAAGATAACGCCTTTCCGTATTTCAAACAAAAATAATCCTAAAAATAACCTCTTTTAATTGTCTTTTATTGCCTTGATAACCAAAAACATCCACGTACCCTCCTTCTCAATTAGTCTCTATCATTTTCTTTATCAATTTCAACCCAGGGAGAAGGCATGCTTCTCACTACGCTCTTTACATTCTTGTTCTGCCAGACATACGCCAGGTGTATTTCGTGTGAAGACGCATGCACCTGATTAACCTCTCCGGGATGGATTTCATACCCGTATCCCACTCGCACATTGTTCATACGATAACCAAGAACCAGAAGGTACTCCTGCTCATTAAGCCCGACAGACCTTATATTGCGACACCAAGCCCCAAAAATAAAGGCCTCGCGAGCCACATAACATCCTCCACCAAATTGCTGTATCTGTCCTTGTTTCTGATAAAGTAAGTGCGGAGTCAAAGACACCGTCTTGCCAGACTTCCCCTTTTTCACAAATTGGTAGCCCCCATGAAACGTAACACTCCTGGGTACCTGAAAACGCAAACTGTCTCCAATTTTCTGATATGGCTGGGTGCTGTTGTGTACAGCAAGTCCACCATAAAACGCCCTGGTATAAAGGAGCAGGCCACCGTTTAGGTTAAAAAAGGTTGTTCGACCGCTGGCTGTTGAACTCAGTTTAGATGCATCAACGAAATAATAACTCGGATCAAAATCGTCGTAAATCCTCGGTATTCGAACCCAACTGTAGCTTCGATTCACCACCTGAGCTTCTGCGCCCAACCGAATGGAAAGTTTATTCCCCAGATTCAGGTATTGCGAATAAACCATACTTCCTGAAACGGTGTTCCAAAAGCGTTCCATAGCCACCTCCCGGGTTCCTGTAACTCCAAATGCTCCTCCAATCTTATTAACATGTTGATCGTACGAAACAGTGATACCGTTAACACCTACCGGGAGATTTACCCATTGGTTGCGACTATTTAGCATCACCCTGCCCGCACCGGTTCCCGAATCATTTTGCGCTGTTCCCGCCAACGCCGGGTTTAACTGAATCGGGGCACGGGAAATCATGGAGTAACCAAAATCCTGACCTACTGTTATGATGGCCTGTGTTAGCACTGTTATACTTACTACCAACCGCTTATATATCACTTTTATGTTCTTCTAAAATCTTTACCAGTTACTGGGGCATGGAATGTTCTGAAGTCTCGGTGATGGCTTTTTAGCACACCACTCCAGGGTAGTGCTGATCTCGTGCGACCCACGTACTGCTCCACGTTTAGAGTCGACGGTAAGGTCGTAGCTATAGCCGAACTTGAACCGATCTTTCCGAAAACCGAGTAACAGCATGAGCGCATCTGAATTTCGGGCTTCACCAAACGTTTGTCGGAACCACATTCCGGTTACCAATGGCCCCCGGTTAAGATAAAAACCAACATTCAGCTGGGTAAATTGTGCCTGACTCATAAATAATAAGTTCGGGCTGAACGAGTTGGATGTTTTTCCCTTCTTATCCAGAGGGATCAACGAA
This sequence comes from Bacteroidia bacterium, assembly GCA_017640445.1. Classification (GTDB taxonomy): domain Bacteria; phylum Bacteroidota; class Bacteroidia; order NS11-12g; family UBA9320; genus UBA987. Next base: position 17,643 of record JAEPQQ010000015.1, on the reverse strand, counting down.
CCAAGGTGCACGGTATAACGGCGTGGTAGTCGGCTGTTTCTATTGTGGTTTGCGTAAAATGAATGAATTGGTTCTATCAGATTATGAACGGCTACTCCAGCGTAAAAAGAGCTGGTATAAAGTACGGTACCCGTACTGAAGTTGGGTGTGGTTACCACATCGGTGGCAAACTCCTCTTTTGTCTGGCCTATAAAGCCACGATCTCCTACGATTTCATCTTCCCAATCCAGTAGCGAAAAGTCGATACGTCGTTGAATAACCTCGGCCTGCAGACCAAACCGCATTGACAACTTTCTATTGATCGCTAAATGATAAGAGTATATACCACTTAAAGATGAAGAGGTTAATAAACCTTCTCCCGCAACATCGCGAACCGCTAACAATCCCAGGCCACCTCCAATTCCGTCGATATGCTGATCAACAGAAAATGCTGTTGTGACAAAGGTTCCAGGCAGGTTGGGCCATTGGTTTCGATAATTTACAGCCGCTCTTCCAGCACTTCCTCTTCGATTACATTGAGCCGTACCGGCCATTGCGGGGTTTGTGTACAACGGAGCCGCATAAAACTGCGAAAACTCTGGGTCCTGGGCCTTCAGTGTAGTCTGAAAACCAAGCCCGGTTGCGAGCAGGCCAATGAGATAGGTTCCAATTCTTTTCTTCATATTCAATGGTTGATTCATTCTTGTTTAAACATGGCAAAACGGTGTCAGCCATGGTCTGGTCTTACGACCAAAATATTACTCAAATCATACAATAATTTGAGGTGATTCTTGTTTATCTGATTAACATTGTGTGTCGTTACCATCATACGTTATAACCTGTATTGAATGAAAAGACTTATTGCTTTATCACTGCTTTGTACAGCACTGTTTTCTCAACATGGTTTTGGTCAGCTCCCTTTGGAGGTAAAAAACCTGTTCTGGAGTGAAACATCGTCCTTACCATCGTTCAACAATTGCGGCTATCAGGAGGTCGGTGACGAGGTCTACCCTATATTCTATGACCGCATTCCCCTTCAAAACGCTGCACAACGGGTTGAAATCAGCAACCCGGAATATATCCGAGATGAACTTCAACGACTTTCGCGTAGCGCCTATATTACTCAGCAGAACAAGACTCTTGAGCAATTTGTAACATATGAAAAAGGACAACCAATCCTCAACGTCTCCATCTTTCCGTATCGAATATCGGGCACAGGTCAAATTGAGAAGCTCAAGCGCTTCCATTATGCGTTTACACAGATACCACAAACACAGATAAGGAGAACCCATGGCAAAGCAGGCGATTTTGTTTCAGAAAGTGTTCTCAACTCCGGTAGCTGGTTCAAATTTAAGGTGGACAAGGAAGGTGTTTTTAAAATCACCGGCGAACAAATAGCAAACCTTAATTTGGATGTGGCCAATATTCCTGCCAATACATTCAAGATATTTGGGCATGAAGGCGGCATGCTATCCGAAATAATTGAGGATGACCGCACTGACGACCTTGGCCAAATGGCCGTAGAGCTGGTTGACCAAAACGGAAACAACCGAATGGACCCGGGTGACTTCCTTCGGTTCTATGCACAATCAGCGGGAAAATGGGTGCTCTCAAACAACCATTATCGGTACGAAAAAAACCTGTATGACGATTACTCATACATCTATCTGACTTTTGATGGGGCAAATGCAAAAAACATAACCAACATGGGTTCAGGACAGGGCGGTTCATCGCAGATGACATTGGATTACTTCTACGAGCTTCGTCATCGCGAAAATGATGAAGTGAACTTCCAGCAGAGTGGGCGGTATTGGTACGGCGATGAATTTCGGGTGAATACCATCCAACCGTACAGCCACAGCTTCTCCAATGCCCGAACAGATTTACCCGGTCATCTCACGCAAAACTTTGCGGCTCGTACCATTGGTGGTCCGTCCAGCCTTACAATGAAGGTGAACAATCAAACATGGTACACCAAAACCTTTACAACGGTTTCGGGTGACTATGACGACACCTATGGCTATCTGGGTTATTCGAGTAACAGCTTTAACATGGTTGGGAACACCGTTAGTATTAATTACAACTACAATTCAAACGGTACAGAAGGAAATGCCTGGATCGACTATTACACCTTAGAGGTTCCTGTGAACCTTACTAACTCGGGCAACCAGACCATGGTTCACAGTAAGGAGGCTGCTGATTACGCAAACGTCAAATACCAATTCGATGGTTCGGGTTATACCATTTGGAACGTTACCGACTTCTTTAACCCCGGTATTCAGTCAACGTTTACCGATGCGGGTAAAAATGCTGTTGTTTTAACCACCGATCAGAAACCAGTTCATTTTGCGCTGTTTAAACCAGGGTCCGAGACGAATGCCGTTTTTGTTGGTAAAGTAGAGAATCAAAACCTTCATGGTCTGCGTGATCACGATTTTGTCATCATTACCCACCCGGACTTCGAAGAACAATCCAATCGGCTTGCAGAATTTCACCGCAATCATTATAGTCAACACGTTGCGGTAGTTAACACTAAACGTATTTACGATGAGTTTTCGGCCGGAAAGCAGGACCCAGTGGCCCTGCGCGACTTCATTCGCATGTTTTACAAACGAGGTAATGCCTCAGGAAAAAAACTGGAGCATGTGCTTTTGATGGGTGATGGAAGCTACGATTTCAAAAACCGGATAGAAGACAACACCAACTTTATTCCTACGTTTCAGAGCAGAAACACAACGAATCCTACAAACTCCTACTCATCTGACGACTTTTACGCCATTCTTGATGAGTCGGAAGGACACTACGACGTAGACCTTACCGTAGAAGGCCTGGACATTGGTATAGGACGTATACCATGTAGAACAGTAGATCAGGCCAAAACCATGGTTGACAAGATCATCCATTACCACGATCCTGCTTTCTTTGGGGACTGGCAAAACCGAATCACGTTTCTGGGCGACGATGAGGATGCCTCCGCCCATGTAAACGATACCGAAACGGCCTTTAACTACGTAAATAGTCAAGAGCCCGTTTTCAACATTGACAAAATTTACCTCGATGCGTATGAACAACAAAGTTTTGGGAGTGGAGAAAAATACCCGGATGTTAACCTCGCGGTAACCAAATCGTTTGAACGGGGCACCCTGGTGTTCAACTATCTAGGTCATGGTGGAACAAGTGGCATGGCGCACGAGCGTGTGGTAACGCGAAATGAAATCAGAGGCTGGGACAATTACGACCAGCTTGCCCTTATGGTAACAGCCACCTGTGAGCTCAGTCGATTTGACGATCCTGCTCAAGACTCTCCTGGCGAGCTTATGTTGTTTAACAAAAACGGCGGTGCCGTTGGATTGGTAACCACTATGCGCCTTGTACGTATCACACTTAACCGACAAATCAGTGCTCGTATTTGGAACGACAACATTGTTCGTGCAGACAGCGGGGTTCAGTTCCTTGGTGAAACCTTCATTAACAGCAAGAACCGGTCGTCGCAAGCCGTTAACCTAAGAAACTTCTCGCTTCTTGCCGACCCTGCAATGAAATTGGCCATCCCCGAACACAGGGTAGTAAGCACACACATCAACGACTCGCTTATTGGTGTTCAACCAATCGATACGTTTAAGGCGTTTTCTACCATTAAAATTTCTGGAGAAATTCACACGCCAGACGGACGTTTAGACTCTACGTTTAACGGGATTGTATACCCAACAGTTTTTGACAAGTTCCTTGACTACCAAACACTTGCTAACGATCCGGACAAAAGTTTCCAGGTCAACTACAAGCTTCAAAACAGTGTGATTTACCGAGGGCAGGTAACTGCTACAAACGGAAAGTTCTCGTTCCAGTTTGTGGTTCCAAAAGACATTTCTTACAACTTTGGTCAAGGCAAAATATCGTACTTCGCCAAGGATGGCAAGATTGGCGCCAGTGGCTTCGATAAAAGCATCACCGTTGGCGGATCTATTACTGATATCGCGGATGACAAAAAAGGCCCGGATGTTGATCTCTTTATGAACGATGAAAGTTGGGTTTTTGGTGGAACTACCAACCCATCCCCCCTATTGCTCTGCAAGGTATTTGACGAAAACGGAATCAATACAGTTGGTAACGGAATTGGTCGGGACATTACGGCCATATTGGATGCAGGTACTGAAAATGAACAAACCATTGTGTTAAACGACTTTTATCAGGCTACGCTCGACTCTTATCAGGAAGGTGAGGTTCGATACAACATGGAAAACCTCACTCCCGGTAAACACACCCTAAAGGTGCGTGTTTGGGACGTGTATAACAATGTATCTGAAGACAACACAGAATTCGTAGTTGCTTCAGGCGACCAACTGGCAATTAACAACTTGCTTAACTTTCCTAACCCGTTTACCACCAGTACAGACTTCCACTTTGACCATAACAAATCGGGCCAGGGCCTTGACGTTTTGATTCAGGTGGTTACACCAACTGGTCGTGTGGTTAAGTCGTTTAACTCATCAACCACGCAGGCGGATGGTCATTTTGATGATATCCACTGGGACGGTAAGGACGAGTATGGCGATCAACTGGCAAGAGGCGTGTACTTATACAAAATCACCGTGCGCAGCGAAGACGGTCAAACCGCCGATGCTACTCAGAAATTGGTGATATTAAAATAGTTGGAGTCAAAATAAAAATATAAATTTGCCTTTAGCGTTAAAGACTAAAAGACGTATTCTATTGTGAAAATAACAAGTAAAGTAAAATCGATCTTAATGGCGTTAACAGCGCTGTTATCATCACAAATAGCCTTCGCTCAAGGAGGTTTACAAACCGACGAGAACCTACTGGGACAACTTAACACCATTACTACTGCAGTTCCTTTTTTAACCATTACCCCCGATGCACGGGCAGCCGGTATGGGAGATATTGGTGTCGCGACCTCGCCTGACGCAAATGGTCTTCATTGGAACCCTGGAAAGATGGCATTTATTGAGCAAAACGCCGGACTTTCGCTAGGTGCAGCTCCATGGTTGAGACGTCTTGTTCCAGACATCTGGTTCTACTACTTATCAGGATACTCAAAAGTTGGAGACAAGGGTCGTGGAACGGTAGCTGGTTCACTGCGATACTTTAGCTTAGGTAACATACAATTCACAGATGAATTTGGAAACCCACAAGGTAGTGATGAACCAAAAGAATTTGCTTTTGACCTTTCTTACTCCCTTCAACTTTCTAAGAAATTCTCTTTTGGTATTGCTACACGATACATCAACAGTCGCTTGGTTTCACAACGCGCAACAAACGTAGACATCCGACCTGGTCAGGGTGTTGCCGGAGACATGGGCGCTTACTACAAGGACAAAATCAAGATCAACGGCCGTAATTACGATTGGGCTTTCGGTGCGAGCATCACCAATATGGGAACTAAGATCACCTATACCAATGCTGCTAACCGAGATTTTATTCCAATCAATCTTCGAATAGGTACTTTTTGGGAAACTGAAATTGATGAGCACAACCGAATTGGATTTGGCGTTGACTTCAACAAGTTGATGGTTCCTACACCTCAGCCTTTATACCTGCAAAACGGCAGCGGACAAGACTCTATCTTCGATGACGGCACACGCCAGATTGTTGGATGGACCACTTCAGACGCTCCTGTATTGTCAGGCATGTTCTCCTCTTTCGGAGACGCTCCAGGAGGGTTTAGAGAGGAAATGAGAGAGTTTATCACTAATGTTGGTATGGAATACTGGTACGACGATGCATTTGCAATTCGCGCTGGTTATTTCCACGAATCTGAAACAAAAGGCGGACGTAAGTACTTAACATTAGGAGCTGGTATTCACTACAACGTTTTTGGACTTGACATTTCTTACCTAATGCCATTCAAAAACCAACACCCACTTCAAAACACAGTTCGTTTTACCTTACTGTTCGACATGGACGCATTTACGAATCAAGGAGGCTCTACTCCTCGATAGACAAAAAATATTCTATAAAAAAAGCGAGTGGTTTCCACTCGCTTTTTTTATGTTCAATAATCTGTTGACGGCTTAAGCTTCCACCGACCAGGTTTTGTAATCCTCAACCTTCTCATCGGTCAAAGCCACGTCCAATACGTTTAGCATATTCTTCACGTAGTGGAACTTCAAATCCTTGAGATAGTGCTCCGGAATATCCTGAATATCTTTCTTATTCATTTCCGAGAGAACAATTTCCTTAATACCCGCCCGCTTTGCCGCCAGTATCTTTTCCTTAATTCCACCAACGGGTAAGACTTTTCCTCGTAAGGTAATCTCTCCGGTCATTGCCAAATGTGATTTCACCTTGCGTTGGGTAATCAAGCTCGCCAATGAAGTAAGAATGGTTATACCTGCAGAAGGGCCATCCTTTGGCACAGCGCCCGCAGGGAAGTGCACATGAAAATCGTAGTTGTCAAACACCTTGTAGTCGATGTCGAGATACTCCGAATTCGCTTTGATGTATGTAAGTGCCGTAATTGCCGACTCCTTCATAACATCTCCCAGTTGCCCGGTTAGGGTAAGCTTACCCTTTCCACGTGTCATGCTACTCTCCACAAACAGTATCTCCCCTCCTACCGAGGTCCAGGCCAGTCCGGTTACAACACCAGCCGTATCGTTATCCTGATACTGTTCTTTTTCGATGCGTTGATTGCCCAGGATTTTTAGCACGTCTTTCGCCGTAACCTTGCCCAGGCCTTCTTCTTTTCCGACAATCTGTTTCGCACGGTAACGTGCCAACGAAGCTATTTTCTTCTCCAGACCCCGAACTCCGCTTTCTCTTGTATACTCGTCAATCACCTTTCCAATCACCCCATCGCTCAGCTTGAACTGTCCGGCCTTTAAACCATGTTCCTTGCGTTGTTTAGGAATCAAATATTTTTTAGCGATTTCAATCTTTTCTTCCTGGGTGTAGCCATTGATCTCAATGATCTCCATTCGATCCAAAAGCGCCGGCTGAATTGTGTCCAGTCGGTTCGCAGTTGCAACAAACATGATCTTTGACAAGTCGTAGTCCAGGTCAACATAATTGTCGTGGAACGAGTTGTTTTGCTCGGGATCGAGAATCTCTAACAAAGCAGACGATGGATCACCACGGAAATCGTTACCGATTTTATCAATTTCATCCAATACAAAGATTGGGTTTGAGGTTTGTGCCTTTTTCAACGACTGAATAATTCGGCCGGGCATAGCCCCAATGTAGGTCTTCCGATGTCCTCTAAGCTCTGCCTCGTCGTGCAAGCCTCCAAGCGACATACGAACATATTTGCGGCCAACTGCTTTAGCTATCGACTTTCCTAGCGAGGTTTTACCAACACCCGGAGGGCCATACAAACACAATATCGGGCTCTTCATATCGCCCTTAAGTTTCAGAACAGCTAGATATTCCAGAATACGATCCTTCACTTTTTCAAGTCCAAAGTGATCAGCATCGAGGGTCTTCTTGGCACGGCTTAGGTTGAAATTGTCTTTTGAATATTCGCCCCAGGGAAGTTCCAGAAGCAATTCGGCATAATTCAAACTAACTGAATAGTCGGGTGCAGCCGGATTTGTTCTTTGTAGTTTGTCCAGTTCTTTACTAAACGCTTTAGCTACTTCCGGGTTCCAATTCTTTTCTGCCCCTCTCGTTCTTAGCTTTTCGATTTCCTGGTCCGGTGAATCCTGACCCAATTCTTCCTGAATGGCCCGAATCTGTTGGTGCAGGTAATACTCACGTTGTTGTTTATCAAGGTCGACCTTTACCTTTGATTGAATCTGGGTCTTTAGCTCCAAAACCTGTAGCTCTTTGGTAAGGTGTTGCAATACCTGCTCCGCCTTCTGAGGCAGATTGTCGAACTCTAAAATAGTTTGCTTCTGATCGATCTCCACATTGAGGTTAGAAGCAATAAAGTTGATCAGAAAGTTAGGACTGTCAATATTCTTTAGGGCAAAATTGGCCTCAGTTGGAATATTAGGTGACAGTTCCACAATCTGTGTTGCCATTTCCTTTACCGAACTCAAAAGCGCCTTAAAGCTCTTATCCGATTTGTACTTTTTCTCAATCTCGGGTGTAACACGTGCCTTAAAGTACGGCTCGGTTTGCGTAACCTGGGCAATTCTGAATTTTCTTTTACCCTGAATGATGGCTGTAGTGTTGCCATCTGGCATGCGAATCATCTTTACGATTTGTGCCACTGTTCCCATAGAGTGCAAATCCTCAATCGAGGGGTCTTCGATCTTTGCATCCTTTTGCGATACCACACCAATGGTCTTGGTGGATTTATACGCCTCTTTAATGAGCTTGATCGATTTATCCCGTCCCAGGGTTATTGGAAACACTACCCCGGGAAACAACACCGTGTTACGAAGTGGTAGCAACGGTAACTCATCCGGGAATTCTTCTTTGTTTATTTCATTCTCCTCATCCTGAGTCATCAGGGTAACGAAACCCGGGTTGTCGATGTCATCGTCGGTCTCCAGGTGGAAAAATGTAGATTCTTTATCAAACATTGTCAATGTGTCAGATTATAGTTGTTTTAATCGCGACAGATATATTGACAATTGTCGTGCCAGGCTAGTCAAAAAGACGACCCTTTCGCGCAGAAAGCATAAAAATAAGATAGGAAATTACTCCGCTAGCAAGATACAAGAGAGCCTCGTTCCACTCATGAAAAATGATTTTCCCGCTCAAAAACAGGGCACTGTATACCATTATCACAGCCATGATCCAGGCGATTCCCAACCATTTCAACGATGAATTATCCGGCGACCCAAAGCTACCCCAAACCCCTTTGGGCCTTACTCTTTCATAGAATCGTTCCAGCACGCTTTGCTCTGTTGGCGGAGTGAGATAGGTAACCACCACCCATACCAGAGTGGTAACTCCAACGGACAAAAGTACTCCGTAAGCAAAGTCGTAATACCACAAGTCTGCCTTAGCCGTTTCCAACTCCTCCAGCGTATGGTTCATCAGATACGCTTTTTCAAAAACAAAGCGTTTCACCTGAATGGAACCATATACCACAAAAGGTGCAATTGTGGCAGTTATTTCACTCCAAACATTAATTCTATGCCAAAACCACCGTAAGATCAAAACCAATCCGAGTCCGCTTCCGCATTGAAAAATAAACTCCCAAACTCCGGTAATGGTTGTGATTAATGTGGTAATGTACAGTCCAACGATCATAATCAAAAAAGTAGCAATTCGGCCGATTTTAACGAGCTTCTTATCGTTAGCAGCCTCACCGCCGCCTCGTTCTTTGTCAATAAAGGGTACGTACAAGTCGTTCACGAGGTAACTCGCCCCCCAATTGAGCTGGGTAGATATCGTACTCATATAGGCTCCAAGAAAAGCCACCAACAACATGCCTCTCAGGCCAACGGGAAGGAATTCCTTCATAGCCATTACATATCCCAGTTTTTGTTCGCTCGGGCCCAGATCGGGATAGAGCACCAATGCACAAAGTGCCACAATAATCCATGGCCATGGCCGCAAGCAGTAATGTGCCACCTGAAAGAACAACGTTGCAAAAAATGAGTTCTTCTCATCTTTTGCCGCCATCATCCTTTGGGCCACATACCCACCTCCACCAGGTTCTGCACCCGGATACCAACTGCTCCACCACAAAACACCTACATAGGTTAGAAACGTGGTTAGGGTAAGTGCAAACCCTTTTCCTAAACTCGCACCGTTAATAGCCGGAAAAAAGGCAAACGCCGTTTCAGGAAGCTTCTCCTTCAGACCAGCGACCCCACCAATTTTGGAGCTATTCAACACAATAACCGCCAGAATGATACAACCCACTATAGCTATAACGAACTGAACGGCATCGGTAACCGCTATTCCCTTAAGACCGGATATCGACGAGTAGATAACAACAAACAACATGGCACAGGCTGTAATGAGAAAAAGTGTATCCCCTTCTACATCGAAAAACACCTGTATAAGTGCGATAAAGGCTTGATTGACCCAGGCGATGATCATTACATTAATGAACAAGCCGAGGTACACCGATTTAAAACCTCTCAAAAAACGAGCTGCTTTCCCACTGTACCGTATATTGATAAACTCTACCTCAGTTAAGACACCGGAACGACGCCAAAGCCTGGTAAAAAAGATGGTGGTAAGCAAACCTCCCGCCAACGAGTTCCACCAAAGCCAGTTCTTGGCAATTCCTCCCTGGGCCACCAGTTCGGTTACCGCCAAAGGTGTATCCGCCGCAAACGTGGTAGCCACCATGCTTAAACCCGCTAAATACCAGGGCATATTGCGCCCTCCAAGAAAAAAGCCCGACAAGCCCGACTCACCGGTCTTTTTATAACGGAAGCTAATCCCTATTGAGAGCGCAAAGAACCCAATAATGATCAACCAGTCGATCCAACCTAATACCATACTTGTAAGAAAAGAGTTAACTTTGGGCAATTACATCAAAAAATTTGTTGTGATTTCTATCTTTGCAGAAAACTTATAGACAATACAAAATGAAAAACCTTAAATTCAACCTATTGATCGCGTTTGCCGCAATCGGTACGTTAGTTCTATCTTCATGTGGCACGGATGAGCCTGAAGTAAAAAAACCAGTTCTTAACTTCCTTGCAGGTGCAGGTTACACTTCTGCTGATGGTGACATCATTGCAGGATCTGACTTCAAAGTAGGTCTTTCTGCTTCACATGAAAGCAAGATTGAGAAACTTGAAATTACGGTTAGTTATGATGGTGGTTCTCGTGTGGCTCCTTTGAACTGTACAATATGTGACACTACGATCAACGAAACGTCATTCACCATAGACTTTAACAACACCGTTGAAGCTACTCCTGGTTCTGAAACCTGGTTCTTTACGGTTACAGATAAAGACGGTAACTCAACTGAACGATCTATTACGTTTAACAGAACAACCGTTCCTGGTCCAATCCGTAAGATTGATGTTACTCTTGGAAACCAACTTTCCAGCTCTGTTGGTTCTTCTTTGAGCCTTGAAGACATCAGTGTTAAATTGTTGGCTGACGCAGCTGCTGCTTCAGAGAACATTGACCTTATCTATGTAAAAGACGAAAACACAGGTACTTCTTACCTTGGAGCTGCAAGCTCTACAACTGTTCAAACCTGGTTGCCATCAGTTGCTAACTGGGCTACTAAAAACGCAACGAAGATCCGTAAGACTTCTTACTCTTCTGGTCAGTTTGGTACTATGGACGATTCAGAAGAACTTTTGGATGAAATCAGAAGTTCTGCTGCTGGAACAGACAACGTTGAGATCGCTGAAGGTGATGTATTCTACGTTGGACCTGTAAGCGCAAACGGAAAACACGTTTTGGTTAAAATTACCTCAATTGGTGTTGACGACACAATTTCTGTACAAGTGCTTGTAGAGGAATAAGTCGATTATAAAAATTTGATGAAGGCCGATGATTGCTCATCGGCCTTTTTTGTGCTCCTTTGTGAACGAATTATGAAAAGAATAGGTGTTTTCACTTCGGGCGGAGACGCTCCTGGCATGAACGCATGTGTTAGAGCTGTGGTACGTACGGCCCTCTACCACAAGCTGGAAGTAGTTGGAATTAAGCGAGGATATCAGGGAATGATTGACAACGAGTTTATTGAACTCAACTCACGGTCGGTAGCCAACATCATTCAAATGGGTGGCACCGTTCTCAAAACGGCTCGTTGCGAAGCCTTCCGCACTGTGGAAGGACGGGCGCGCGCCGCTGCCAATTTAAAATCGCAAGGAATTGAAGCACTCGTTTGTATTGGAGGAAATGGTTCATACACAGGCGCGCTGAAACTCTATCAAGAGCACAAGATTCCTACCATTGGACTTCCGGGCACTATTGACAACGATTTATTCGGAACCGATTTTACCATAGGTTACGATACCGCAATTAATACAGCCGTAGATGCCATAGATAAAATTCGGGATACAGCTGATTCGCACAACCGCGTGTTCCTGGTTGAAGTTATGGGACGAGATGCAGGTTTCATTGGCATGGCAGTAGGAATATCGGGTGGCGCTGAAGGCATATTTATTCCTGAAGATCGAGGTGAGATGTCTCGAATAATTGAACACTTCAAACGTACCGGCAGAAGGTCAAAGGCCTTTAGTATTATAGTGGTGTCTGAAGGCGATGAAGAAGGTGGCGCCAAGGCCGTTGAAAAGAAGCTCAAGGAAGAGTTCACAGATATCAATGTGCGAACGACGATTCTCGGTCATATACAACGCGGTGGAAGCCCTACGGCAAAGGACCGTGTTCTTGCCAGTCAGCTTGGATACAACGCCGTTTTGGCACTGTTGGAAGGGTACACATCGAAAGCTGTAGGAATCCAGGGCGGCAACGTGGTACTGACTGATTTTGAGGAAGCCATAGGTAAATCAAAGAAGGTAAACCCCGATCTCATCCGAATGGCCGAGATTTTATCGTATTAATGAAGCTTTTCGAATTCCTCGAACCCCGTTCGACAGGAGGATGTCATCAGCCCCGGTTATCATGTCAAGGCTAACAACGGTGCGTTCAACGGGCATATGAGCCTGCATATGGGTTAGAAAAACGCCTTCCACCGCCCCTTGATCATATGCCGGACTAATCCATCTTCCCCGGTAATGAATAAGCACATTACTGGTTAAACCTTCGCAGATGTTCCCCGACTCGTTGAGCAAAATTAGGTCCTCAACGTCAGGCTGTCGTTTCAGAAACAAACCGGCTTTTGTATAGAACATAGCCGATGTAGACTTAAACTGCGACCAGGGCGTGATGGGTTTTCGAAATTCGTTGTACAACGCCACTGGTACGGGCCGAAGTTTGGAAATGTTGATTGAGAGCTCGGCAAAATCGTTGGAAGTAACCGGAAACAGACTATTGGAAACTTCATGGTCCTTAAACGAAATCTGACAGGCCATGGCATTCGAATCCGGTACGTAGGAACCTCCCCCATTTCGGTAAAAATCGATTCGAGCCACATTGTGACCTTTGTTTAGTTGCTTTATTTCCGATGCAAAATAGTCGGTCGTCCAGGAAGCATTCCATTCCATTTCCAACCATTCAGCGGCCCATTTTGCCCGTGAGAGGTGATGATCCATCAAAGGCGACTCTCCGTCAATCAAAAACATGGTTTCAAAAAAACCGTCGCCATACAGAAAACCTCTGTTCATAAATGGTAGGGATTTAAGAAAAGAACATACCCGCAATGGCAGCTGTCATCAAACAGGCCAGGGTTCCTCCAAGAAGTGCACGCATCCCAAGTTTCGCTAACCGGGCGCGTTGGTTAGGCGCAATCCCACCAATTCCACCAATTTGTATACCGATGGACGAAAAGTTGGCAAAACCACAAAGCGCATACGTCATCATGGTAATGGTCTTTTGGCTGAGTTGAGGCGTATCTCCACCCATAAAATCACGGAGCGAGAAATAGGCGATCACTTCATTGATTACCGTTTTTTCACCTAGCATCTGTCCCGCCAGTACAATATCCTGCGACTCAATTCCAATTACCCAGGCAAGTGGAGCAAACAGATATCCCAGAATCATCTGAAGATTTAAACCGTTGTAAATGGTATGATCGGCAATTACGCCATTAAGACCCGTATAGTGCCCTATCAAATCAAACAACAAGTAGTTTACAAGAGATATAAAGGCGATAAAGACCATGAGCATGGCCCCTACGTTAACGGCCAGCTTCACTCCCTCTCCGGTACCAACCGATATGGAGTCTATGGCCCCTGAACCAATTTTACTTTTATCAATCTTCAGGTCGGTTTCTACTTCCTCGGTTTCAGGTACCAACACCTTAGCCAATACCAGGGCTGCAGGAGCTGATAAGATGGACGCCGTTAACAAGTGCTTGGCAAATTGTTGCTGCAGCAGTTCGTCACTGCCTCCGAGCAAGCCAATAAACAGCGCAAACACACCACCTGCAATGGTTGCCATACCGCCTGTCATAAGACTCATAATCTCAGACTTGGTCATATTGGCAATGTAAGGCTTCACCACCAGCGGAGCCTCCGTTTGCCCGATAAAGATATTGGCAGCTGCCGCTAAACTTTCTGCTCCTGATAATTTCATTGTCTTGCTCAACACCCAGGCAAACGCATATACAATCTTCTGCAAGATGCCCAGATAATAAAGCAATGAGGTAAGCGCCGAAAAGAATACAATGGTTGGTAATACCTTAAACGCAAACACAAAACCTACCACATGACCAACTTCCACAATCTCTCCCGCAGCATTTGTTTCAACGGCAAAGAGCTTGGTCATATCTGGCCAGGTACCAAATACAAATTTGGCTCCATCGTCGGTGAATGAAAGCAACTTGGTGAAACCCGTAGCAACCATGCCAAAGGCCTTATCTACACCAGGGACTTTAAAAATTAGAAGCGCCAGGATCAGTTGGAGGCCGATACCGGTTCCAACGAGCTTCCAGTTAATAGATCTTCGATTCTTGCTAAAAATGAAGGCGATGGCGATTAGTATAGCCAAGCCAAAAAGGCCTCGAACAATGAACATGCAACAAAGGTGCGAAAATTTGTGACATAGACTCTCTTGCTTGTCAAAATACCTTAAAACACAGCTGTCTATTTTTGAGACAATTTGTTCAATTTGGGAATAATTCCCAACATTCAGACAACCTGTAAAACAACCTCAAAACACACAAATCGCTAACAATCAGCACATTAATACCGCAAGCACTATACATAAACCCACAATGGCACGGGGATTGAAACTATGTTGGTCCAAGAGATTGACATAGTACACAACACGATATTTGATAAATACTACACTACACTACTTACTATTATTACTTACATGCGATGAAAGCTTAAACTGCTAAGCAGATTTAGGTAAAACTAAACGACTACTTTTATTATTAACCTTGCTCTAATTTCGAGCTTCGAGGCCATCAGAATTACCTGGTGGCCTCTTTTTTTGACCACAATCCCACTTTGGTTCAAATTCTAAAAACTAGACAAAAGTGTCATTATGGGAAAATGTTGAACCATTAACGCTGGCCCACCTATCGCCTAACTGTAAGACAAACACCTAATAATCAGCAACTTACAACCAAAACAAGCTCTAAACCCTTCCATCTGGCACAGCATTTGAAATTACTCTAGCACTTACTGATGATTACAAAAGAGTTTAAAAATATTTGATAAATACTAAATACTCTACTTAAGAAAATTATTAAGACTCTGTTTTTACTACTTACTACTACACCATCCGGGAGGATGATGAAATTAAACAATTACTTAATCATGCTCTATTTATGAGCTTAAAGCGGCCACTTCAAATGGCCGCTTTTCTTTTACGCCTGATTCGAAAACAATATCTTTGCACCTCGTAATTGGCACTATGAGCAATCAACATCCGTATACTCCAAACCATAAAGTAAGAATTGTAACCGCGGCCTCTTTATTTGATGGTCATGATGCTGCCATCAATGTGATGCGCCGGATCATCCAGTCTACAGGTTGTGAGGTTATCCACCTGGGGCACGACCGCAGTGCTGAGGAAGTAGTTAACACAGCTATTCAGGAAGATGCAAACGCCATCGCCATGACTAGCTATCAGGGTGGACATAACGAATACTTCAAGTATATGTACGACCTGCTTCAGGAAAAAGGTGCTGGTCATATAAAGTTGTTTGGCGGAGGCGGAGGAACCATCCTCCCATCCGAGATTGAAGAGCTTCAGAGCTATGGAATAACACGCATCTATCATCCCGACGATGGCCGTTCGATGGGCCTTCAGGGAATGATTAACGACCTGGTTGAACAGTCGGACTTCCCAACAGGTTATTCGCTCAATGGTGAGGTGGATTCGTTCCGTAACAAAAACAAGATGTCTATTGCCAAAGTTATCTCCGCGGCGGAAAACTACCCGGATGAAAACAAAGACTTATTGGCCTCTATAAAAGCGGAAGCGGCTCAAATCCAAACCCCGGTTATTGGTATTACCGGTACCGGCGGTGCAGGAAAGAGTAGCCTTGTAGACGAACTGGTACGTCGTTTCCTAAACGATTTTGAAGATAAAACGATCGCCATTATTTCGGTTGATCCAAGTAAGCGGAAAACGGGTGGTGCCCTGCTTGGTGACCGTATCCGGATGAATAGCATTCGCAACGAACGCGTTTACATGCGATCGTTGGCAACGCGACAAGCCAACCTGGCCCTCTCTGCGCATATTGACACAGCCAAAGACATTTTGAAAGTAGCAGGCTACGACCTCATCATACTGGAAACTTCTGGTATTGGACAAAGCGATACCGAGATCACAGACCACAGTGACATGAGCTTGTACGTGATGACTCCCGAATATGGCGCAGCGACTCAGCTGGAGAAAATTGACATGCTCGATTTTGCTGACGTTATTGCAATCAATAAGTTTGACAAGCGTGGAGCACTCGACGCTCTTCGTGATGTAAAAAAGCAGTTCCAGCGCAACCACAAATTGTTTGACCAGGATCCTGAATCCATGCCTGTTTTCGGGACCATTGCCAGTCAGTTTAACGACCCGGGTGTTAATGCGTTGTACGGCAAGTTGATTGAAACGGTTAACGCAAAAACCGGTAGCAACTTTGAGACGTCATACGAAACCGAAGAAGATCTCTCGGAAAAAATATACATCATCCCACCTAAGCGGGTTCGATACCTTTCTGAAATAGCAGAAAACAACCGTTCGTACGACAAATGGGCAAAAGAACAATCCAACATTGCCCAAAAGCTGTACAGCATTCGTAAAACGATTGAAACGCTGAACGAAACCAAGGTTGAAGACGCCGATCGATTGATCAAGGACCTGGAAGAAACTTACAGTAAGGTAAGTCTCGACTTCGACCCGAAACTACAGATAGTCATCGACGAATGGGACAGCCTGAAAGAGGCATACGCCAATGATATATACACCTACCTGGTTCGAAACCGGGAGATCAAGGTGGAAACCAAAACTGAATCACTCTCTCATCAGAAAATAAGCAAGGTTGCCCTGCCAAAGTATACGGCCTGGGGAGATGTGCTCCAATGGAATCTTCAGGAAAACGTGCCTGGAAAGTTTCCATATACCGCAGGTATCTATCCATTTAAGCGACAGGGAGAAGACCCTACACGTATGTTCGCCGGAGAAGGCGGACCGGAGCGAACCAATAAGCGCTTCCACTATTTGAGTAGTGACATGCCAGCCAAACGACTCAGCACAGCGTTTGACTCGGTTACTCTTTATGGAAACGATCCGGATTACCGACCCGACATTTATGGAAAGATTGGTAACGCAGGGGTAAGCATCTGCTGTCTGGACGATGCCAAGAAATTGTACTCAGGTTTTAACCTGGCACACCAAATGACATCTGTTTCCATGACCATCAACGGGCCGGCCCCGATGTTGCTGGGGTTCTTTATGAACGCAGCCATCGACCAACAGTGTGAGCTATACATCAAGGAAAACGGTTTAGAAGAAGATGTCAAGAAAAAGATTGATGCCTACTTCTCCGAAAAAGGAACTGAGCAGCCAACTTATAACGGTGAACTGCCAGAAGGCAACGACGGACTCGGACTAATGCTCCTTGGTCTAACCGGCGACAAGGTGTTACCCGCCGACGTATATGGCAAAATAAAAGCCGACACTTTAAGCCAGGTGCGGGGTACTGTGCAAGCTGACATTCTAAAGGAAGACCAGGCCCAAAACACCTGTATCTTTTCAACT
>JAEPQQ010000159.1 GCA_017640445.1 Bacteroidia bacterium | reverse complement strand
CCATTGACCTTGATTTTAACTTCCAATCGGAAGGGCTTGACCCAAAGGTGAATATTCAGGCCTTTGGACCCAACGTAAGCTATAAAACCGCCTCGAACTATTTTTCTATGGTGGCCACCACAGAGGCAAAATCACTTAAGGATAGCAAGAAATATCAAGGAAGCGCCGACCAGGTTTTACATCAAATGATAAAAACCGAAGCGTTTACAGAAGGCTTTGCCAAGGCCATAAATCAGTTGATGCTGAAAGAAAATGAACACCCGGAGTATGGTAGCTTATGGGAGGCTAAACGTTAATCACAAATTAGATCGAAATATGAAATCACTAGTATTCCCCTTATTACTGTTGTTGTCGGTATGTGCCGGCGGCCAGACCGTTAAGTACACCGTTCTTGATGATGATCCAATGCATCTCAAGAAGACCGAAATTGATTTGAGCGCCTTAGGCATAGACTTTATCGTACCGCGATCTGAGTTTGGCGAAGGGGATGTGTCGATCAATGCAAATTTGAGGGTACAACACTTTCCAATAAAGGATAAGTTTGGTGTAGACTTTAATCTTCAACTATCGGCTGCATTGATAACGGAGGTGAACTATAGAAGGACTAACCTTTCTGTTACCTATGCTCTCGGATCCAAACAAAAGAAGGAAGAACAAAGCTTTGTGTTAGGAAGGAAATCGACATCATCAGGTTATGTTCAAACCACCACTACAAGATTTATCAATATCCCCCAAACCCGACAGAAGAACCTCGAGTTGAGAGCAGGGTATTCCGGAACCAAAGGAACATTTGCCCGGGTGCCGATTCAGGGGCATGCCAATCCAAGATATGTCGATTATCGGAGCCATGGAATATCCGCAGGTATCCAGGTAAGAAGGTTTTTTCATCAACGAATAAAGCTCAACAACCGCGCATACACCAATTCCAACACATGGATACTGTATTCGGATGTCCTTTTCATGCCTGTAACAAGTTATTCGCCACGAGGAACCGGGTTTCGAAGTACGCCAACGAAAGAGGAACTAAGGCAAGCCGTTAAGGACGCAGGAGTTCGTTCAACCCTTGGTGGTTTGATCGGTTTCAAATACACAGGGAACCGACAAAGACTGTTTGGTGTTACTTTTGGGGGAGAGGTTGGCATTTTAGCTCCGAACAATTCGTTGGTGATTAATACCTTCTGGGGGCTGCCGATCAACTTTTAACTCAGAACTAAAAACAGGGAAATTGACGCTTAGAAACACATGCATGACTATTGTGCTGATGCTGTTTGCGCAGGTTATCTATGCTGAGCCAGAATCTGGTGCGTATCAGTCGGCTTTTCCCGTAAATTCAAAATTTACCAAGGTTCTCGATACTCTGTTTCATGCGAATGAAACTGGAGACTTCAAGGATTCTCGAAGACTGTATCTGGTTGCTAAAAGCTGGAATTGGGGCGATTTTTCCAGTGGGGATTCGTTTGGATATTACTACGCAGTAGGCAACTTTGAATATGGAAACGGATACGTGGATGAAGGGTTTGACAACCTCCATCGGGGCGTTGTATTGGCAACTAGAAAGAAGTGGTATGCTCGGCAGGCTGCCGCTGAAATATCACTAGGAAACGCGTACTACTATCTAAAAGACATCTCAACAGCTATTGAGCATTATCGACAGGCTGCTGACATTGAAGAGGCAAAACCCGGTGTTAAGGCTGCTGCCAGTAATAACATCGGAGCACTGCTCTTTGAGACCTTCCAACACAATAAAGATTCGTCGTATCAGGACTCATTGAATCCAATCATTGAGAAATACCTGAGACGGTCAGTGCGTATCAGCCTCGAAGAAAAAAGTTATCACAGAGTGGCTGCCACATACAGCGTTATGGTTGCTTGGTTTGGACATGTTAAAGCCTATGACAGCGCAGAGGTGTACGCAAATAGAGCGATGAAGCTGGCTCAAGAGAGTGGTAGGAGAAATCGGTTACATTTTGCCCAGATCAAGTTGGCGCAGGTGTTGGTCTGGAACCAACAACCAAAGCGTGCCCTCGCTCTGTTGGACACGGCATTGGCGTATTTCGATTCAATTGAGGATGTTGAACAGGTCATTCAC
>JAEPQQ010000158.1 GCA_017640445.1 Bacteroidia bacterium | reverse complement strand
GCTCCGGGCGTGGACCTACCAGGGTCATATCATTAATTAGCACATTGTAGAACTGGGGCAATTCATCCAACCGGGTTTTACGAAGAAATTTCCCAACTCGGGTAATCCGAGGATCGTCTTCCGAAGACAACATTGGGCCACTCCTTTCCGAATCGACGAACATTGTTCTGAACTTAAAAATGTTAAACGGTTTGCCTCCAAGGCCGATGCGCTCCTGACTGAAAAAGATAGGGCCCTTGCTAGTGGTATACACAGCAATGCCAATAATCAGGTAAACAGGTAGGCCAAGTATCAGAGCCAGGGTGGAAAAACTAATATCCATGAACCGCTTTACACTCTTTTGCCAGTCGGGCATGTGATACGGGCTGATTTGGATTAACAGGGCACCTAGAATGTTATTAATCCGAACACTTCCTGAAAGAATATCGTACATATCGGGAATGATCTTGATGTTGACACCCAGGCCGCTTAGTTGATCAATGATCTTGTTGATTTTTTCGTGCTCGCTGGTCTCAATCGCAATCAGGGTTTCCTCAATTTCGCGTTCCTGAATTATTTGAGGCAAATCGCGATACGAACCAAGGTGAGGAATCAAATCGTTAAACAAGCCCTTGTCTTCTCCATTAACATTTACATATCCCTCAAAGAAATACCCTTCACTCTTTTTGGCGTTTTCCAATTCACCATAAAGCGCCAGGGCTTTCTCGTCCGAGCCGATCAGAACCGTTTTAAACCCTATTTTTCGGGTTTTAATGCGTTTTCCTATCTGTGTTGTCAGAATTACACGGAAACTCTCCGTAATGGTAAAATGAAAGCCAAACAGAGCGATTAAGGAACTGTAATACGAAGTGTATGCCATTACCTCATCGTCTAGCAGAACTCCAAAGAAAAGCACCAGGGAACCAAAGAAACTTACAATTAATACACGGCTTAGTTCTTTCAGCCTTGATTTTCGTAATACTTCGTGATATTGACCATACAAATAAAAAGCAAACACCCAAAAAACAGGAATGGCCAGCAAGCCTAAATACAGGTTTGAATCCTGCAGGCTTTCATTAAAGCTCTTTCCTTCCTGAACGATGGATCGATAAAAGAAAAACAACAACCACGAAATGGCTCCTGCAAAGAAGTCAGATAAGATGTATAAGAAACGATAGAATCGAATTTTCAAAAATGTACAAGCTTTAGGTTGTCAATGTAGATGCGCCCATTGGGGTTGTCGTCAGGGCCGTAAGCCTCCAGAAATACACGGAAGGTTGCGTTTTCGAACCGTGGGTTGCTTATATCTTCATTGAAACTAACATAGCTTTTTTTCCAAACATCATTGGTTGGAAACAAGATCAGAACAGGAATTCGGTCTATCTGCGTACCGGATTGGTCGTACGCATAAAAACCAACTTGCATTGAAGTCTCCAGGTTGTAGTTCAGTTCAAGGTAAGCAGAAGAGTTACCTGGTATCGTAAACTTACTGATGGTGGCATTTTCAAATTTCTGGTCGGCAGAGTCAAATTCCACATATGCCGATACCTGACTTTGGGCGCTGTGTTCAAACACCTCGTTTGGATCAAACGTCAGGTGCATGGAGTCTTCTTCAACATTTGTTCCGCTTGGTTCAAAACTGATAGCGCGATCTTCAAAATCTTCAATCCAAACAAAAGTGGTAGAGTCGTGGTAAGTAAGGCTTGGGAAAATGGAGTCAATCTTACCCGGAACCAGTATCATGGTGTCCTGAACACCTTGATAGAAGGGGTAAATCTCACGGTCGTCGCTTCGGCCATTCTTCTTAATACCCGCCAGTATGGTAACCCGGGCCGTGTCTTTTTCTAAAACCGGCACCATGGCTGGAACTTCAAACGCCCCAATGAGTTGCCCGTTTACATACACCCAGGCGTCAAGTATGTCGTGTGCATTGCTGCCCTGACTGTTATCCGATTTTGTGGTTAACTCAAACGAGTCAATATATAGGTATGCTGGAATATCTTCTTCTCGGTCAAAAACACTGCAACCACTAACTGTAATGCATATAAGTGCTATGAGAAATAAAGAGGTTTTTCGTTGCTGTAACGCTAATACAGGGAAGTATTTTTGAATAAAATCGATCATTTACGCCTAAAATTTCGTTCCAGTTGATCCAGTA
>JAEPQQ010000157.1 GCA_017640445.1 Bacteroidia bacterium | reverse complement strand
ATAAGAAGGCGGTGTACAATACGTTTGTGCAACGGTGTTCGTTACATTAAAAACCGCCGCGATCAACAAAGTCAAAAAAAGTCTAAAATTTTTCATTCCAATTATGTCGTTAAAGTGTTCAGTAACCAGGGTGGTTACTTTGCCAACAAGACGATATTTTCGCCTCTTTCGGTGTGAATTTCCGACAAAAAAGAAATATAACCGGATGAAAATCAGCATTTAAGACTTTTTTAAGAACCTCATGATATCCGCGTGATACACGCGAATAAGGGCCCGTATTGGAGGAGAAAAACAAGCGGCCGGTTTCGATTGACAACCGGAAAAAACACATCGGTTTAGGCGTCCACTGGTACAATATCAGAAAGAAGAATCGACTCGTCACTTTTATACCTCGTTTCTGCCCTTTATACCTTATATTCGGAACGATAGGTTATGGAAGTCTCCGTTACACAGTTTATTAAGGGTTTACCCAAGGCAGAACTGCATCTTCATATTGAGGGTAGTTTTGAACCTAAGCTCATGTTTGAAATTGCAAAGCGAAATGGGATTAAGCTTCCATATACCTCTGTTGAAGAGCTCCAGGCCGCATATCAATTCAATAACCTCCAGGAATTTCTTGACATTTATTACCAGGGTGCACAAGTCCTTTTGCACGAACAGGATTTTTATGACTTAACATGGGCCTACCTTCTCAAGATTCACGAGCAACAGGTACACCATACCGAGGTGTTCTTCGACCCACAAACACACACCGACCGAGGCGTTGCCTTTGATACCGTGCTGGATGGAATTTACCGAGCCCTGAGTGATGGTGAGGAAAAACTCGGTATTTCCTTCAGACTCATCATGTGTTTTCTTCGCCACTTGCCTGAGTCGGCTGCGTTCAAAACGCTAGAGTCAGCTCTCCCGCACAAAGACCGAATCGATGGAGTAGGACTCGACTCATCTGAAGTTGGTCACCCCCCGTCTAAGTTTGAACGGGTATTTGAACAGGCGGGATTACACGGATTCCGGTTAGTAGCACATGCCGGCGAAGAGGGACCTTCTGACTATATATGGGAAGCCATAAACCGGCTTCATGTAATCCGAATTGATCACGGAAACCGGTGTCTCGACGACGACTTATTGGTAAAGCGACTTGCAAGTCGTAAAATACCATTGACACTTTGTCCACTTTCTAACAAGGCACTGCAAGTAATTAAGAACCTCAACACCTATCCCCTGCTTGCCATGATGGACCATGGGTTACTGGTCACTCTCAATTCAGATGACCCGGCTTACTTTGGTGGTTATCTCAATGAGAACTATGAGGCCGTGGCACAAGCACTGTCGTTAACCAAACCACAGCTCGTAACCCTGGCCAAGAATAGTTTTAGTGCCAGTTGGTTAAGCAACCCGGAAAAGGAGCAGGCGCTTAAACGGATTGACGCGTATTACGATGCGCACAAGCATTAGTCTTAAACTCTTACTATCTTTCTTGACTCAAAATTAGTTGCATGAATCGCCAATATATTGTGGTATCCCAGTTTTCGCTGGCGATATTGCTCGCTCTTCTTGTATTTGCCTGTAAAAACAGACCTCATGGCCCAAAGAAAACAACCGGTGGTAAAAGACCTATCAATGTTTTGTTCGTTTCCATCGACGATCTTGGACCAAACCTGGGTGTATACGACAACGGGTATATTGTTTCGCCTAACCTGGATGCATTTGCCAAAACGGGAACTACTTTCCGTAACACCTACTGCCAGGCAGCGGTATGTGCTCCTTCGAGAGCGAGTTTAACCACCGGACTGCGACCCGACTCCACCCGGGTTTGGCATCTGGGCGACAAATTCAGAAAGCTTCATCCTTCTGTAGTTACCCTGCCGCAACATTTTCACAAGTTTGGATACCGTACAGCCTGTATTGGTAAGATTTTCCACAATTATATGCCCGACTCGGTTTCTTGGGATGAGCCCGACTTACGTCCTGCCAGATACAAACGGACCGAGTGGCTTAAACGCGATGGGGAGACGTTTTATGTAAACGAGGAAACACAGCGACTTCAGAAGATCAAACGCGACATGTTGGTAGCAAAGCGGCCTAACTACTACGCCGACGGCTGGAACAACGGCCCGGCATGGGAAATGGAAGACGTGCATGACACCATGTATTACGATGGTGCTCAAACTGAACTTGCGAAAAAAACACTCTCACGATTGGCAAACGGAGATCAACCTTTCTTTCTTGCACTTGGGTATTTCCGCCCTCACTTACCGTTTGCCGTTCCAAAAAGGTATTGGGACCTCTACAACCGCGACAGCATTCCTCTTGCGCGTAACCCATTTGTACCGGAGCAAT
>JAEPQQ010000156.1 GCA_017640445.1 Bacteroidia bacterium | reverse complement strand
CGTCAATTCCTTTGAGTTTCATCGTTGCCGACGTACTCCCCAGGTGGCATACTTAATGCGTTAACTGCAGCACTGGCCCCGAAAGGCCAACACCTAGTATGCATCGTTTACGGCATGGACTACCAGGGTATCTAATCCTGTTCGCTCCCCATGCTTTCGTGCCTCAGCGTCAGTATTGGCCTAGTGAACTGCCTTCGCAATCGGTGTTCTGTATCATATCTAAGCATTTCACCGCTACATGATACATTCCATCCACCTCGACCAAACTCAAGACTAACAGTTTCAATGGCAATTCTATAGTTAAGCTACAGGCTTTCACCACTGACTTATTAGTCCGCCTACGCACCCTTTAAACCCAATAAATCCGGACAACGCTTGGATCCTCCGTATTACCGCGGCTGCTGGCACGGAGTTAGCCGATCCTTATTCATACGATACCGTCAAGCCCCGACACGTCGGAGTGTTTCTTCTCGTATAAAAGCAGTTTACAACCCATAGGGCAGTCATCCTGCACGCGGCATGGCTGGATCAGGCTTTCGCCCATTGTCCAATATTCCCTACTGCTGCCTCCCGTAGGAGTCTGGTCCGTGTCTCAGTACCAGTGTGGGGGATCATCCTCTCAGACCCCCTATCCATCGTAGCCTTGGTGAGCCATTACCTCACCAACAAACTAATGGACCGCATGCCCATCTTCAACCGCCGGAGCTTTAATTACTGAAAGATGCCTTTCTGTAATGTTATGGGGCATTAATCCGAATTTCTTCGGGCTATTCCCCAGTTGAAGGTAGGTTGCATACGTGTTACGCACCCGTTCGCCGGTCTCTATAAGTGCAAGCACTTATATACCCCTCGACTTGCATGTATTAGGCCTGCCGCTAGCGTTCATCCTGAGCCAGGATCAAACTCTTCGTAGTAAAAGTTGTTTGAATAAAATCTCAGATTGTTCTCAAATTAAATTTGAGGGCTCGCTATTTCAATCAATACTTCAAAGAACTTAACAAGTTATATATACTAATATAAATTGATTCGTTTTTTTCAGGGCTGCAAAGCTACAATTAAATTCTCTTTACAACCAAACCAAAAGTGAAATTTTTTTTCGAGTCTTTCGCTCTCAATTCAACCTCTCTTTTGAGGGCTGCAAAGCTACAATCAAGTTTCTTTACAACCAAAAGAAAAAGTTATTTTTTTTCGACCTCTTTTTCAAGCTGTCTCTTTTTCTTTTTTGAAGGGCTGCAAAGGTAAATTGCTTTTTGCTTTCAACCAACAATTAATTTCGATTTTTTATCGTCTTTTTTTCTTTCGTCCAAAACACAATAAACACCAAAACCAATCTCTCAATGAACACACAATCTCGACTGAAATGGCTCTCTTTCGATCACCTCCCTGCCTCAATTGCGGGTGCAAATCTAAACCCGTTTTTTACGACTACAAACCTTTTCTATAAAATTTCTTAATATTCTCGTAACTGATTGATAATCAGTGTCATTTTTTTTCATCGGATTCATCACCGCCCTACTAACCTCACATTGGGTAGAACCGTGTTTCCCGTCTAACTTTGCCCCATGTCTTTGCACTTCTTTGATTCCATATCTTCTCTGGCAGAGTATATCCACAATTACAACACCGATCAACAGGTCTTTGTAACGGAATCGAACTGCCTAACATCATGTTTTGAGAGACTCCCCCACCCCGTTCAAAGCCAACCTTATTTCTGCTTTCCGGCTGGAGAGTCTCATAAATCCATTTCGACTTACCTGGAAGGGATCGACTTTTTGACCGAACGGCACCTAGACCGATCTACTCTTATATATACATTAGGCGGGGGGGTTACTACCGATTTAGGCGGTTTTATGGCTGCTACCTATAAGAGAGGTATCCGCTATATTAATATACCTACCAGTCTTATGGCCATGGTAGACGCTGCCATTGGTGGCAAAGTAGGGATCAACCACAAACACCTGAAAAACTACATTGGTAGTTTCTACCACCCTCAACATGTTTTGATTTGTACAGATTTTCTTACCAGTCTGCCCGAAAAACAGATTCTTTCGGGATACGCCGAAGTATTGAAACACGGACTTATCCGGGATAAAAGCTACTGGAAGCAAGTGCGAAACATAAAACCGTTGCAGCTTTCGGCAAACGATTGGCTGCCCATTGTTAAACGCAGCACGGAAATCAAGACCGCTATTGTTAATCAAGATCAGCATGAAACGGGCCTGCGAAAGATTCTTAACTTCGGGCATACGGTTGGCCACGCATTTGAGACCCACCTGCTCAATGAGCAACGCGAAGTGCCACACGGCTATGCAGTAGCTGCCGGAATGATATGCGAAGCCTTTCTTTCTCACACAGTAGGACAACTGAAGAAAGATGAAATGCTCGAAATAACGCACTATATTGATTCTGTATATGACCGTCTGCCCATTACCACCAATGATTGCTCCGCTCTATTGGAATTAATGCGTTTTGATAAGAAAAATACTTCCGGGTCCATCCAGTTTGCCCTGCTTTCTGCCATTGGGTCCTGCTCAACAACATATAATGTATCTGAGAAACACATTCTCGAAGCTCTTCATTTCTACCTGTCTTGAACATCCATTATTCTCTATATCAACAGAATCAACCAATTGGGTTACCAGGTTCTAAAAGTATCGCTAACCGGCTCTTAGTTTTAAAACACCTCTATTTCCCCAATCTAACGATCGCAAACCT
>JAEPQQ010000155.1 GCA_017640445.1 Bacteroidia bacterium | reverse complement strand
ACTTATTTATAGGTTTAACGGGAATAGACACGAAGTGCAGCAAGTCGCTATATTTGAGACAAAACGCTCACCAACGCTTAAGCGTACCCCAATGATGGAGGCCCTGAAAGCAAATGGTGTACGACCAGGTGGTTTTAGTAAGTATTGTTTCGGCATACCATTGATACACCCTAATGTTAAGCAGAACGCCTTGAAGAAAAAACAACTACTTGTTCGTAAAATTCAACAAGAAAAGACGTAAATGATTGATAATGAAAGATTTTGAGCTTTTTGGAAGAAAACTAATTGACGTACCCGACACAGGCGACCTCTTATTCCTTTTTGGAATTGACTTTATTTTTCTCTTTCTCATCATTCGGTTTATCTACCTCCGGATGAGTAACAACAGGGAGTATATCTTTACGTTCTTCATTTTCAATATTGTCATCTTCTTTTTGTGTGCGATGTTGAGTTCGGTTAAGTTGAAGGTGGGATTTGCCTTTGGTTTATTTGCCATTCTCTCCATACTTCGCTATCGAACGGAAACCGTCCCAATCAAGGAGATGACGTTTTTATTTATCAGTATCACGCTGGCGGTTATCAATTCGTTGGTTAGTAAAAAGGTGTCGATCACCGAAATTCTAATAACCAATGTCGTTATTGTAACCAGCACCTATCTTGTAGAACGACTTTGGCTAAAGGGGTCGACCTATTCCCAGAAGATTAAATACGAAAAGATCGAACTGATTCACACAGACAAACGTGAAGAGCTATTGGCAGACCTCAACCAACGACTTGGAAAGGAAATAAAGGATATTGAGATTACCTATGTTGATTTTCTAACCGATACTGCAACGATTAAGGTTTTTTATGACGCCCCGCACCCGACATAGCTTTTTTCGAACTGTGCGCTACGGCTTCATGCTCTTGGTTTGGGCCGGCACTTTAAACGAGGCCTACGGGCAAACCAATTCGTCTACCAATACCTGGACCGGGGTTAAGGTGCAAAAGAAATTGGACCATGGCTTTAGGCTGTTTCTGAATCCTGAGATTCGAACGCGTAACGGTTCTATAGACAAGTACTTGTTAGAAACCGGGCTTTCGTATAAACTTAATAAAAACTTTAGCGCCGTAACCATTTATCGTATTACATCCGAACCGCTTGACACAGGAATGCATACGTATGGGCGCATTGGTTTTGACCTAAAAGCAAAGGCAAAGGTTAACCGATTCTATCCAAGGCTCCGAGTGCGTTATACCAACATTGTAGATGGCGACCAGGATGAGCCGACCCGCTACCTGCGCTACCGGGCGGGAATTACATATAACGTAAGAAAAAGCAAAATCACTCCTTTTGGGCATCTTGAAGCTTTCCAGCGACTCAATGGAGCAAATCTTACCAAGTGGCGTTATTCTTTGGGTGCAGAATATAAATTCAACAAGAAAAACATGATCCAAATCGGATATCGCATCGACGATTTTACCAATAAAGAGGTAATTCGTCACATACTGAACACGTCGTACACGTTTAAGCTTTAAAGTGGATTATCGCGCCACAACAAATCGTGTGGTTTGATCACCTATCTTCAAAAAGTAAACACCGTTTCCAAGGCTAGATACCGAAAGGCTAAAAACCTCCATAGTTTGAGTAACGTTTGTTTTACCAACCTCCCGCATAGCAGCATCGTAAATCGCGATTCCCTTGATTTCTCCTTGAACACCTTCCAGCTTAACGTCTATATACGTAGAAGCGGGATTGGGTTTTATGTGAACTTGTTTGATTTGGGCTATGTCTTCAACGGAAGCGTTTACTCCATCAATCCTTGACACACCCGAGCTCGTGCCAACCCATAGGTTACCTCTGGTATCGAGGTCAATCTGACGTATGGTTGGCCCTACTAACCCATTGCTCTCATCGTATTCGGTCCATGTTGATCCGTCGAACATGGTAACGCCCCCTACGGTGACCAGGTAGTCAACATAAATTCCAACCCAAACGTTTCCGTCCTGATCAATTTGGATGTCTTCCACGGGATTTAATGTATCCGGCTCCGGAATGATTAACATTCGTGTATGGTTCTCCAACCAATTGCCAGAGGGGTCTAAAACGGTTAAGCCGTTGGCCGTTCCCACCCAACGGTTTCCATCGCTGTCAACCGCAATGGCGTTTACAACATCGCTCACCAAACCGTCGGTTTCCGTTATCAGGGCAAAATCGACACCATCAAAAATGGCCAGTCCCCCAATTCCGGTACCCAACAAAATGTCGCCATTCTTATCCTGACCCACGCAGTTTACACCTCCAAATGGCAACCCATCTCCCGATCCATAAACAGTAAAGTCGTTCCCATCAAAAACCGTTGCTCCATTGAAATCGGATATCCATATATCTCCGTTCGAAACCTGCACAAGGTCATTGATCCGGTTATGACCAAGCCCGTTGGCTGTTGTATATGTTGTAAATGTAGACCCATCAAAAACGCCAACTCCGAAGTCGGTGCCTACCCAAATATCCCCATTACTTGCTTCAAGAATGGCGGTAATCCCATCGTCTGGCAGACCTGTATGAGAAGTGGTTGTGTAAATCGTCCACGAAACTCCATCATACTTGGCAAGTCCCTCATTCGTTCCAAACCACATGTTCCCCTGAGCATCATTTGTAAGACAGGATACGTCGTCCGAAGGTAGACCATCGGCCGAAGTCATGTTCATGATGTTCTGTGCCTGACCGAAATTCCCAAGGCCTATAAGCACTAAAATTGTTCCAATTATTCGACTCATATCTTCTATATTAACATTAGTTTTTTTGTCACTACCGCCCCATCATAGATAACGGTTACTATGTAGAGGCCTTTAGCCAATTCATCAAGTTGAAACGTATGACTCCAAGCCGTCTCTGTTATATTCCTTTCGTATACCGTGTTTGACTGGGCATTTCGTACAACAACGCGGCCG
>JAEPQQ010000154.1 GCA_017640445.1 Bacteroidia bacterium | reverse complement strand
ATTCGGTGTATTCCTTTTTCTGCGCCTGATGAAGACGGCATCTGTGTATATTCGGGTAATCCATCGAAAAAACGAGTGCTTTTCGCCAAGGCGTACTAGGATTCTCTGCCATTTTTTTGTATCTTCTTAGCATGGACAACTTCGTTCTTCTTAAGACCTATTTTAGCCCGATCGATGCGCATAACGCCATGAATTTTCTGGATAGTCACGGCATCTTTTCCCAAATTATTGGAAGCACTGCTGCTACAACCTATAACGCCTTTAACCCTGGTAAAGGAGGTGTTCGACTCTTCGTTCACAAGGATGAACTTGAAAATGCAAAGAGTCTGTTAAACCAAGGGTAATTACCCCTAACTTCGCAGGGTGAATGCGGCGTTGATAGATGCTAAAAACTACCTAAGAGGGCTAAATACCAAAAAGCTTTGGAATATGGGGCGGATCCTTTGGAGTTACTATTACTCCAGAATTCGCAAGCAAAACCACCATATGGGGATGCCGGTTGCCATAAGCATCGAGCCTACCACCTCGTGCAATCTTCGTTGCCCGCAATGTCCAAGTGGTTTAAGGGAGTTTACCCGAGACACCGGGATGCTGAGCCCTGAGCTGAACCGTAAAATCATTAATGAACTTAGCGACACCCTAACGTACATTACCTATTACTTTCAGGGAGAGCCGTACCTAAACCCGGAGTTTCTCGACATGGTACGTTACGCTTCTGACCACCACATTTATACTGCAACCAGTACCAATGCTCATTATCTTACACCAGAGAATTGCAAGAACACGATTGATTCAGGCCTTAAACGGCTTATTATTTCGTTGGATGGCACTACAGAAGATACGTACAAAAAATATCGCATTGGAGGGCAGTTAAAGAAGGTACTGGAAGGAACGCGCAACCTGGTTAATGCCAAGAAGGAAGCAGGGACAGGGCCCTATATCATTTGGCAGTTTATTGTGTTTGGTCACAACGAACATCAGATTAGCGATATGAAAGCGCTGGCCAAGGAATATGGGGTGGACAAACTGGTGATTAAAACAGCTCAGATATACGATTTTGAGACCAATCACGAACTGCTTCCAACCAACTCAAAATATGCGCGTTACACCGAGGAAAACGGTAAAGTAAAGATTAAAAATAAGTTACTAAATCACTGCTGGCGCCTGTGGCACAATTGTGTGATAACCTGGGATGGTAAAGTTGCCCCTTGTTGCTTCGACAAAGACGCCAGCCATCAGTTCGGCGACCTTCAAAAGCAAAGCTTCAGGGAAATATGGTCGGCACCCGAATACGACTCATTTCGTTTGCTCGTACTAAAGTCGCGAAAAAACATCGATATCTGCCAAAATTGCACAGAGGGAACAAAGATTTGGGCGTGACACGTAACTTGCAGATTGTCAAAATTTTAAAAATAAAATCAATTTTTTTTTTATTTCTGGAAGAACGCTTAATATTGTTGTGTGAGATTCGTATGACATTCCATACTTGTTTCATATGTAAAACTTTATTGAGAAAACTTAAAAACAATGAATAGAAAAATCTTTGTTTCATGTGCCGTATTGGCACTTTCTATGTTGGGAATAAGTGAGGCAGTCGCACAAAATTACTTGCACAAGTTTGGATTTGAGATAAGTGGAGGTCTTCGTGAGTACGGTGGAGACAGAGGTACAAGATACTTTCTAGCGGAAAAACCAGAATACCAAGCAATTGGTGGTTCTTTTGGATATTATATCAACCCTACATTTGACGCAACCGTTTACGGTTCAGTAGGAATGCTTGGACATCGGGATGACAGCTACCCTCGTAAATTGGGCTTTACCGCTCAGGTTACCGACCTTATGTTTGGGTTACGAATGAAACTAGCCAATGGAAAGATTATGTCTGAAGAATCTCGATTCAAACCTTACCTTCAAGCAGGATGGGGAGGAATGCAGTCGATTTCTAAAATTATTCACGAACAAGAAGGATATGCCGAAAACTTTACTAATAACCGAACCTGGATTGCCGCTCACTTCAGTGCAGGTGGGGGTGTTCGAATCGCGTTAACCGACTTTGTTGATTTGTCGCTTCAAATGATGTATAACTACACCTACGACGACAACTACGATGGTCTTCCTTTCTCTCTTAGTAAAGTTCGTTTGAACGCATTACACGATGCATACCTGTACCACACTGCTGGTCTTGTATTCAACTTTGGCGAAAGCAACAGCACATACCACTTCAAACCTGAAGATGAAATACCGGAAGAATTGGTTAAGAAGGTTAACCTTGCCGCGAAAAATGTTCATTTTGAAACAGCAAGTGCAACCATCAAGCAAGAGAGTTATGCTGATCTTGATTCAATCGTTGAAATTCTACTTGACAACCCAACTATTAATGTTTACGTTGAAGGTCATACCGACAACGTTGGAAACCCAGCAGACAACATGACGCTAAGTCAGAAACGTGCTGAGTCGGTTAAAGCATACCTAGTTGGTAAGGGTGTAGATGCTACCCGACTTGAAGCAAAAGGTTATGGTGAGACTCAACCTATTGCAGATAACAGTACAGAAGAAGGACGAGCGTTGAACAGACGAGTTGAAGTGAAAATGTACTATAGAAAGTAACCACTTTAAACACTAAAGCTTTATACAAAGGCCGTCTGCTTAGACGGCCTTTTTTGTTGCTTAACCTTATACATTAAACGGCATGGGTAGATAGATTAACCAGTTAAGAGCCTTGCAAAACCTAAATCGCCAAAACTTATAGAGCAAACAGTTCCTAGTCTGTTTAATGGCCTTATGTACAATCAATGTAACTGTATTATAAATATGGCCGTTGTCCAAAGAATATGGGCAATAAAAAAGCCCAGACAATATTGCCTGGGCTTTGATTATATGGGGTAGGACCCCGGTACTTTCAACTTTCTAGTGAGCTACAGTAACTCGCTGCATTGCAGAGAAGTCGCCGTTTACTACTTGTACCATGTATACACCTGCTGATAC
>JAEPQQ010000153.1 GCA_017640445.1 Bacteroidia bacterium | reverse complement strand
ATCGTTCGAATATTGCGTTACGCGGTTGGGATTAAGCAGCCCCAAATCCAGGCTCTCTCTGACCTGGCTTCGGTCTAGCATCTGCATCCCAAAAGAACGTTGAGAAAACTACTCTAAA
This sequence comes from Bacteroidia bacterium, assembly GCA_017640445.1. Lineage (GTDB taxonomy): Bacteria > Bacteroidota > Bacteroidia > NS11-12g > UBA9320 > UBA987. The sequence continues at coordinate 3,433 of JAEPQQ010000153.1, read as the reverse complement.
AATCCCTATAAAAAGCATCAAAAAAAGGCGATGAAAATTTCACACCGAAGCCTTGGTGAAGATGTAATCATCGCCTTTCTAAATGTGGTTCGGAGATATCCAGGACAAGATGTTTGTTCGAAGTGTTAACGGAGTGACAAACTATCTTGCTTTACTTGTCAAATCGCTCTACCACTTTGCGGAACTCATCAAGAAGAAATTCAAGTTTCATCAAGTCCCCTGCTCCGGTAAACTTTGCGTTTTCAAAATCATAAAAATACCAATCATTTTCATCCCGTTCTACTAAATCCGCTTTCAAGACCAAATTCTCGCACTCAGTATCAGTTAGGTCAATGACGATATACCAACCCGGGTTACTAGTTGTTTCTATTATTATTTGGTTTTCATGTTCCCAATCATCATCGCATTGGGATTGAAACCAACTTGAAATCCATTCTATTGTTTGCATCTTTTTAACTCAAATTTAAAAGATCATTTTGGAATCTCCCATGGCTCAGGTGGTCGAACTCCACCTGGAATGTCTTTCCCTTGTATATGTGGAGTCGGGCCCAAGAACTGTGAAGGTTACTGTAGTCACATTAGAATATCCAGACCCATAACCATCCAATTTGGATTACAATTGGTTTCGTCTTATTCTTGCAAAAAGAAATGTCCCATAACACAGTTTACGTCTTAATACTGGGGCTCATTGTCTTGAGTTTATCCGGTTGCGGCTTTACCGAAGTAAATGCAAAAATTGAAAAAATGGAACGGCTAGCATTGCACGAGTGCAACTGCGACCAAGTCCAATTATTAAGTTATAGTGAGGAGTCGTTTTCTACTTCAGCATATTTAGAAATTATCGGTGCAAACGATAGTTCTTTAGAAAATATCGCCGAAGATATCAACAAGGTATGGCGGGACTCAATTTCGGACTATAGTTCAATTGATAAAATAACTTTGGACTTTATAAACAAAGGAGAACACAGTGCAATTCTTATTGAGAAAGGTAAAGTTATTATTGATATTACCGAAGAGCACTAATAACTATTGACCAACCATTTTAATGAGTTTTGGCGACTTTCCTTAAGAGCGTACCTTGCTCGTCGTAATATAACCAAACTCCCGTTTCAATGTCTTCAGTGAACTCGCCCTCAATTTTGAGTTGTCCATTTAGATGATATTTAACAAACTTCCCATTTGCTTTCCCACTATGCCAGCTAGACCTTTCCTGTACAGACCCGTTTTCATAGTAATTTATTAACAAGCCTTCAATTTGCCCTTTGTGATAATACGATTTCTGAAATACTTTACCTGATTCGTAATAAGATATCATTGAGTCTTCTTGGAGGCCGTGAACAAAATTTACACTGTACTTTATTTTACCATTAGGATAATAATGAGTTGACATTCCATGAGGCATGCCGTTGTAAAAATTTGATTCCTCTTTGATGTTACCATCATCATAATATTCTTTGTAACGGCCATTCTGTTTGCCATTTTCCCATTCCGTTTCACCAACGAGAACCCCTTCCTCGTTAAAGTATCTACACGTACCTGTTTTTGCCTTCCCTTTTAACAACAGACACTCCAACCTGTCCCCATTTTCGTACTTGTAACTTAATTCCTTAAAGTTGCTATTTGATTCACCTTCACCAACACAACCTATAAACAATGAAGAAAGCACCAAAAAAGAGAACAGAGCAAAAACGGTGAAATTGATATTTTTCATAGATGGAAGTTCAAATCACAAAGTTAATCCCAAATTCTAGAAGCGGTGTAAGATCTCTTACGCTTAACATCTATTTTACCTAACTTAACATCAGCCTTTTGACCTACCTTAAACTCTAGATCTAGGGATGTTTTCGATCCATCATCGCTGGAACTTTGTTTAACCGCTGCGCCCGAACCTAGAACACTAACTTCCCTAGATATCTCGGTGCTGGATGACCAACCTTCCTTTGTATTCACAGTGCCTTCATCAGCAGCGGTAACTCCAATTTTGAACTTAACCTGAACGCCTGACCCCCTATAACTTTTTGGGTCTAGAAAATCCAAGAGTTTGACTCCAGACATCCCACCTCCAGCTTTGATCCTTCCTGCGATTTGAAAGCCAGGTTCATCGGAAAAGATTCCTGGCTCTTTTGAATTACCAATTGCAACCTCAGGGCCATAACTACCAGACAAGGGCCCAAATTTACCTGAAATACTAATGCCCATATGAAATTCCTGAATGGGTTTACCCTTCGATAATTCATTCCAGAAATCTTTGACATTTTGCACAACGCCATCTAACCATCCTCCTTCATCTGTTGGAAGTTTAGAACGTTTATCTCGCTGTAATACTGTTACATCCAAAGTACCACCTTCAAGTTTTTTATCATCAACAAGACCCAATGCGGCACCAACTTTACGCAACCAAGGAGGTAACGCAGGTGCCATGCCTTTACGGTCAATCAACTTAATAGGGGAATTGACTGCAAACGAATATGAGCTTTGATCAGAATAATTGGAGATCATTGGGTCAACACTAAAAAACCTCCCCAGCCTTGAGTCATATATCCTAGCCTCAAAGGCAATGGTATTACCTGCACCGCTCACCTCATCATCCCGTTCTTTACCATTAAATCCGAATCTATATCCATGTGTTGTTTTGCGTTCAGTGGTATAGCTGTGACTTGTCCAATTCATTCCATTTGAAGGATATTCTGTGTCGGCAGTATCCTTGCTTATTTGATCGACAAACCTGATTCCTTTTCCTTCATTAAACGGGAAGTATTGAACAATACCACTGTGGGGTTGGACCTCTCCTTGTGAATAACTAGTGCTTATATCATCGGATGATAAGGGAATTCGCCAAATAGCAAACTGGCGCAGTGCTCCGTTGTATTTGTTCAATAAAGGATTGGCATTGTCGCGAGCTCCTATTCGAGCCTGGTTAAACGTAGAGAAATCGGTGGTGACACCAACACCTTTTCGTTTGTATACCTGAACACCATCGACATAGTACCGTAAACTGTCGGATGCATCAATGGTCAGAGCAATGTGATGCCATTGGTTATCGCACACCGTGCCATTGTAAGTATAATACACATATGAACTAGCCTGGGCATTATTAATAACGGCAAACTGCAGTTTACCACCATTCAAGCTAATTATACATGCTCGAGAAGAATTCGGACTTCCATGGAAGTTATCGTAAATCGTTTCATTCGAAGTTGTACTTGATCGCTTCATCCAAAACTCTATGGTAATCTCATTATTCATACCATTTAGTTTGGGTAGGTTAATTGCATTGTCAACCTGATCTAAATTGACTACTTCCTCAGATATTTCAACTGTGTCAATCCTTTCCGTTGCTGACCACAGACGATTTTCCATCTGCATCCCAAAAGAACGTTGAGAAAACTACACTAAAATCCTTCTAAAAAGCATCAAAAAAAGGCGATGAAAA
>JAEPQQ010000152.1 GCA_017640445.1 Bacteroidia bacterium | reverse complement strand
AATAGCGGAATTATCTATAATGTAGTCGAGTCGGATGAGTATGATTATGTATGGCAAACGGGGCCAGAGATGCAAATCTTAGACAACACCTGTCATCCCGATGCAAAGATTGAAACGCATCGTGCCGGAGATTTATATGACATGATTGAGTGTAAATACGTCAATGTAAATCCTGCCGGTCAGTGGAATCGAGTTCGATTAAAAATAGATAATGGCAAAGTAGAACACTGGCTGAATGGCCGTAAATTGGTAGCGTTTGAAATGTTTAATGACAATTGGACCCAAATGATTGCCAATAGTAAGTTTAAAGATATGCCTGACTTTGGAAAGGCACGTAAAGGGCGTATCTCTCTACAAGATCACGGCGATAAAGTCTGGTTTAGAAATATAAAAATCAGAGAACTCGGAAAAGAGGAAATTTAACCTCCATAAACATGAGTCATCCCGAATTTAGGTAAAGTAAGACTCCCAGACACCAGTGGATGGCAATTCTAAGTCGGTAAATCGGTATCGAAGCATTTCGATACCGATTTCCTGTTCTATGACACCATCGATTAAGAAAAATGGGTACCCAAGACTTCCATCCTCTGAGAAGTTGGAGTAAAAAATCATAGACTAGAGCTACGATAGCTAGTAGTTTGAGTCGATTTTCCCACCACCAAAGTCTAGGCGATTGAATAGCGAGCTCAGATTTACATACCCTGAATCCTTGTTCGACTTCCCATCGATGGATATAGGAGAAGAAAATTTCCCATGCAGTAGTTTTGTTTTCCACTGGAATGGAAGTCAGTATGTACATGGGGCCATTATAGTTGTGCTTATCGCGAGCAATAACCAGCCACAGTTCCTCATCGGGGTAATCTGGGTGCGAGACTTCACACCATGCAATACTTACCGATTTAGTTTTATTACGAGTTTTATCCTGAACAGTTTTGTGAGCTTGACCTTTGAAAGATCGAGCTAATAAATGGGTCTGCTTAAATCCCTTTTCCAGATGTTCGAGTAAATGATTTTTCTTCCATCGAATGATAAAATCTTGCTCGAAGTCAAAGAGCCATTCCAACATATTGGAGGTAGCATAGCCACGATCCAGCACATGGGTAAGACGCCCTAAGTCTTGGTGAATCAATCGCATTAGGCGATATATAATATTGCTACCATGGTCTTTAAATTTACCACGTGTAGTCCACCAACTCATTTGACAAACACTCGGTGTACCGCCAATATTGGACAACATGACTGCTGTCCATTTAAAACCCGGTACACAAACCCGCCCCATGGGTGGACGATAAAAGCCACGCTTGATTTTCATCATTCGCTGGGCAGCTGTACTATATACACTACATAAACCCTGAATAAACCAACTCTCTGGTTTCTCAATGCGGGAGTCATCCCATAGCAACAAGGGCCGTCGACCTTGTTGCCTAAGCTTACCTATCCGTTCTTTAGTTCGATTAAAGAGGTAGTCCTCAATGATTTGATGTGTCCATTTCTTGCTACGCAACAAGTTACTGATTCGTTTAGTACCCGCAGGAGCATGAGCTGGACCACAAATATAGGCACCCAATTCACTGAGCAATAACCCCATCTTGGTATGCCGAAATATCAATATGCTGATGAATAAATTATAGAAGGTTCGTACTAGACGCTTGTCTATCTGAGTATCGAGTCCTTGCTCGATTGGTTGTAGGTAACGATCAGCTTGGCGCAATAAAAAGGCCCGTGATCCACTCTGATTTTCAGCTTTTATCGTATTTTGCAAGTGTTCTTTGAACATAACCCCTTGTGGTTTGGTGTGGTCAGATACCCAAATTTACAAGGGGTTTTCCGTTTCCTCAAAAAAACATCCCGTATCTTCCTAACAGAAGGAAAATTCGGGATGACTCATGTTATTTGTAGTGTCTTGTCCTGAAATAAGTTGACACAAAATCACTTTAATGAAAGACAAGTCAACAAGGACTATAAGAAAGCGTACCCAAAGAGATTATCCACTAGGCTTTAAACTAAGTGTAGTGAGTCAAGTAGAAAAAGGGGAAATGACTTACAAACAAGCTCAATCTCTTTATGGCATCCAAGGTCGAAGTACGGTATTGGTCTGGTTAAGGAAACATGGTACCTTAGATTGGAGTAAACCAAGATCACAATTTATGCCAAAGAGTAAAGAAACACCCGCACAAAAGATCAAGCGCTTGGAGAAAGAGTTAGCGGATGAACGCTTACGCAACCTGGTCCTCAACAAAATGATCGATAATTTGGATAAACAACATGGGACGGGCTTGCGAAAAAAGCACTCTACCAAACCATCCGACAGCTCCAACAAGCCCAAGGAATAAGTTTATCCGCTTGTTGCCGATTGTTTGGTGTATCTCGACAAGCTGTTTATCAAAGTCAGCAACGTCAGCTTCAAAGAGAAGCACAATTACAAGTAGTCAAGAAATTGGTACTTTCCATTCGTTGTCATATGCCTCGAATTGGAACCCGTAAATTGTACTATTTGTTGAAACAAGATCTATTAGTTCGCCAGATCAAGATAGGGAGAGATGCCCTATTTAAGCTGCTACGTCGAGAACATTTATTGATCCGTCCAAAACGTAATTATACCAAAACGACTCACTCAAAGCATTGGTTGCACAAACACCCTAATCGATTATTGGGCCGTTCCATTGATCAACCCGAACAGGTTTTTGTTAGTGATATTACCTATGTAAAATCAAAACAAGGTACCCATTATTTATCTTTAGTTACAGATGCTTGTAGTCGAAAGATCATGGGCTATAAACTCAGTGATGATTTGGGAGCTAGACACATGGTGGAGGCTTTAAAGATGATGCTGAAAAACCGAAAAAGATCAACAATATTTATCCACCATTCAGATCGAGGATTACAATATTGTTCTCAAGAGTTTCAAGAAGTTTTACAAGCCAATCAAGGAGTGGCTTCTATGACTCAAGGATATGATTGCTATCAAAATGCTTTAGCCGAAAGAATGAATGGAATCTTAAAGAATGAGTTCTTAATTTATCGATGTAATACCAGGGAAGAATTGAAAAAACTGATTCAGCAATCGATTAATACTTACAATGAAATGCGCCCTCATTGGGCTTTGAATTTTAAAACACCTAATTTTGTTCATGAAAAACTTCTAGGAGGCTAGCCTCCTAGAAGTTCATTTATTTCTTTTAATCCTGTCAATCTATTTTAGGACTAGTCATTTTAATTTTTAGCGCAATATCGTTACACTTCCTGTCGATATCTTTTCTTCCCCTTCACAGATGTAATTTACCTTATAAAGCATGATTCCCGGATTGACTGGAACTCCTTTAAAATAACCATCCCAGGCATCTTGAGGATTTTCTGTATAAAACACTCTTCCCCCCCAGCGATCAAAAATTTCGAAAGAAATCAACTCTTGAATAGCAAAAGGATTACTGATTCCATAAGTATCATTTAAGCCGTCATCATTTGGAGTAAAAGCTTTAGGCAAAAATACTTCTTCACAGCTTAGATCATCAGGGTCAATTACATTAATACGAATAGAATCAACTATAGAGCAAGCAATGCCACTATTTG
>JAEPQQ010000151.1 GCA_017640445.1 Bacteroidia bacterium | reverse complement strand
CATTAATCAAAACCCCGTCGCACCATTTTTGGATGTGCAGTATAATGGTATAACATTTTCCGGCTTGAAAGTTGAAAAAGCCCGACAAGTCTTTAACTCCTGCTTGCTGACCAATGGTCCATTCTTCAGCAAGCTTTACTCGATTATCCCATCCGTTCTCAGCATCCCAGATTTCCCATACGTATCGATCATGTGGATCACTACCAGAACCGTCGAGTATCACATTTTCCCCTTCGCAAAATTGGTCCGGGCCATCAATGAGTGCGTCTGGTGCGCAGCAACTGTCTTTTTCCAGGCCATAAACGGCAGAAGCTGAGCAGCCAAAATTGTTGGTATAAGTAGCAGTGTATGAAGACGGGCCAGGCAGACAAACAGTTCTTGGGCTTGCCATATGGCCATCGTTCCAAAGGACCGTTAGTGGACCGTTCGGATCATTTGTCAGGTCTTCTCCAATCGTAATGCAGTCGTCATCGCAACCAAGTATCGTGTTTTGTGAAGTGTAGGGCCCCGGGGATGGTTTAACACAAATTAATTTCACCTCTGATGTTCCGTTTATGAGTCTTCCACAACACCATTTTTGTATACCCAGTTCAACGTAGTAGCATTTTTCACTTGTTGGGTTTGCCGATAAAAGACCCGTTAAATCAAGCTGACCGGCTTGATTCGCGGTGTTGTGGTCTCCAGGTTCAATTCCCCAAATTGGACCGATGATGGCAGGTCCACGATTATTCCAGCCGTTAGACGCGTCGTACACATTCCAGAAGTGACGATTATGGAAATCACTGCAGCTTCCATCCATGATGATTTGTTCGCCTTCGCAGAACGATGTACCACCGGTTATGCAGGCATCAAACGTCTGATCGCAAGGACCGTTCTCTTGATTTTCAAGCGACACATTGTCCAGAAAGTAAATAACGTCGGGTCCAACCGTATTCCGCACTATAAATTCAATCCGATCCCATGGAGTAGCTGCCTGCAGTTCCGTAAGACTAAATGTAAAGAAATATTGGTCCCACTGATTAATCTGTGGAGTTAAGGGAACCTGGCCTATGACCAATTGATCCGAAGGTTGGGCGCTGTTTCGCAGGGTCACATGCATGACCATGGAATTAAGGTATCGAGGCAATGACCATGAAGAAGCTGGGTTACATCGAAAAACCGCTTCTCCAGGCGCGTGATAAAACTCCACCTTATAGTTGTCACAGGCAACAAGGTTATCGGTCAGGGTTCCTACACACGCCTCCCCTGTAGTTGATGCAGGAGATATCCCGCTTCCGCCTGCATAACGATTACCACCAATAGATGGTAGGTTGCTACTCCATTTGTTTGAAGGCACCCCTAACGACGAACTACCACCTGCTCCAGAAGAAGCACAAGGCCCTCCAACTTCGAAAAGGTCAGTACTGTAACTCGTGGAACCATAATACGGTGGTGTATGATCCCACCCTGTAGCAAAATGGAGTTGGCTGTGACCGGTAACCGTGGCCCCAGACTCAAACCCTGGATTCATGATTAAGTTTTGTGCATTACCTATAAAAAAAAGGCAGCACATTAAAATAGAACATAAATGTCTCATGTTTTGATTGTTTAATTTGATTTATAACACCTACTCTCTTATGGCTTTTCGGTTCCCGCCTTTCACAATTAATTAGTTACAAGCATACATAAGGGATGCGTAGTAAGGAGAGCCAATCAGTGAGCGGTGGACCAGCACTGATAAGTGGTAAATTGAACGACAAATTGTTAGAAAATCGTGACACAGAGCCGGTCACACTTGTCCTATAAAATTAAGATGGGAAAACAGCCTTCGCTTACTTACAGTTTCGCATTTTCACCTCGCCCCAGGGGTCTCCGAGTTTAGTCGCCTTCTTGTAATACTTGCAGGCTACTTTGGTTTCTCGTAACCTGGTATAGTAATCGCCCATTACGCTATACCCAAGATAAAATTTGGGCGTCCGTTCCATGGCTACCTCGGCATATTCACGGGCCTTTGGCCAGTTTTCATTTCTTCGATGTAACTCGGCCAACATAGCGTTTGAATTATAGAATCGTGCGTCCTCCGTAACAAGCGACAGGTTCTCAATAGCGGCACTGATTTTTACGCCATCACTTTCGTGGGTGAGATAGTTAAGAACGCCAACAAAGTAGTTATATTCAATGTCTTCCCTTTGTTTTTCCGGCATCTCATCCAGTGTCTTGCTGAATGATTCAATGTCTCCATTACTAAGAAAGTAATCGGCTTTCGCAAGCATGTCGATCTGATCCAGTGCTTTGTTTATGCTTTCGATTCGATCCAGTTCTTGTTGAATATCAAAAACCATTAGACCGGCCAACTCAAAAATACACGCTACATACCTACCACTCGGAGAAACTGCCAGGGAGTGAGCATTCCCACTTATGCCAGTCACCTTAAGATCGTTTATGTGCATGGTTGATTCCATGAGCTTAACTTCGAGAACTATTTTATTCCCCTTCTTGTCTACCACTTCCCTCGGTTTCCAAAGCGTATCCGATCGTAACAGTGCCTTGGTACTACTATCATCCACTTCCTTGTAGTTTTTGGCTACGTTAATTCCCATCTCGTGCTCGAGATAGTAACCCGGTTTCAGTTTACACTTGTTAAGATCATACCGAAGCCATTGGAACGACTCATTGAGATACAATTCATTATCAGTCTCTCCCCAAACCGGAAAATGCAAAATATTCTGCGACTGATGGATGAGGAACTTTGAGTAGGTTGTATCCAACTGTGCGGAAACCAATAGTCCGTTTACAAGTATGATTATCAGCAGTACTATTTTCTTCATTTGGCTTAGAATCTGGATGCAAATATATCCTTCGAATGGGAACAAGTGCCGCCTTTGAATTTGCTTTTATCCTTACACTCCTTTTACTTTGACTATATCCAACTGAAATTTATAGCATCATGTCAGACGAAAAAGTGTTTGTAGCCAGCGACGAAGCCAAGGGAAAAGCAAAACAGTTAAGGCTTTTTGCCTTCATAGGATGGATTGTGGCCATCGGCGGACAGATTTACGCAATTTTAAATCTTATCAACGATGAAACACTCACATGGTTAATCGTTGCCATTGTTGTGATTCTGGCCCTGGCCATCACAGGAAACCTACTTTGGAAAAAGGCAAATCGGCTTGACCCTGCATCGGAGAAAGACAAGTTTAAGTTCTTTGTTCAAAGCCAGCTGGGAGCGATTATGAGCATTCTTGCGTTTCTACCCATGGTTATACTCATTCTCACGAACAAAGAGATCAGTGGTAAAACTAAAGGTGTAGCCGGAGCTATTGCCGTAATTGCCATGTTGGTTGCTGGTGCAACTGGTATTGATTTCAACCCTCCATCGGTTGAGAAATACACCGAAGAAATCAATAAGCAGACATCTGAAGTTAAGCAGCTCAACTTTGATCAGGACAACGTGTTCTGGACCAAGGCAGGGAACAAATACCACGTTTTTGACGACTGTCAACACATCAAGGATCGCGATGTAAAGCACAACGGAACAGTTAAGGAATCGTGGGAGCAAAAAGGAATCTCTGAGCTTTGCAAGACGTGTAAAAAACGTGCGATGCGTGAGCGTGATATCTCGGAAGAGGTGTTGGAACCAGATAATCAGGAAGCTGTTGAAGAACCCATTGATGGGTAGATCTGCAGAAACCAAGAGCTTTATTTCATAAAAAAACCGCCAATACAATAATCGACGGTTTCCTTATTGACTTAATCAGTTTGATTTACTCAATCACGATCTTTTGCTGATAGGTATCTTCACCTGAGGTCATATGCATGAGGTACAAACCCGGGTTAAGCC
>JAEPQQ010000150.1 GCA_017640445.1 Bacteroidia bacterium | reverse complement strand
AGCGTAATGGCTGGTTTTGTTCAATGGAATACACCGTTCCTTAATAAAAAGTGGAATTTTAATGGTGGACTTCGAGTGGAAACCACCGACATCTTGGTTGAGTCGCTTTTGGAGACAGAACAAGCAGGAGAACTGAACAACATAGACCTTTTACCGGCCATCAACATTACGTACAACTTCCTGGATTTTAACGATCTTGATAATCCGGAGAACAGACGTATTGGAAACTTGAGATTTGGATTCTCACAAACATTGGCACGACCAACGTTCCGAGAACTTGCACCGTTCCCATCGTTCTTCTTTACCGGTGACTTTGTGTTGATTGGTAACCCTGAATTGAAACGTACCCTCATCCAGAATTTCGATGTTCGATATGAATTGTTCCCTGGGCGAGGAAGAAACTTCTCTCTTTCTGGTTTCTACAAAATGTTCCAAAACCCTATTGAGCAAACACAAAACCCAAAGGCCGGTAATACGGAGATCACGTATACCAATGTTGGAGACGCTACTTTGTATGGTGCCGAGTTGGAATTTGTTCAAGGCCTTGACGTTGTTTCTCCATTGTTGAAAAACTTTAAGTGGGGATTGAATGCTTCTCTTATCAAGAGTGAAGTTACGGTGGATAGTCTTGAGTTTGCGGTTCGTAAGGAAATAGACGAAAACGTTTCGGCAACACGACCTATGTATAGCCAGTCTCCTTACATCTTTAACAGTTTCTTGAACTTCGATCACGATTCATCTGAATTCTCAGCGAATGTGAGCTTTAATATGTTCGGAAAGCGATTGGCACTGGTTAGCCAGGGAGATTTGCCAGACGTGTATGAAATGCCAAGACCTTCATTGGACGTTAACCTGTTCAAGAAATTCGGAAAGCGTTTCCAGGCTACCGCATCCATAAAGAATATCCTAAATCCAGAGGTGAAATTGGTTCACGAATACGCGGGAACTGAATACATCTACTCGGGTAACCGAAGAGGTGTACGATGGAGCCTTGGGGTGAAATACAAGATATAGACTTTTTAATTCGTATTCCTATGCAGAAGCCATTGCCCTTTTGGGTGGTGGCTTTTTGCGTTTTAGGCCTCTAACGTTTTTGAGTACACCGTGTTGTTCGACGTGTCAAGAACCAAAATGCCTGTTTCGCTGCTATCCAAACTATCCAATAGCTCACCATGTTGGTCCCATACGCCGGAATTACCGACAGCCATAAACGTATCGCTGGCTCCAATGTTGTTGGCCATTACCACATACATCTTGTTTTGTCGGGCGATGGTGGGGTAATGAATCGCCGCTTTCTCTATGCCGTTTTGAGGTTTCGAGACACTGGCCACATAGATGTCGGGTGTTTTTGTGAGCTGATTCACGTGTTCGTCGATCAATGACTCATAACAAATGGCCGGTGCTATTACCGAATTACAAAGGCCAAGGTAGAGCTGAGTTTCTCCTGCAACAAAGTACGGGAACTCGTCTGTATGAAGGAACTGTTTGGAATACGTTTGGCGCTTTGTATCTGGCTTAAAGACAACCATGCATATCTCAACACCTAGATCAGTTTGTTTGGGTATGCCTACACCAATAACTACATTGTGTCTGGCACTTAACTCGTTAAAAACCTCTAACCTTTGATCAAAGGCGTGCATCGCCAGTGCTTTTGCCAGGGTTGGTTCGTAGCCCGTTATAGAGAGTTCCGGAAAGAAAATAGCTTCCGCTTTTGCCTCAATGGCACAACGGATCAGTTGAACGTGTTGATCGATGTTCGCTGATATGTCGCCCTTTTTGGGCCTGGTTTGTGCAACGGCAATTTTCATTGGCATTCGCCTTAGCACAAAAATACCAAAGGGTTATTTCTTTTTAAGAATGTAGATAGGAGAGCTCGCTTTTTTGGTGTTTACCAATGCGTTTAAAAAGGATAAACCACCAACAAATGCACCTCGAATTACACTTAACGCACTTTTCTTGTACTTTGAACTCAGCATGGATATATAAAATGGGTCAAATGGTAAACTACTTATGTCTGTAACCTCGAAACCATGCTTTTCAGCAAGTTGGGTTAAGGTTTTGGGAGTGAAGTGCCATAGGTGAATCGGTACATCATAAGCCGCCCAATATGACTTATACTGTTTTGCGTCGAGGGAGTCAGAATTTGGAACCGCAATTACCAGATACCCCTTGTCGTCCAGTAAGCTTTTTAGTCGTTGCATGTATCCGTCCAAATCATAGATGTGCTCAAGTACATGCCAAAGCGTTATTACGTCGTAGGTTTCGGCATACGACTGGTTTAAAACCGTTTCGGGTGGAACAATGTCTAAACCAAATTTCTCAATACCAAATTTGCGGGCACCTGAATCGATCTCAACGCCTTTCACATCGAAACCCTTGTTCTTCATGTAGTTTGGGAAATAACCAGTTCCGCATCCCATGTCGAGCAAGCGCTTACCCGTGCTAAGTTTTTTTACCAACGTATACTTACGACCCAACATAAAGTCACGTACCATGTGATAGGCTTTGTTTACAAAACCCTCCTTGGTGTCTGAGTGTGATATGTAATTCTCACTTTGGTAATATGGACCGATCTCCTCAGCGGCGGGAGCATTTTGCGTAAACAAAAACGAACACGTGGAACAACGGTACAATTCGAAGTCTTCCTTAGAATTGGAGTGATCAGTTACCTTCATTTCCCGTTGTAAGTGGTTACCACCGCAAAGGGGGCAGACAGTATGTGTAAATAGTGCCATAAGATATCGTTAAGTGGCATTTTGCAATCCCGCTGATCGCAGCGAGCCAAATTCCATTGCAAATAAAACACTTTCCTCCAATTAGAAAGCCCCTTATTCTCTGTGTATTACGCTGAGGTTAACTCGAAACACAAGATGTTTTGATCGTGAGGTTTATCGTAGGTAAAAGGCTACTTTTGCGGCTTGAAAAAAACGCATATGCAATCGATACGAAACATCGCCATTATTGCTCACGTCGACCATGGAAAAACAACTTTGGTAGATAAGATCATCCAGGCCAGTAAACTGCTCGACGATCGGAAAGAAACCAAGGAGTTAATTCTGGACAATAACGACCTTGAGCGAGAACGTGGAATCACCATCTTGTCTAAGAACGTTTCGGTGAATTACAAAAATGTTAAGATTAACATCATTGATACTCCGGGGCACAGTGACTTTGGTGGTGAAGTAGAGCGTGTTTTGAAGATGGCCGATGGCGTTTTATTGTTGGTTGATGCGTTTGAAGGACCTATGCCACAAACACGATTTGTGTTGAGTAAGGCGATCGAACTAGGACTGAAACCTATTGTGGTAGTAAACAAGGTTGATAAGGAGAATTGCCGACCGGATGAAGTTCAACAAGACGTGTTCGAACTCATGTTTAATCTCGACGCTTCTGAAGAACAACTGGACTTCGAAACTCTGTTTGGAAGTTCAAAGCACGGTTGGATGAATCACGATTTTAAGCAACCAACAGACAACATCTGGCCGTTGATGGATGCAATTGTGGATATCATACCAGAGGCACCCTATAGAAAAGGAAGCCCGCAAATGCAGATTACGTCACTTGACTTTTCCTCGTTCAAGGGGCGGATTGCCATTGGAAGAGTATATCGAGGAGACCTGAACGTAGGAAAAGACTATATGTTGTGCAAACGTGATGGGTCAACCAAGAAAGTAAGAATTAAAGAATTAGACGTTTTCGTTGGCTTGGGTAAACAGCCAGCAGAGTCGGTTCGAAGTGGAGATATATGTGCGATTGTAGGACTTGATGATTTTGAAATTGGTGATACCCTTGCCGATCTTGAAAATCCAGAGCCATTGCCACGGATTAAAGTGGATGAGCCTACGATGAGCATGTTATTTACAATTAACAACTCACCCTTCTTCGGTAAAGAAGGAAAGTTCGTTACCTCGCGACACTTGCGCGACCGTTTGGAGAAGGAAACAGAAAAGAACCTTGCCTTACGGGTTCAACCAACCGATACGGAAGACAAGTTTATTGTTCACGGAAGGGGTATTCTGCACCTTAGTGTGCTAATCGAAACCATGCGACGTGAAGGTTATGAATTACAAGTTGGAAAGCCACAGGTAATTACCAAGGAAGTTGACGGAGAAGTACACGAACCGTATGAAACACTGGTAATTGATGTGCCGGAAGAATATTCTGGAAAAGCGATAGAGCTGGTTACCAT
>JAEPQQ010000014.1:36197-56137 GCA_017640445.1 Bacteroidia bacterium | reverse complement strand
ACCTTCCATTAAGTGAGGACACCCAGGTACTGGAGCAACAACTTTCCAGGATCAACCAGGGAGCTGGCTCTTTTGATGCCGGAGAAGGTGGCACCACGTTTCGCTTTCTACTGGCGGTATTAGCCGTGCACAACCAAGGTGCATCGGTTACCGGAAGTACGTACTTGCTAAGCAGACCTCACTCGGATTTGTTAGAGGTCCTTAACCAAGCTGGTTTCCACATTGAATCGGGTTCCAGGTATACGGTAAACGAAGTTGCTGATGCAATAGAGCCACACTGGAAAGTTAACGTCGATGTTTCAAGCCAGTTTGCCTCTGCATTGGTTATGATAGCACCTGCCATGGAATACCCAATTACCATTGAACTGATGGGTAATGAGGTAAGTGCCGGTTATCTTCAGATGACTGTCCTACTGATGCAATCGGTTGGGATATCAGTTGAACGGAAAGACAACTATATATATGTACAACCTTTCATGCGTTCGGAAGAATCGTTCGAATACTCTGTTGAATCAGACTGGAGCGGTCTCTCCTATTTTGTCTCCATTGCTTTACTTAGTAAGCGACCGATCAAATTGAACAACGTTCATGACTCCGAAATTCAACCAGATCGAGCCATTATGGAATTTGGGAAGCAACTTGGCGTGGCTTTTAGGTTTCATGACAACGAACTTGAGATTGTTCCAGACCCCGACGTTGAACTACCCGCTTCCATTGTTCGCGATTACACCCACTGCCCGGATATTGCACTAACAGAGATTGTATGCTGCCATGCACTGGGCATCAACCTCAAATATTCGGGAATTGATCATCTCACTCATAAAGAAAGTGATCGATTATCGTGCATTACTGCCGAGTTGGATCGTTTTGACAGAGATTTGCCCATGTTTCAAACGCACAATGATCATCGAATTGCTATGAGCCTTGCACCTTTGGCGATTCTTAAACCAATAAATCTGGATCATCCGGAAGTGGTTTCGAAATCATTTCCCGATTTTTGGGACC
Organism: Bacteroidia bacterium; assembly: GCA_017640445.1. Taxonomy (GTDB): domain Bacteria; phylum Bacteroidota; class Bacteroidia; order NS11-12g; family UBA9320; genus UBA987. The sequence continues at coordinate 55,132 of JAEPQQ010000014.1, read as the reverse complement.
AACTTGAGAAGCTCGGGTTTCACATTGAGCCGAACAACGTCTCGAATTAAACGGACATTAGTATGTCGAACAATACATTAGGAAGGCACTTCTGTATCACTTCATTTGGTGAGTCCCACGGTGAACATGTTGGTGTTATCATCGACGGGTGCATACCTGGTTTACAACTTGACCTGAAGTACATACAATATGAACTCGATCGGCGAAAACCTGGTCAAAGCAACATTACCACTTCGAGAAAGGAAGACGATTCATTTCGAATTACCTCCGGTATATTTAAAGGTATCACAACCGGAGCACCTATTTGTATATTGATTCCTAACCAAAATGCCCGCCCCAACGACTACGATCATCTTAAAGATGTGTACCGTCCTTCGCATGCCGATTTTACCTACGAGAAAAAGTATGGAATCCGTGATTATGCAGGGGGTGGGAGGTCTTCGGCACGTATTACTGCTGGTTGGGTGGCAGCCGGCGCCATTGCCAAAATGATCCTACAAGAAAAATTCTCAGTTGACATACAGGCATATGTAAAACAAATTCATTCGGTTTCTTGTCCTGATTCATTGCCCGTTTCGAAGGAAGCGATAGAGGCTTCCATTGTCAGGTGTCCTGACCCCGACGCTGCAAAGCAAATGATTGCAGCGATAGAATCGGCCAAAGAACAAGGTGATAGTTTGGGTGGTATTGTTCGCTGTAGCATCCAACATTCTCCTGTTGGAGTTGGTGAACCCGTTTTTCAGAAACTTCAAGCTCAGCTTGCACATGCGATGATGTCGATTAACGCATCGAAAGGGGTTCAATTTGGAAGTGGTTTCGATTCGGTACTAAAAAAGGGCAGCGAATTGAACGACGCATGGACCATTGAAAATGGGCAACCCAAAACCCAAACGAATAACTCCGGCGGAATTCAAGGGGGAATAAGCAACGGTATGGACATCTATTTTGATGTAGCATTTAAACCTACGGCCACCATCAACCATGAACAAGATACCTTAAACAAGGATCTTGAACCAGTTAAGCTATCGGCTACCGGCAGACACGACCCTTGTGTGGTGCCGCGGGCCGTGTCAATTGTAGAAGCCATGGCCGCTCTGGTTATGGTTGACAATCTGTTGCATCGATTATAGATCGCACAGTTTAGCCCATGTCTGTTTCTTAATCCCTATTTTCGGCACATGAAAAAACTCGCATTGCATTGGCAGGTAATCATTGCCTTGATTTTGGGATTGCTTTATTCCTATTTCGCCGTTTACACCAACTCGGAGAGTTTCCCAATCAATGCCTTTACCAAGAACTACATCAGTCCTTTTGGTGAGATCTTTATCAAACTCCTGAAAATGATTGCAGTTCCGTTGGTGTTGTTTTCCATCATATCCGGAATTGTTAATCTCAAAGACGTTAAGAAACTTGGACGAATTGGGACGAAAACTTTACTTATATATGTAGGTACTACCATGCTGGCTGTTACCATTGGTCTGGGAGTAGTAAATATGTGGAAGCCTGGAGAACGTGTAAATCAGGAAACCCGGCTAAAAAAGCGTATTGAGTATGAACTTTGGCTAAAACAAAATCCGCAAGTAGTTCGACTTGATGATATATGTGAATCTTGTAAACCAGAAAATCAGCCGATGGTGAACGAAATTCTGTCTGACACAACCGGCTCTGTGATTGATGACGATGTTCGGGCCCGAATGGAAGCCGCCGCTGCCAGTAAAGCGAAAGGCCCACTTTACCCTATTGTTGATGCCGTTCCAAACAACATTTTCGATGCGATGGTTAGAAGTAAGATGCTACAAATCATCTTCTTCGCTATTTTCTTTGGAATTGTTCTCATACAACTACCAAGAAGTTCTACTGAGCCGGTGATCCAATTTATAGAAAGCGCCAACCTGATTTTTGTCCGCATGGTAGAAATTGTAATGTTCGCAATGCCCTACTTTGTGTTTGCGTTGATGGCCGGCACCCTCATCAAAATTGCCGGAGATAATATTAATGCACTATCAGACTTATTCAACTTCCTGCTTCAATATAGTTTTGTGGTGGTGGTTGGACTTGCCATTATGGCCTTTGTGATTTATCCAATACTGGTACGTAGTTTCGGTAACAAGATGACGTTCCGCAAGTTCTTTAAAGGAATAAATAAGGCGCAACTTACTGCGTTTAGCACCAGCAGTTCAGTAGCCACATTACCGGTTACTATGGAATGTGTAAACGATAACCTTGAAGTGCCGGAGTCTACCTCGAGCTTTGTGCTGCCCATTGGAGCCACCGTTAATATGGATGGCACCAGTTTATATCAGGCGGTAGCCGTTGTTGCCATGGCTCAGTTCCACATGGTAGACCTGAGTGTAAGTCAGCAATTGGTTATTGTTGCGACAGCAACGTTGGCCAGTATAGGTGCCGCAGCTGTTCCGAGTGCGGGTCTGGTTCTGATGATACTTGTTCTGGAATCAGTGGGTCTAAACCCGGCGTGGATTGCTATTATAATTCCGGTAGACCGTATACTGGATATGTGCAGAACTGTTGTCAATGTAACAGGCGACGCCTCTGTTTCTGTGATCGTTTCGAACGATCGCCAAACAGAATAACTCTGCAACTGTTTTGTTAAAAATAGGCGAAGCGGGCCTTTATTGGCATCAAAAAGTGCATATTCGCCGTTTTATTTGAATCCTATGAGAAAGATTCTTGTACTAATTACTGCAATTACTTGTTCGTTGAACGTGTTCTCACAACGCGTTACATGCGGCACTGATGGTTACCACAAAGACCTGATTGAGCGTCACCCGGCCTATCAAACCGCATATGAAGAATACCTTAAGGAACTCACCGCCGTCGCCCAGCAGGACGTCAAAGCCTCACATGGAAAGAAAGCGGTTGTGACTATTCCTGTTGTCTTCCACGTGATACACGAATATGGTCCAGAAAACATTTCCAAAGCACAAATTCTCGACCAAATGCGCACGTTAAACGAAGACTTTCGAAGACTTAACGCAGACACAACCAACACTCGGGATATTTTTAAGTCAATTGCGGTTGACACAGAGATAGAATTCAAACTCGCAACCAAAGACGAAGATGGTAATTGTACGGATGGCATCACCCGAACGGTTAGTCCGCTTACTAATGGTGGCGACGAACAGGTCAAAGACCTGATCAACTGGGACTATCGTAAGTATCTGAACGTCTGGGTAATTAATCACGTTGGACGTGCGGGTGCCAATGGAGGCATTGTTGCCGGTTATTCGCGGTTTCCATTCCAAACCAGTGCAGCGGAAGACGGCATTGTCATCAATCATTCCTTTGTTGGTAGTATCGGTACCAGCGATGCTACGCGAGCGGGAAGAACCCTAACTCACGAAGTTGGTCACTGGTTGGGACTTCGTCATCCATTTCAAGACAGTGGAGTCAATCCGGATTGTGGAACCTCCAATTGCCAAACCAGTGGAGATCGCGTTTGCGACACGCCTCCGGTTCTGGAAGCTTCTTTTGGATGCCCGGGCGAAACAAATTCCTGTACCATCGATTCTCCTGATCGACCTGACCAAACGGAGAACTATATGGATTATGCCGACGGACGGTGCACCAATATGTTTACCGCAGGTCAAAAAAGCGTGATGGATTTTTACCTGGGTAGAAATGAGTATAGAGGTCAGAACGTTTCGGCATCGGCAGCATCGGCTACCGGTATCAATATATCGAATCCGTGTGCACCAAAAGCCGACTTCCATGTTGTATCACGAAACACAACGATTTGCCAGAAAGCTTCGATCGAATTCGAGGACCTTTCCTGGAACGGTGATGTAGTTGACCGCATTTGGACGTTTGAAGGAGGCTCACCGAGCTCTTCAACTTTTCCGAACCCAACGGTCGCCTATAATACAAGTGGTAAATTCAAGGTTACCTTAAAGGTTACAAACTCTAAAGGCAGCACGGAGATCAGCAAAACGGAGTTCATTACCGTTAACAAAGAGGTAGCCGATCTTTCAAGTCCGTTTATCGAGACTTTCGAAAGTCCTTATTCTGAGTTTACCTGGAACAAAGAATACGATGGTGAGTTTGGATGGCAACGACTGGACAACGAGGGACACGGCGGAGGTTTTGCATCTGTTTGTGCAATTAACTCGGAAACTCCGGTAAACGCCCAGTACAGTCTTATCTCTCCGAATTTTGACCTAAGTCTTCACAAAGACCTTTCTCCAATACTCAGCTTTAGAGCGGCTTACTCTATGAGGGCAACCGGTTCGGCGGGCGAGCGTTTGGTGATATACGGTTCTGACGACTGCGGTAATTCGTGGAGGGTTTTGCGCTCCTTAATAGGAATAACCACACTCAAGTCGGTGGATGGTAATAACCCTGGCTGGAGGCCTAACTCGCCGGCTGATTGGAAACTTCACGCCATCGATCTTGCTCAATATGGCTTCGAAAACAGCACCAGTTTGGTGTTAAGGTTTGAAGTAACGAGTAACGCCGGAAACTCCATTTTTCTGGATGACGTAAACGTTGATCGCAATGTTTTATCAACACGCGAACTTGCGGAGAGCCTTCATGCGTTCTCCCTAGTACCCAACCCTTCTTCAGGAAAATTTGAAGTTCGATTAAGCAACGTTTTTGAGCCAATTCACATTGAAGTGTTAGACATACTTGGACAAAAATTACAAACTTTGGATAGTAAACCTTCTGGAAACGGCGAGATACAACACCCCATTTGGTTGAATGAGTCGGGTATCTACTTCGTTCGAATCAAAGGGTCTACCATCGATTCGACAAAACGAATCATAGTTTCAGATTAATATTAGGTAACGTATATGGCGAAGAATCTTGTTATTGTTGAGTCACCTGCTAAAGCAAAAACCATTGAGAAGTTTTTGGGGGCTGATTTCACTGTTAAATCGTGTTTTGGACACATCCGAGATCTGGTTAAGGGCGACAAGGCAATTGATATTGAGTCGGGGTACACACCTATTTATGAGGTGCCCGCCGACAAGCAAAACGTTGTGAACGATCTGAAGCGATTGGCCAAAAAATCGGAAATGGTTTGGCTGGCATCGGATGAGGACCGGGAAGGGGAAGCCATTAGTTGGCACCTTTCGGAAGTACTTGGTCTCACCAAGGAAAATACCAAGCGAATTGTTTTTCATGAAATCACCAAACCTGCAATTCTCAAAGCCATTGAGAGCCCTCGACAAATTGACGAGCATTTAGTTGATGCCCAACAGGCACGGCGGGTACTCGACCGATTGGTAGGTTTTAAGTTATCACCTGTTCTTTGGAAAAAGGTTAAACCTTCTCTATCGGCGGGGCGAGTTCAAAGTGTGGCCGTTCGGTTGGTTGTTGAACGAGAAGAACAAATACTCAATTTTGCCAGTGAGTCAACCTACAAGGTTGTGGGACATTTCAAACAAGGTGGAAAATCGTTCAAAGCGGAAGCGGGAACAAAGTTTAAGTCGGAACAAGAAGCTCTGGCTTTTCTTGAGTCTTGCAAAGGGGCTTTGTATACCATTCAATCTGTGGATGTAAAACCAGGTAGCAAAAAGCCTTCACCGCCATTTACCACCAGTACATTGCAACAGGAAGCCAGCAGAAAGTTGGGCTTTTCCGTTTCTCGTACTATGCTGGTTGCTCAAAAATTATACGAAAACGGGCATATCACGTACATGAGGACGGATAGCGTGAATCTCTCTGAACTTGCAGTGAATTCGGCAAAGTCTGAAATTGAGAACCTCTACGGATCCGAATATTCTTCTCCAAAACGATATTCAACAAAGTCGGCAGGTGCACAAGAGGCACACGAGGCTATTCGGCCCACCTACTTCAACAAACTGAAGGCAGGAAACGATGATAGCGAAGAGCGACTTTACCAATTGATCTGGAGACGGGCCATTGCCTCACAGATGAGTGACGCCCGATTGGAAAAAACCACAGTAAAGATCGCGAACGATAAGAACAATACTCTTTTTACCGCCAATGGTGAAGTACTGAAGTTTGAAGGTTTTCTAAAAGTGTATCTCGAAGGCACAGATGAAGACGAGCAAGAGGCTGCTGGTTTACTTCCTCCATTACGTGTTGGAGACCACCCTGAGTCGACGTCGATAACTGCTACCCAGCGGTTCTCACGACCACCTGCCCGATATACAGAGGCGAGTTTGGTTCGCAAACTGGAAGAACTAGGTATCGGCCGACCAAGTACTTATGCCCCTACTATCTCTACCATTCAGAAGCGCGGTTATGTAGAAAAGGGTAAGAACGAGGGAAAAGAACGAGTGTATAATGTGCTAACCCTATCGAGAGGCGAGGTTACTTCAGTTAAAAAGAAGGAAACCACCGGAAGCAATAAGAACAAACTTATCCCTAGTGATATAGGCAAGGTAGTAACCGACTTTCTGATCAAGCACTTTGACCAGATCATGGACTACAACTTCACGGCCCGGGTAGAAAAGGAGTTTGACGAGATCGCAAATGGCTTGAAAGAATGGTCAACCATGATCGATGATTTTTACAATCCATTTCACAAAACGGTAGATACTGCCCTCGAAACAGCCGAACGAGCCAGCGGAGAACGACCACTAGGTATTGATCCGGAATCAGGCAAACAAGTTATTGTTCGACTCGGGAAATTCGGTCCAATGGTTCAAATCGGAAAAGCTGACGAAGAGGAGAAACCTCGTTTTGCCAGTTTACAAACTGGACAAACACTAGGAACCATTACCCTCGATGAAGCATTAGAACTATTTAAGTTCCCCAAAACGATTGGCACCTATGAAGGCCATGAACTTGTGGTTGCTCAGGGGCGATTTGGTCCATACGTAAAATTCGATAAGATGTTTGTTTCTATTCCTAAAAACGAAGACATCGGGTCGGTTAATCAGGAACGGGCCATTGAACTCATTCAGGAAAAACAGCGTGCGGATGCACCAATCGATGAATATGAAGGCCACCCGGTTCAAAAAGGTGTAGGTCGATTTGGTCCATTCATCAAATGGAACGGCATGTTTATCAACGTCAGCAAGAAATACGATTTTGACAACCTGAGTCACGACAATATTGTCGAATTGATTGAAACCAAGAAACAAAAGGAAATCGAAAAGTACATTCACCGGTGGGACGACGAAGGAATATCCGTCCAAAAAGCACGTTGGGGAAGATTTAACATTATCAAAGGAAAAACAAAGATTGAGCTACCCAAGACCTTTGACGTTGAGTCACTAACTTTAGATGCGGTGAAGAAAATGATTGAAGAAAAAGCGCCCAAGAAAAAAGGCAGAGCAAAGAAGAAATAGCGCTTTTAATGATAGACGAAAAAGAGTTATCGAATCTTATTTACCTTCTTGACGACACCGATGATGAGGTGATTGAGCAAGTGGAACACAAAATCATGTCGTTTGGACATGAGGCAATACCGTTTCTGGAACAGGCATCATTGAATGAAGAGGAAGTTATCCGACTTCAACGTATCCAAAACATCTTACGCGAACTTAAGCGTACCGAAATTATACACGATCTGGAACAGTGGAAGCTTCACGATAGTGAAAACCTCCTCAAAGGCCTGTTGATTCTGGAGCGGCTTGAGTTCCCCTATGTAGATGAGCAGGAAATCCATAACAAGTTAGACAAAATACGGCTTGACGCCTGGTTGGAGTTTAACTATGACCTTACCTCTTTTGAACAAATAAAAGTGATGAACTACATCTTCTTTAAGGTGCACAAGTTCAAAGGAAACTCCGATCACTATCACGACATTAACAACTCGTTTATTAGCAAGGTGCTCGAAACCAAAACCGGGAACCCTGTTTCTATGGGCATCATCTATTCTCTGATTGCTCAACGTTTAAACATTCCCGTTTTTGGTGTAAACCTCCCTCAGCATTTTGTTTTAGGTTATAAAAGCCTTGAAGGCCTTGAAATTATTAAGTCGTTTAATGAAGAAAGCTCTATTCCCGAAGGAGGAGACAACGACATTATGTTTTACATCAATCCGTTTACGGATGGGTTGATTCTTAACGGGGATAGCATCAGGTCGTTTCTCGAACAACTCAAAATTGAACCTAAACCGGAATACTTTTCGATTTGTTCGAACGTGGAAATTGTAAAACGAGTTCTTAGAAACCTTGCCTTTAGTTATGGGAAGGCTGAGCAGAAAGAAAAGTCTGAAATGGTACAACGAATCTTAGAGGTTCTCTAAGTTTACTCCCTCTCCTATTGTAAAGACGTTATCTTGCGCCGTTGAATGGGACGTTTCACAAACACGTATTTACCCTGGCTACTTATTGTAACGAACTGCATTCTTGTTGCATTTAATCAAAGTACATATGATGATGGTGATAGCGTGGTGCATTACCTTTTGTCCAAGCAGGCACTAAGTCATCCACATCAATTTCTCAACTTTTGGGCAAAGCCACTATTCGTTTTATTGTCTGCGCCCTTCACCTACCTAGGATTTTGGGGCATGAAGTTGTTCAATACGCTCTGTATACTCGGTGCAACCGCATTCGCTCATCGCATATGGAAACTATTCTATGATTCCAACCCCTTGGTATTTTGGGTTCTGGCGTTTTTTTCTCCTCACATCTTTCTTAGCCAAAGTTCAGGATTAACCGAGCCTCTTTTCGCATTCGTCCTCATCGTAGGCATATATTATACCCTACGCGAACACTACATTCCGGGACTCATATTACTATCTTTTCTGCCGTATGTACGGTCGGAGGGCTGGGTCTTAATGGTTGTATTCGTTTTAAGTCTGCTGTTTCTCAAGCAATGGAAACACCTCTTGTGGCTGACCGTTGGAACACTAGTTTATGGAATTGTAGGGCAATTTGCTCTGGATGACTTTTTTTGGATGTTCCATCAAAACCCGTACAGTGGAGTTGAGTCCAAATATGGAAATGGCAATCTTTTCCATTTCGTACATCAGCTCCCCTATCTTATTGGTTGGCCTGTGTTTGCACTTCTGAGTATTGGTGTGGTTTTGAACGTCTGGAACATTGTCAAAAACCGCATGAGTTTATCTGCCTACCACTACTTCGTATTGGGTAGTTTTATGGCAATTCTTGTGGCCCACTCGATTTTCTGGTATATGGGCTGGTTTCACTCGTTTGGCCTCAAACGCGTGCTGCTGGCTGTTTTTCCTTGCATGCTTCTTCTTGCGGCGGAGGGTTTTTCTCTCCTGACTTCGAGGCTGCCTAAAAAATTGGGAACATCGCTCCTGCTGTTGATTGTTGTTCTGTTCCCCTTTTCAGGCAATAAAGCAGGCTTCCATCTTCCTGCAGATGTTCAACTAACCACAAACCAGGAGGCGGTAAAACTGGCGAGTGCCTGGTACAAAGAAAGTCAGCAACCCACCGTGGTTAGTTTCGGTAGTTATTATTTTGCTGAAATACTCAACGTAGACATCGATGACACAAATGAGATGATCCTGATCAATGGTGTTCTGGAAAAAACGATCCCATCGGGAAGCCTGGTTTTCTGGGACGACTATTTTTGTCCTTCAGACAGAGGCGTTCTCGAAGAGGATATAAGACCGGATGAATATGACTACGTACGTGATTTCGTGTTCTCGCGCGACGGCAAGTCAAGTCGGATTGCCGTGTTTCGAAAACGGTAATTACCAACCCAACACTTTCGCGAAAATAAGTGGTGCCACTATGGTAGCATCCGATTCAATAATAAACTTTGGTGTGTCTACATCAAGCTTACCCCAGGTAATTTTTTCATTGGGTACTGCTCCCGAGTACGAACCATAGCTGGTAGTAGAATCTGATATCTGACAGAAATAACTCCAAAACGGCACGTCTTCCCATTCCAGGTCCTGATACATCATAGGTACTACGCAAATCGGAAAGTCACCTGCAATCCCTCCACCAATCTGGAAGAAACCCACGCCTTTTCCGGCACAGTTGTTACGATACCAGTCGGTCAGATATATCATGTATTCAATTCCTGAACGAACGGTGGTTGGACGAAGCTCTCCTTTAATGCAATAACTCGCAAAAATGTTACCCATGGTACTGTCCTCCCAACCCGGCACCACAATAGGCAGGTTTTTCTCTGCAGCCGCGAGCATCCAACTATCTTTTGGGTCTATCTCGTAGAACTCCTCAAGATCACCACTCAACAGCATTTTATACATATACTCGTGTGGCAGGTATTGTTTTCCTTCTGCCTCAGCCAGTTGCCATTGCTTCACAATTTTATCCTGTATACGTCGAAACGCTTCCTCTTCGGGTATACATGTATCGGTTACTCGATTGAGTCCCTGTTCTAACAGATTCCACTCCTCTTGAGGTGTGAGGTCGCGGTAGTTCGGCACCCGTTTATAATGACTATGTGCCACCAGGTTCATAATATCTTCTTCGAGGTTGGCACCCGTACACGAGATGATATCCACCTTGTCCTGACGAATCATCTCGGCTAATATCTTACCCATTTCGGCGGTGCTCATGGCTCCGGCCAGGGTTATCATCATCTTCCCACCGTCTGCCAAATGAGCGTTATACCCATTGGCTGCGTCTACCAACGACGCGGCATTGAAATGCAGGAAGTACGAATCGATGAATTTGCTTATTGCAGTCACGTATTTCTATTTTTTGCAAAAATAAGTTTCGGATTAATATCCAAGAATCTTTAACATACTCTTGTGACTCTGTTCCTTACTAAAAATCCGGGTAGATACTTCACCCTCACCTGTTTTGTCGATAACAATGTGTTTCGGCGATGGTATTAAACAATGTTGGATCCCGCCAAAACCACTGAGTGACTCCTGGTAGGCCCCTGTATTGAAAAAGCCCACGTAGAGCGGTTCATCTTTTTGAAACTCTGGTAAATAGATGGCGTTTACATGTTGTTCGGAATTGTAGTAGTCGTCACTATCGCAGGTAAGGCCGCCCAAAAGGACGCGTTCGTAATTGCTATCCCATCGGTTCAATGGAAGCATAACAAACCGTTGATTAATTGCCCAGGCGTCGGGAAGCGTAGTCATGAAACTACTGTCAATCATGTTCCATCGTTCCCGGTCGTTCTGTTGTTTCTGATTAACAATGCTGTAGATCGTTCCTCCACTTTCTCCAACGGTAAACGAGCCAAATTCGGTAAAAATATCAGGCTCTGGCACGCCTTCCTCTGTACAAACCTGCTTTATCTGAGACACGATCTCCTCAGCCACATACTCATAGTCGTAGTCAAAACTCAATGACCGCTTTATCGGGAAACCTCCACCGATGTTTAATGAGGTCAGCTCGGGACACTCTCGTTTTAACGCACAATACACCCTGAGGCATTTATGAAGCTCATTCCAATAGTAAGCATTGTCCTTGATCCCTGTATTAATAAAGAAATGTAACATAGTTAGTTTAGCTTTTTGAACTGGCTTCACCCGATCCAAATAAAACGGAACTATGTCTTTGTAACCAATTCCAAGGCGGCTTGTGTAAAACGCAAACTTAGGTTCTTCTTCAGATGCAATCCGAATTCCAACGTTAAACTCACCCTCAATTCTGTCGGCTAGTTGATCCAACTCTTCGACATTGTCCAGAATCGAATGACAGCCGGCAAATCCTTTAGAAACCAGTTGGGAAATTCGATCGAGATACGCCTCGGTTTTGTAGCCATTGCAAATGAGGAACTGATTTTTAGAAATCAACCCTTCTTCGTGCAAGGAGCTAACCAGCTCTAAATCAAAGGCTGACGATGTTTCGATATGAATATCATTCTTAAGAGCTTCTTCAATCACAAATTTAAAGTGAGAGCTTTTCGTACAATAACAATAATTGTATTCGCCCTGATAATCGACCTTGGCCATTGCCACGTTAAACCACGTTTTAGCGCGACGAATATTCTCCGATATCCGAGGCAAGTAGGTAAACTTCAATGGTGTTCCATACTGTTTTACCAGGTCCATTAAATTTACATCGTGAAAGCTGAGTTCGAAATTTTCGTCTACTTCAAACTCCTCTTGTGGAAATACAAATGTCTGTTCAACTAAGTCGAGATACTTATTTTTCATCTGACTAAACAAGTTACTTGATATGATTGCAGGCAAAGGTAAGTACTTTACATTTCCTAAACATTTGGCGTTAGTTTTGCGTTTCTAATAATGTATGAGCGTGTCTAAAATCTTATTGGCATACCAGAATGGTGATTTCGAGTTGTGTTTGCGCGACCTAAACAAGCTTTCGGGTTCGTTGACCCAAGACGAGACGATGCTAAAAGCTGAGGTACTTCAAAAACTAAAACGGTACGAAGAAGCTATGGAGATCTGGAACGTTGCAATTGCAAACTTTGGTGACCAGGCCGACTTCTATGCCGAACGAGGTGTATGTAAGTTCCACCTTCGTTTTAAGTCGTCGATCGACGACTTAAACAAGGCCATTGAGTTGGACCCGGAAAACGGATACCGTTATGCCTGCCGAGCCTATGTGCGCGACAAAATTGGCGACACCGAGGGAGCAATCGAGGATTATACCAAGGCGAACGAACTTGACCCTGGAAATGAAATTACGTTAAACAACCTTGGCCTTGCCGAAGAAAAGCTGGGCCACACCAAAAAAGCACGAGATCGGTTTCGAATGGCCGACGAACTGGCCGGAATAGATCACATAACCAATAAGTATTTCGACAAGGATCCGCCAAAACCAGAACCCGCACCCGCAGCCCCCCGAAGCGTCAAAAGCGAATTGCGAAAAATGCTTAGTTCCCGTAAAGAGTTCAAACTGTTTTGGAACGAAGCGCTCAAAATGATAGGCTTGAGAAAATAATTGCGGGCTAACGATCCCATCCCTGAATCAGGTATTCAACTTCATCGAGTTTACGTTCCGATCCACCTCCATCTGGCTCAAACCATAATTCAAACCGGGCAGGATAATAATGTTCGAAAGATCCTTCGTGAACAACCGTGTGAAACTTGACCAACTCGGTCTTTCCTTGCTTAACATATTTTCTTACCTCGTCTTTGCGGAGTAACAGTTTCCGTTCTCTGGTAATTTCGTAAGCACGAAGCTCCAGGTAACCACTTTCCTTCGGGTAGCTCCATATATAGAACTGATAGCCAACAAAACCCGAACCAATTACTTCCAACCGGGCCTCTACCGGTGATAGTTTTATCAATGAGTCTCGAACCTCATCTGTAAACGAGAGCTTTGGTTTCTCATAGGTATGACCTTCTGGTATCTGGATATCGTAAAAGCTCCATTCCGAGTACCAAATCCAGAAGAACCAGGAAGCTATAAAGGTGCTTAAGATTCCGATAACTAGAAACGCAAAAGGTTGAGGTTTGGTCATTGAAAAAGTGTAATCTGGTATTTTCCAAAGATACACATAAATCCAGGGGCGAACATGTTTCTCTACAAGGCGGAAATAAACTATCAAATTGCACCTGTTGCAACAGTCGTTGACATGAGGCAGGATGCCATTTTTTTTGGTTAAACTTGCCGGACAATTAAGACATATGAAATATCCAACCTTAGACAATCAACTTTTTATAGATAACCGAAAGCGTTTTGTTGCTGAAATGGAACCCGGCAGCATAGCGATATTCCATAGTAATTATCAGTACTCTTGGAACGGAGATGCTTTCTACAAATTCAAACAGAACTCAGACATATTCTACTTAAGTGGTATTGATCAGGAGGATTCCGTCCTTGTTCTGTTTCCTGATTGTCCGATTGATGCGTATAAGGAATGTTTGTTCCTCATGGAGACCAACGAGCACATTGCTGTTTGGGAAGGCCATAAGTACACAAAAGAAGAGGCTACCGAAACCTCAGGGATTAAGAATATCTTTTGGAACCACAATTACCTCGAGAAACTTCGAAGTGTAATCAACATGGCAGATAACATCTATTTGCCTCTTAACGAGAACGACCGGTATCCATATAAATCGCCATACAAAAACCTCGACTTTGCACATGAGATGCAAGAGAAATACCCTCTGCATACCTACAAAAGAGCAGGAAAGATTCTCCAACGACTCCGTTCGGTTAAGCACCCGATTGAGCTTGACATGGCTCGTAAGGCGGTGGCAATTAGCAAGATGGGCTGGGAACGTATTCTTCGATTCACTAAACCCGGTGTTTGGGAACATGAAATTGAAGCAGAACTCATTCATGAGTTTATTCGCAACCGCGGAAACGGCTTTTCGTTTGACCCCATTGTTGCCAGTGGTGCTAGCGCCTGTGTATTGCACTACGTAGAAAACAACAAAATAGTGAATGACGGCGATTTGATTCTTGTCGATTGCGGAGTTGACTATGCGAATTTTGCAAGCGACATGACACGTTGTATGCCAGCCAATGGTCGGTTCTCACCTCGCCAAAAAGACGTTTACAATGCAACCTTACGTGTAATGAAGTCGGCACGAGAACTATTGAAACCAGGAACGCTTCTTATGGAATATCACGATGTGGTTGGAAGCATAATGGAGAAGGAATTGGTTGACCTGGGACTGATTACCATGGACGATATTAAAAACCAGGATCCAAGTTGGCCTGCGTATAAAAAGTATTTCATGCACGGAACTTCTCACTTCCTTGGCATTGATGTACACGACAGTGGCATGCGTTACGAACCTATGCAGGCAGGAAACCTGTTTACATGCGAACCCGGCATTTACATTCCGGAGGAAGGAATAGGCGTACGTATTGAAAACAACATCATTATTGAAGAAAACGGTTATACAGACTTAATGGATGAGATCAACATGCCTATTGAGGTAGACGAGATTGAAGCCATCATGAACAGTTAACCTGTTAGTAGAACGATCATAAAAAAAGCCGGAACAAGTTGTTCCGGCTTTTTCTTTTTTGGAGTAGTTGTTACTTAGGCTTTCACAAAACTACTAGCCGTTTCTATAACGGTTGGCAATCCTGAAACATCGGCCCCACCCGCTTGCGCAAAGAAGGGTTGTCCACCACCTCCGCCTTTTACTGCCTTGGCCCACTCCCGAATAAGCTGACCCGCATTCCATTCTTTTTCCTTCACAAGGTTGTCGGCAATCATGATGGAGATGCTTGGCTTTCCATTTATGTCGGCTACCAATACAGCAAACAGATCCTCTACTTCGTTTCTTAACTGAAACAGTATGTCCTTGGCTCCTGCAGCATTTGAAATATCAACCTGTTCAACAAGCACGTTTACACCGTTAGTGTATTGTACCTTTTCTCTAAGTTCGTTCTTTAACAGGCTAAGTTGAAGTTTTTCCAACTGTTCAACACGTTTCGCAGCCTCTTTGTGTTCGGTTACCAACTGAACCACTTGTTTCAGAACATCTTTGGGGTGGTTGAGGGCTTCTTCAACCTTACTCAACAAAGCCAGACGCTCGTCGAAGTACGCTTCAGCAGCATCTCCGGTAATGGCTTCAATACGTCGTACACCTGCTGCCACACTCGACTCGGAAACCAGTTTAAATCGACCTATGTGCCCGGTATTTGAAACATGTGTACCCCCGCAGAGTTCTTTACTAAAATCTTCACCAAAAGTGATCACCCGAACCACATCTCCATATTTCTCACCAAACAGTGCAGTTACACCGCTGTTAATAGCAATGTCGTAAGGCACTCTTCTCTGCTCGTTGAGATCAATTGATTCAGAGATTTTATTGTTGACAATATTTTCTATTTCCGTTATTTCCTCATCCGTAACCTTGGAAAAATGGGAAAAGTCGAACCGCAATTTCTGTGGATCAACTAAACTACCTTTCTGGTTTACATGACCGCCCAGAACCTGCTTCAATGCAGCATGTAGCAGGTGTGTAGCGCTATGGTTTCGAGTAGTATTGGTTCGATCCTTAGTATTTACACGAGCCACAAAGTTTTGGTGACAATCTTCCGGAAGCTGGTTCACCACATGTACAATTAGATCGTTTTCCTTTTGGGTGTCAAGCACTTTGATTACCTCGTCGTTTCCAGCTCCTTTGATGGTACCCGTGTCACCCACCTGACCACCACTTTCTGCGTAGAAAGGAGTTAGGTTAAAAACAACCTGAAACTTTTCCTTACCCTTAACGGTGAGCGTTCTGTACCGTGTAATCTTCACCGAGGTTTCGGTATAATCATATCCTACAAACTCCTCGCGCTCATCTTCCAAAACCACATGCCAGTCGCCCGTTTCTTTGGCCGCATCTGCCTTTGATCGCTGCTTTTGTGCTTCCAAAGCCTGGTCAAAAGCCTCTAAGTCGACCGTCATTCCATGTTCCGACGCAATGAGTTGCGTCAGATCCTTAGGAAAACCAAATGTATCGTACAACTCAAACGCAGCCTGACCATCTACCGTGTCTCCCTTATTTGCCTTAAAATAAGCGTCAAGTCGATCGAGACCTGAAAATAAGGT
This sequence comes from Bacteroidia bacterium, assembly GCA_017640445.1. Taxonomy (GTDB): domain Bacteria; phylum Bacteroidota; class Bacteroidia; order NS11-12g; family UBA9320; genus UBA987. Next base: position 38,815 of record JAEPQQ010000014.1, on the reverse strand, counting down.
TCTAAAAAATGACACCTCTTCTTGCTCAACAACCTTAGCTACAAAGTCTTTTTGGGATTGAAGCTCATCAAAAACACCGGTAAACTGATCGGCCAGATCCTCGACCATCTTGTACAGAAACGGGGTTTTAAACCCTAAGAAACTGTATCCATACCGAACAGCTCTTCGCAATATTCGGCGCAGTACATAACCCGCCTTATTATTGCTTGGCAACTGCCCGTCGGCTATACAAAATGCAATTGCTCGTATGTGATCGGCGATTACCCGGAAGGCAATATCGATCTGTTCTTCCTTTCCATATTTCTTGCCGCTTATAGACTCCAGTTTTTGAATGGTGTCCATAAAGAGGTCGGTATCGTAATTTGAGTTTTGCAACTTAACAGCCCGAACCACACGCTCTAAGCCCATTCCGGTATCAACGTGTTTAGCGGGTAACTCCTCTAACGATTTATCAGCTTTGCGGTTGAACTCCATGAAAACGAGGTTCCAAAGCTCAATTACCTGAGGGTGGTCCGCATTAACCAACGACTTCCCGTCTGTCTGGTCACGTTCACTCTGAGGTCGTAAATCCATGTGAATTTCTGAACAGGCTCCGCAAGGGCCAACTTCACCCATCTCCCAGAAATTATCTTTTTTATCACATCGAATAATACGGTTGGCATCAATGAATTCCTTCCATATTTCTTCTGCCTCTACATCGGCATCGAGCCCATCTTCCGGATCGCCTTCGAACACGGTAACGTACAAGCGTGATTTGTCCAACTTATACACATCGGTTAGCAGCTCCCATGCCCAGGCAATGGCTTCCTTTTTGAAGTAATCTCCAAAGCTCCAATTACCCAACATTTCGAACATGGTGTGATGATAGGTATCAACCCCCACTTCTTCAAGATCGTTGTGTTTACCCGATACGCGCAAGCATTTCTGCGTATCGGCAACACGCGTGTCTGACGCCTTTTTATTACCCAAAAAGTAGTCCTTGAACTGATTCATCCCTGCGTTGGTGAACATCAGGGTTGGATCGTCCTTAACCACAATGGGAGCAGAAGGAACGATGCGATGTCCCTTATCTTTAAAGAATTCCAAAAACTTGTTTCGTACCTCCTTAGACGTCATTGATCGAATTGTTTAATGGTGTAAAATACTCTTGATTATCTACCTAAAATTTTATATATATTCGCGGTGCGAAAATAGGGTGACAAAAATACACCCGATAGTTTGATTAAATGGCAAAAAACCGATATAAATACAACCCAGAAACCCTTAGTTACGAGACGGTTAAGACGCCTCTTTGGGTAATTGGTTTAAAGTTTTTTGGTTTCTTATGTGCCGTAGCAATTTTCTCAACACTCGTAATTTCTGCCTCCTACAGCTTTTTTGACTCTCCAAATGAGCGAAAACTCCGAAAGGATTTGGCAGAAAGTAAAATGCAAATTGACGAATTGGAAGGACGCATCTCGGATCTTTCGGTTGCCATCCATTCACTCGAAAAGAAAGATGGAGAAGTATACCGGGAAATTTTCGATGCTCCCATGCCTGAAGCTCTAAAAGTTGCGGGTATTGGTGGTTCTAAGAAGTACACCGACCTTCAACACTTAACGTATGGCAAGTCAATTGAGGGGCTTCACACCAAACTCGATCGACTTTCAGCGAAGGTTCGGGTTCAGGAAACATCGTACGACCAGTTGATTAAACTGGCCAAGCAAAAGTCAAAGAAGTTAGCTTCTGTTCCTGCAATTATGCCTATTCCCAACAAGGACCTTAAGCGTATGGCCTCAGGCTATGGCTACCGAATTGACCCTTTTTATAAGACGCGTAAATTCCATGGAGGTATGGACTTTACCGCTCCTTCGGGAACGGAAGTTCATTGCACCGGAGATGGCGTTGTGGAGTTGGTTGAAACCAAGCGATGGGGTTATGGAAAGAACATCATTGTTGACCATGGTTTTGGATACAAAACCCGTTATGCACACTTAAGCAAGTTCAAGGTTCGTAAAGGCGATAAAGTAACACGGGGTCAGGTAATTGGTCTTGTTGGGAGCACGGGTAAGTCTACAGCACCGCACCTTCATTATGAGGTGATTAAAGGTGGTAATCGGCAAAATCCTGCTAATTACTACTATAACGACCTTACCGACGAGCAATACGAAGAGATGATTGAACTTTCGAGTCATCCTAACCAGTCGTTCGACTAATGTCCCAGGAGCTTCTTCCAGACAAAATATACTATTCCATTGCCGAGCTATCCGATCACTTTGGCGTAGCTAAATCGTTGCTGCGATATTGGGAAAAGGAGTTTGACACCATCAAACCCAAACGCAACAAGAAAGGAACCCGATTCTACTCAAAACAAGACGTAGACCAGATTCGGCTAATCTATCACCTGGTAAAGGAAAAAGGGCACACTCTGGAGGGTGCGCGAACACAGCTTAAACGTCAAAAAAAGAAGGTCAAAAACACGGTTGAGGCCAAAGAATCGTTGCTCCGACTTCGTCAATTTCTTATTGACCTGAAAGACAATTTATAGATTTCAGTATTTTTGGGGTGAACCAACACTTCAGAAACCATGAAACTGTCTTTTCTGGGCTTTGCCCTTATTTTCTTTTTTTACGATTCTT
>JAEPQQ010000014.1:0-36187 GCA_017640445.1 Bacteroidia bacterium | reverse complement strand
TTCTTACAGCTTCCCACCACCACAATCACTGGGCGGCACTGCGTATAGCCTCGCTGGCATCCGAATAGGCGAAAAGTCTGTTTGGAGTACCTACAACAACCCATCGAGCATGCTGTCTTCCGAACCTTGGAGAGCGGGAATAAGCTACCACAATCCATTTTTCATTCAGGAGCTTAGCTCCCTCGGCGCAGCTGTTTGCTTAAATCAAAATTCCAACGCATTTGGGCTTACTGCTGAGTTGCAAGGCTACGATGTGAGCCATCGTTTATCCATATCACTATCGGCAGCACAGAAGCTGAGTTCTTCTTTGACTTTAGGCTTGTCGACCTTCTACCAACAACTGGTTGCCAAGCCTCACCTTCACGGTTATTCTATCGGGATAATAGGTTCTTTGAGTTACTCCATGACCAAGAAAGCCATGCTTCACTTCATTGGCCATCAATCGGTAAGGAATACCGACGTGTTTATGGGGCAGTCGGTTTACTGTCTGGGATTAACGTACGAAGTTTCTGACAAAACCGAGCTCATTACTCAATTGGATGTTGACGTCTTTCACGGCTCGGCGTTCCGTTTGGGCCTGACGTATTTGATCACTGAAAAAATAACGCTCTTAGCCGGGGTTGCCTCCAATCCTGCAGTTATTGGTTTTGGTTTTCGACTACGTCTCAAGAAGCTCACACTGAGTATGGCCCAACAACGACATCAGCTTCTGGGTTTCTCCCCTCTCATTTGTGCAGAAACATGAAAACGACATCCATAGCCACCGTGCTTTTGCTTCTTCCGCTGATGCACATGGCACAAATACCTGATGGCCGTATCGAACGACTCGTAGAAAATGGGGAGTTCCTGGAAAACCAGACACTCTCTGGCCAGAGGCTTAATTTGAATACATGCTCGGCGCATGCGCTATACATCCTTGGTATCATAAACACTGTAGAAATTAAGCGACTACTAAACCATCGGGAACGATACGGTGGCTTCCTGGACATACTTGAACTCCAACAATGTAATATTTCACCAGAAGCGATTTCCGTTCTCAAAAACCACGTGTATGTGACTGCCTCGTGGCCGCTCTCTCGGCTTGCGGAAAAGCCCGGGCACACCTTGTGGTTGTACGCGGGTATGCGATCTCCCAGACAACTGGGTTTCACCACCCTGAATCCCGATGGTCGGTTCAGGGGCTTACCTATTCAACATTCATTTCGTTACAAAGGACATGTATCACAAAATTTAGAACTTGGCTTTATGGGGGAAAATGATGCCGGTGAAGCAAATTACCTCACTGTTTCTCCCGACCGTTTTGATTTCAGTTCCGGCTATGTGCGACTAACCAATTGGGGCAACATACACCAACTTGTTCTTGGCGATTACACCCTCAACATGGGCCAAGGTCTTGTAATTGGCAATCGATTTGGATCTGGCAAGTCTTCCCTTGTGTTAAATGTCACCAATACGGGCAAATTCTTACGACCAAACACCTCAATGAATGAAAACAATGCCATCAGGGGTATTGCCATGGAAGCAAAAATTCTGGGTCTAGACATGCTGCTCTTTGGAGGCATTACATCGTACGACGCCAACCTGGACACCATTGGTGACTTGGCCGGGTATTCGTCTCTTCAACAGACCGGGTTGCATAGAACAGCCGAAGAACTACGCGACAAAAACAGCCTCTCAACCAGGGAAGTGGGCTACTCGGTTAGTCGTTCCGTTGGCCATTTGACTATCGGTCAATGTTTGTACTTCAACACCTTTTCTCACCCCAGGTTCCCATCTAACCAAGCTTACGCGATCCCTCGTTTCAATGGTGCTTCTTTTGTAAAAACCAGTGTCTATTACCAATTTCAGTTGAACAACGGCCTGTGGTTTGGAGAATTGGCATACGACACCCGAAACTGGGCAGGTTTAAGCGGTCTGTTATTGAGTTTTGGCAAGTCGTTGGACGGCAGCCTCGTTTATCGAAAAACGCAAGCAGGATTTACCTCAAGACGCACTCAAAGTTTTTCAGAATTTAGCCCCGGGTCGTCGGAACAAGGCCTATATGGGGCTTTATGTTTAAAACCGGCTAATACCTTTTCATTTAAAGTTTATTTCGACTTTTACAGTTCAAGCTGGCTGCGGTACAACAGCACCATGCCCACCAAAGGGCGGGATTACTTTGGAGAATTTATTTACCACCCGCGAAAGACCCTGGAGGCTTATGCACGAGTTAAAACGGAAATCGTGGATGTCTTATCTCCGGGAAAAGCTATTCAGCGAGAAGTGGTTACCAAACAATTGAGCCGCTTCCGATTCCACGTAAACTATCAATTGAGCAAGGAACTTCTGCTAAGGAGTCGCTATGAATACTCGATCGTAAGGCTGGACAACCAGAAGACGAATGGCAGTTTGCTGTATCAAGATGTTAAACTAACACCTCGAAACGCACGTTTTGGCATTACCACCCGGTTTACCATTGTCAGCATTAATCAGTTTGACAACCGAATTTATGCATATGAGAATGACGTTCCGCTCTCCTACTCCATTCCATTTTTTTCAAGGAACGGAAACCGCATGTATGTATTATTTTCTTACCGACTGCATGACCAATTAAAAATTTGGATGAGATTTGCACTCGATTCTCAGTTGGACGATCATGGCTTTGGAAGTGGTTTAGATCGCACTTCCGGCCGTCGCAGGTCTGAGGTTCGTTTGATGTTAAAAGCAGAATTTAGATGACGAAACTTAGTGTTAACATTAACAAGTTTGCAACACTTAGAAATGCGCGAGGTGGGAACAATCCCAACCTGACAAAGGTGGCTACCGATTGTGAAGCATTTGGGGCCCAGGGCATTACAGTACACCCACGACCGGATGAGCGCCATATTCGCTATGCCGACACGAGGAAGTTGTCGAAACTGGTTAAAACCGAATTTAACGTTGAAGGAAATCCTACACCAAGTTTTGTTGACCTGGTTTTGGAGACAAAACCAACACAAGTAACCCTGGTTCCCGATGCGCCGGACGCTATGACGTCTAACGCAGGTTGGGACTGTATTAAGAATGAATCTTTCCTGGTTAATGTGATTGAACGATTCAAAGCCGCAGGCATACGAACCTCTGTGTTTATCGACCCCATACCTGATCAGATTAGAGCTTCCAAACAAACAGGAACCGATCGTATTGAGTTATACACTGAGAATTTTGCACGGCTGTACCAATCCGGAGAAAAAGAAAAGGGAGTAAAACCTTATGCAAAAGCCTCTGAGATTGCCTCTGAGCTTAACATTGGTTTAAACGCGGGCCATGATCTGGATCTTCACAATCTGCGCTATTTTAAGGAAAACATGGTCAACCTGCTTGAAGTGAGCATAGGGCATGCCTTGATCTGTGACGCCCTTTACCTTGGACTTCACAACACCATTGCAGCTTACCTCAATCAGCTAAAAACGCAAGCCTAGCTACCGGTTTTTTAGTTGCTGAACCACGTCGTTAAGCGTGTTGATTACCTCATCGAGGAGAGGGGAGATTAATTCCGTATTCGTACGGTTCTTCCCCCATTGCTCCAGGTCTCTGATCTTTTGTTTGAGGCTTACAATGCCCATCATATCAATGGATGGCTTCACCTTATGCGCTGCCGCTCCAAGATCTTCCAGGTCGTTATCTGCAAGAGCCGTAACCATTCGATCGACCGATTCAGGTGCCATTTGAATGAACATGTCCACCATCTTGTCGACGAAGGCTTTGTCACCTGATGCGAGCGCCTCGAGTTGGTCAAGGCTGTACAATTTTTCTTCCATAATCATAAGTGCGTAATTACCAGTTGAGATTAACTATTGGCAGATTTAAGCTCTGCCGCTTCTTCTTGTAACATTCTATAAATAGTGGATTTACCAATATTCAATTTTTTGGCTACTGTTACCACGTCTTGGTTGTATTTATCCAAGTAATATTTAACAATTCGGTTGGTGTATTCCCGCAATGGCATCTCCGTTTGCAACAGTGTATCGATCGAACCGGATGAGTTAAACGTGATATGTTCGTCTTCAATCAGGTTGGAGTCGGTCATCACACAAGATAGTTCCATAACGGCCTTGAGTTCACGAATGTTACCTGGCCACGGATACTTGAGGAGTTTGTTTTGGGCCGAAGGCGCCAGGGATAACTTCCCAATCTCGTTTTCAGAGCAGTACTCATCGATAAAGTGTTTCGCCAACAAAAGGATGTCGTTTCCACGTTCGCGTAAAGCGGGCAGACTAATCGGCAATCCCAGCAATCGATAGTACAAATCTTCCCGGAAGTTTCCTTTTCGAACCTCTTCAGCAAGGTCACGGTGGGTAGCTACCAGAATTCGGCTATTTAGTTTTACAACTCCGGAACCACCTACCCGGGTCAATTCCTTTTCCTGTAAGACACGTAGCAGTTTAGACTGCATATTGATATCCATTTCACCAATTTCGTCAAGGAAAATTGTTCCGCCAGTGGCTTCCTCAAACTTCCCGATTCGTCGTGCAATAGCACCGGTAAATGCTCCTTTTTCGTGACCAAACAACTCACTTTCAATCAATTCAGAAGGAATTGCCGTAATGTTTACCGCCACAAAAGGCTTTTTGGCCCTGGGACTGTTATAGTGAATGGCTTTTGCCACCACTTCTTTACCCGTTCCGGTTTCTCCGGTAATGGATACGGTGATGTTACTGCCAATTGCCTTTTGGATGAGGCTAAAGATCCGCTTCATTGGAGAACTGTTTCCAACAATTGATTTACTGAAATCGTATTTCTGTACGATTTGTTTCTTCAACTGTGAAATTTCTTCTTTGAGTTCTTCTTTTTCGCGAATGTTTTTGATCACATTCCAAATTCGATCCTTGGTCTCATCATCTTTTATGATGTAGTCGTAGGCACCATCTTTCAGAAGTTTAATTGCCGTTCCAATGTCTTCCTGACCAGAAATAATGACAACCGGAATTTCCGGGCTAAACTCCTTAATACGCTTTAATACTTCCTCACCAGAAATATCGGGTAATGAGTAATCAAGTGTAACAAGAGATGGTTGTTCGTCGAGGCTTTTTAGAAAGTCCTTACCGTTTGTAAATTTCTTAACGGTGACGTCTGGGTTGAGAGACAAATGGTATTCGATTACCTCGCCATACCATACATCGTCTTCAACGATGAAAATCTTAAATTCTTCAGCCATAATCGTAGTTTATTGCTTTGACAGCACAAATATATAACAAAAATTCCCAAAAAGAGAAAAATTCTCAAAAATATTTCACCACCCCCATTTTTGGACTGTTGTGAATAGCCCGCGTAATAGCCTGTCAACAAGGGTGTTTCGGCAAGATCAAAACCATGTTCACAGTAAGTTTATTTTTTTTACATAACCATTCGGTTTTTACTATTCCTAAGCATACTTTTGCGGCAAATTTAGAGGCATATACACAACGTATTAAATAATGGCAAACACAGGTAAAATTGCTCAGATTATTGGGCCGGTTGTCGATGTTAGTTTCGAAGGTGAGGGTTCTACTCCTCCAAAGATTCTTAACTCCTTACACGTAAAGCTTGAAGATGGCGGTACGCTTATCCTTGAGACGCAGCAACACCTTGGTGAAAACCGAGTTCGAACCATTGCGATGGAAGCAACAGAAGGTCTTGTTCGTGGTATGGAAGTAATTGACACTGGTGACGCGATCAAAATGCCTATTGGCGACGAGATCAAAGGACGATTGTTCAACGTAGTAGGGGAAGCCATCGATGGTATCGAGTCTCTCGATAACTCAAATGGTCGACCTATTCACGCTGAAGCTCCTAAATATGAAGATCTTTCTACATCAAGTGAAACTCTTTTCACAGGTATTAAGGTAATCGACCTTCTTGAGCCATATGCAAAAGGTGGTAAAATTGGATTGTTCGGTGGTGCCGGTGTTGGTAAAACCGTATTGATTCAGGAGTTGATTAACAACATTGCAAAAGCATACGATGGTCTTTCCGTATTTGCTGGTGTTGGAGAGCGAACTCGTGAAGGAAACGACCTTATGCGTGAGATGCTTGAATCAGGTATCATCAACTACGGTGACGATTTCAAGAAATCTATGGAAGAAGGTGGATGGGACCTTTCCAAAATCGACAAAGAGAAACTTAAAGAGTCGAAAGCGACCTTTATCTTCGGACAGATGAACGAGCCTCCAGGTGCACGTGCCCGTGTAGCACTATCTGGATTGAGTATTGCAGAGTACTACCGTGATGGAGACGAGCAATCAGGTGGACGTGACATTCTGTTCTTCGTAGACAATATCTTTAGATTTACACAAGCAGGTTCTGAGGTATCAGCACTTCTTGGACGTATGCCTTCTGCGGTAGGTTACCAACCAACGCTTGCTACTGAAATGGGTGTGATGCAAGAACGAATTACTTCGACCAACCGAGGATCGATTACTTCCGTTCAGGCAGTATACGTACCTGCGGATGACTTGACTGACCCTGCTCCGGCAACTACGTTTGCCCACCTGGATGCAACTACGGTACTTTCTCGTCAGATCGCTTCTCTGGGTATTTATCCTGCGGTAGATCCATTGGACTCTACTTCTCGAATCCTTACCCCGGAGATTCTTGGTGACGCTCACTACAACACTGCTCAGCGTGTAAAAGAGCTGTTGCAACGATATAAAGAACTTCAAGACATTATCGCGATTCTTGGTATGGACGAGCTTTCTGAAGAAGATAAACTTGTTGTACACCGAGCTCGTCGTGTACAACGATTCCTATCTCAACCATTCCACGTAGCAGAACAGTTTACAGGATTGAAAGGTGTGTTGGTAGACATTAACGACACCATCAAAGGATTTAACATGATCATGGATGGTGAAGTTGACCAATACCCAGAGGCTGCCTTTAACCTAAAAGGTACGATTGAAGAAGCAATCGCAGCCGGTGAGGAAATGTTAAAAGAAGCTAATTAAGAACTATGTACTTAGAATTAATCACCCCTGACCAAACCCTTTTTGAAGGTGATGTGGTTTCGGTAAAATTTCCGGGCACAAAAGGGAAGTTTGAGACATTGAACAACCACGCCGCTATTATATCCAGTCTTGACAAAGGCACATTAAGTGTAAAAACGTCGGAAGGCGTGAAAGACTTCGATATCAACGGAGGCATCGTTGAGGTTTTGAACAACAAGATTATCGTTCTAGCATAAAAGGACACAAAATGAAACCAAAAGGCCCTCATCGTTTGATGAGGGCCTTTTTTATGCGTCTTGCTTCGCGAGTTTCTGGTAATTCCACAGGGATTAAAAAAGGGCCCTGAATTGCTTCAGAACCCTTGCACATAGGTCTATTTTCATTGGTTATCTCCGAATTACCAATCGCTTAACTACCGTTTCATCCCCACTACTCACTCTCAGGAAATAAATCCCTTGTGGATAGTTAGAAGTTTCGAAACTTAATCCTCCCTCGTTTGCCAACTGGAAACGGTCTACTTCCTGTCCGGCCAGATTTGTCAGCCTTATCTCTTGATTTCTTCCAGCCTTAAAATGCACATGAACTGTTCCATTGGCCGGATTTGGGAATACCAGCATCTTGGTGGTTGGGTCGATGATTACAAATCGAACATCCGAATACTCGAAATTACCATCGAAGTCTACCTGTTTAATTCGGTAGTAGATCACTCCATTCGGAACATTCATATCCATTTCCTGATAATATTGCACCTCTGTAGTGGTTCCAGCTCCGCGAACAGGCCAACCAATAGTCTGGTATTCGCCGTTACCAACGGCGCGCTCTATCTCAAAATGACTGTTGTTTAATTCCGACGCAGTAATCCAGTTCAATTCAACCGTTTGGTGATCTAAAAGCTCTGCCGTAAACGATATAAACTCAACAGGCAATGCACTACCAAACTTTACATAAACCTTCGCAGTATCCATTGCACAAGCCGTTTCAATTACATACAAAAACGAATCCAAATCGTCGTTCTTAGGGTCATTAATGATGTAGTTTATTCCACCGCTAGCTGAATCGAACTCAACCGTTGCTCCTGTTAGGGTTGGACCCGTAAGTAAAGGCCACTGAAGCTTAAACGGTTTTGATGTTGGGTGATAGTCATTGTCAAGTACCTTGATCAAGGTAGTAGAAAGACCCGACACTACATCCAGGTCGTCTGCCGTATCGTTTAAGGCAACCGGTTTCTCAGAACCAACCTCTATCAAATAGGTTACCTCCTGACAGAAGGTGTCTCCCTCCACATGACAAAGTTCTAACGTTAGTGAATCAAGTCCCACAAAACCATTGTTTGGTGTGTACGTAGATTCAAACAGATTATTTATTGGTGTGAGTTCGCCGTTGTTGTTTGCGGCTGTATAACCCGTAACTCCCAAAGAACCAAACTGGTCGTAGAGACTTATTGGCTTGTTACAGTCTGTTTTTATCTCCATTTTCTGGATCACCTTATCGTCGTTGGTATCCATTATCCATACATATATTTTGTTTGGCAGTTCGCTATCTCCATTCAAGGCTGCGTCGATGGACACAACATCTCCTGTTGATACAACACCATCGAAGTATTTGTCTTTATCGCTCAACCGATCCTTTTCGTCTTTCTCATCGTTTACAATTATGTATACCGATGAATACGTTGAAATATCCTTTTTGTCGTCACATTTGAAATCACCACCCTGGTCATGGTTCGAGACATCACATCCCTCTCCTGTGTAAACCATGGTAAGTTTTTTGGGATCATCGAGCGAACATCCGTTCAACACATAACTATCTGTTACACTGAGGCTGCCATCTGTTGGATTCTGACTCACTTCAACCGTCCATGTGGTTGGATTGGCATCCGGCAACAATTCGCTAAAATCCCAGGTAATGGGCGCGTCAATACAGGTCTCCAACTCAATTCGTTTTGGAAGCTCTGGCCTACACTCGGTTCCCTCAAATGACACTCCATCAACCAGGAACTTGCCTGATGAACCGTCTACACGTTGAATGCGTACAAATTCGGCATTAACCGGGAACCGGAAAGACACCGTTTCTGTAGATGGCTTCTCGGTAGTGGTTGTTATCAATTGAGGCTGCGTAAATGTTGAGCCATCCACACTTGCTGATACAACTGCTTCAGCCAGCTTTCCATCGTAACTGGCAATTACAATATCGATGCTATCTCCCACCGCCAAAATTGCACCAAGGGCCAGGGTAATTTGCTCGTCGTTGTGTTCGAGCTTTGCAAAATCGCCATCAGGACTACCCACTCCTTTTGATTTATCATGAGCATCGGAACTCAAAATCCCAGAGGAAGTTGCCGCTACTTTTACAGGAAGTTGCCCATCAGGACAGAATTTATTACAAACACTATCGGCCACTTCTACAATTACTATCGCCTCATCGCATACCTCAAAACCATTGTCTTGAATACACACATCGAATGCAAGTGTATCCGTTCCACTAAAATCAGATGGCGGGAAGTAGGTAATGAAATTGGTGCACTCCTCCGTGCTACCACAAACTACTCCGTCCAACGAGCTCGACATTAACACTAAGGTTCCAAACTGATCTCCAGGAACAATTGGTGCACTGCATGACGTATGGAACTTAACCAATTGCAAAACGGTTGTTCCCGACTCGTTCATAATGTGAAAGTAGGTATTCGAGTTCCAATCGGATATCGATTTGTCCATTGAAATGGTCTCACCGGCATCAACTGTCCAACGGAAGAAAGAATTACTCGTATCTCCTGCTGTCGAGTTCCCATTGGCCACGATTAACACCTTGGCACCATTCGGATCACTAAGTGTAGTAACCGACGATTTACCATCACCCTGGTTGTTATCAATTACATTGCTCGAAACGTACTTAAATGTGAAACCGGTAGGCTTGCCTGCATCACAACAACCTTGATCGGTATTCGTTGTACTCTCAACCCACACAGAACCACCATTGTTACTTGTGCTGCCCGCTGATTTGATGGACACACTGGTTCCAAACAAACTATCAAGATTTAGAGCGTCGTCTACGCAAATGGTAACCGGGTTGTTCTTACACGTGTTTGTCTCTACTTCAACTTCCACATCTGGCGAGCATACTACACCATTATATTCTATTCCGTCAATCAGCAGTTTTCCTTCTGAGTTATCGTCGAGGTTGATTCGCACAAATTGGGTATTGGTCCAGAAACGGATACGTTCAGTATCGATTAGCGGTTTACGCATCTTTGTCGAAATGTCTATAGCAGGACCAAAGGTCACGCCATCTTCACTTCCCTGAATCGTTCCTTCCGCCAATTGTCCATCGTAACTGGCAATTACAACATCCATTGTATCACCTGCTTTTAACAACGTTTGCAGACTCAGTGTAATGAAGTCTCCCTTATCTTCCAACTTAGCAAAATCTCCGTCCGGAAGGCCTTCAGCCCTATGCTTGTCTTTTGCGTCGTACTTTACTATTCCACTGGAAGTTGACTTTACATATACCGGCTTCTTGCCTGTTGGACATAATGGGGGACAGATACTATCCTCGCTGTTCACTTCAACACTAAATTCAAGGTCCTGACACACGCTACCACTTCCACTTGAATAACACACTTCCACTGTAACAGTATCCCATCCTATAAAATCGGGGTTAGGGAAGTACACTACTTCTGCTTCACAGTCGCCTTCAACAATTCCACATACGTTCCCATCTAGCGAGCTTGACTGCAACACAAGGGTTCCGAACTGGTCACCAGGAATAATAGGAGCACTGCACGATGTGTGAAACTTAACCAGCTGCAACACCTTGGTTCCCGACTCGTTCATAATATGGAAGTACGTATTCGAATTCCAGTCGGATATCGATTTGTCCATTGAAATGGTCTCGCCGGCATCAACCGTCCAACGGAAAAAGGAGTTACTCGTATCGCCAGCGGTTGAGTTTCCATTTGCCACAATGAGCACCGTTTGACCGGCTGGGGCCGTGTAGGTGGTAACCGAAGATTTTCCATCGGTTTGAGAATTACTAATGATGTTGGAGGTAACATACTTAAATGTAAACCCGGTAGGCTTTCCATCATCACAACAGCCTGGATCAGATGTCGATTGATCATTACCCAATACGGTTGTAACACCATGGCTCGTTTGAGATTGCACCGACTTAATGGTAACATCTCCGCCGTTAATGCTATCCAGATTAAACAAATCGTTCACGCAAAATTCAAGTGCTGTGTTCTTGCACGTCTTTACATCGGACGTGTCACACTCAGGGGCGGATAACATCACGTTGATGTCTCCAAGTGAAAAATCACCTGTGCCGCCATTAAGGTCTAACCACGCAGAAGCACCAAAACCCTGCATGGTTATGTTGGCATTGTTGCCAAGCTGAAAGGCTTCGCCCCGGCGACCCACCGTCATGGTGCCGTAATCGGTAGATACGATGGTACCTGAAGTATTGGGATAATAAAGCCAACCCGTTGTGCTACCTGTGGTAAAACAGTTGCTTTGCTTGGGGCTGTTGGTTGGAGGCGTTGTAGTTTTACCTGAAAAAATCAAATCTACATCAAACGTGCCATCCAAACCTGGAGCGGAAATAGCTTTGGCCGTGAATCGAACTTCACCACCCGACTCTTCCCAGGTGTATAAGGTTGAATCGCCCGTTAGAAAGTGATGCGATCCATTCTTATCCTGAAGATAAATAACGTAAGCCTTGTTAAAACCACAAGCAATGGTGTTACTCACCACTCGGGTACATTTTTGGGCGTAAGAAAAACTTGAAAATAATAAAATGCCGAGAAATACGGCCAAAGGCTTTACGCCTTTAGAGTAAAATTTATACATGCGACTACTATTTATTGGATGCAAGCATCCATTGACTACTGGTATATGTGCGACAAGAAATAATCCAAAGTCAAAATAACGTCAATTGCCTAATTATCATTAACTTATGAAAAAGTCAACACAATAACGGCCTCAATCCTTCCAGAATTGGGACGTTTTTTCCCAACTAGGTAAAGCCTAAAAAACAATCCGCTGATGCCAAATAAAAAAAGGCTCCGGTTTCCCGGAGCCTTTAAGAAAACAGTAGTCAATTGTGTTTTCCTTATTTCTGAATAACTATCTTCTTAGTGGTAACATTGTGGTTTCCTTCAACTTTCACGAAATATACACCCTGAGGGTAGTTTTTCGTATCGAGTGTAACCATTCCTTCGCGTGACAGGATTGCCTTTTGCACTACCTGACCAGCCAGATTGGTTACAACCACATCCTGATTTTTTCCTGCCTTAAAGTGTACGTGTACTTCGTTCTTCGCAGGGTTAGGATATACCACCATCATATCTCTTCCGTGAATTTGAACAATCTTCACCGGTGTATAATCAAACTGCCCGTCGAAGTCTACTTGTTTTACCCGGTAGTATACAACGCCTTCAGGAAGGTCATAGTCCATTGTCTCGTAACGCTCAACCTGACTTGAGTTTCCTGCTCCGGCGATTGGTGCCCCGATCATTTCGAATTGGTTTCCATCGAACGATCGCTCAACCTCAAAGTGACTATTGTTAATTTCACTTGCCGTTGCCCAATCCAACTCTACGTCGTTGTCGCCCACCTTCTTGGCAGTGAAATCCAACCAGGTAACTGGCACAGCGCCACATCCAAATGAGTCGGTGATACTGGCAAAGTAGTTAGGGTATCGTTGGTTGAGGTATTCGGTTTTCACCCAGGCTGCCGAAGAAGCAGCACACGAGATCCGAAGCTCGTCAAGCTTGCCCTCGAGGTATCGGTTGTCAGAGTAAACGCGTTTACCAATAAAGAGGTCGTCGTTACCTTGTTTGATGTCACCTGAAGCACTCTTAGAGTATTCAAGAACACCGTTGACGTATACACGCTTCTGACCAGAACCCAAGGTTCCATCATAAACGAATTGTACATACACCCAGGTGCCTGTAGCCAACTCACCATCATCATGACGATAGTGGCCAGAGTTGGTAGTTACACGCGAATTAATATCTACCGGGTTTGAGCCTCCGTCAACCCCAAACATATACGCTTCGTTGTTAACACTTGGTCCTTTCACAGCAAATGGCGCATCCGAAGACGGGTTGGCATCGATGTTAACCCATGCCGACATGGTAATCTTCTTGCCTCCTATATCCAAACTACTGCTGTAAGGTACACGCAGGTAGTCTGAGCTTCCATCAAGATCAATAGCGCCACCCAGTTTTCCGGTAGCTATAGACGCACCGTAGTTGGTGGCATCGTTACCATTGGAGGTGGCATCGTCGAAGTCATCAAAATGGTACACCGCTTTGTAGTCTGAATTCCAAGTTGCCGGACTGCTTGGATCGGAAATCGGGCCGGTCTCAAGTCCATGGTGTACATACAAAATTGTATTCTTAGATGGGTACAACGAATCTACGTTTACCCAAAGTTTGATGTTTCCGGAAGTTGAGTCGTAACCAACGATCTCAAATGGCAGGTTGTCTCCACCTTCATTCGTTACTTTTACATCGTAACCATACGGGCTATGCATTCCCTGATCGTAGCTGTATGTCCAGTTCTGACGGTACTTAAATGCGTTGTGGGTCAAATCAAGGTAAACCGGGAAGTTCTCAAAAATATTGTACCCCTTAACTTTCTTGTGGTTAATGGTCACTTCCAACTTACCACAGAAATCATCTGAGTTTTTAACCTTTATGTGTCCAAAGTTGTTATTGAGATCTTCTTCACCAATTGAGTCGAACTCAGCTGTCTCAATGTTATCAGTGGTCATAACAGAACCAAGTGGATAGTCATCTTTGTCGGTATTGACGATGTAGCAGTTCTTCAAACCATCTGGCAGGTTATCCATATCCGCCTGATACGGGCGTGTAAATGAGTAGTAACCATTTTGGTTGGTTTCCATAGAAGCCACCGGTGTATTTTCACTGGTATCAAGAACACCGTCGCAGTCGGCATCTACATATAAGAATACCGTAATATCTTCGGTTCCCACTTCAGTATTATCAAAGGTTCCACTTGAATCGGCGTCATAGAATACATAACCATCGATAAATACGTTTCCGTTAAAACCAAAGTTGTTATTCAGATCTTCTTGATTACCGCCTGTAAATTGTGCTACTTCAATATTGTCTGTAGTAAGATCAGTTCCATCTGGATACGAATCCAGGTCGGTGTCTACAATAAAGCTGTTTACATCTTTACAGAACTCAATACCATAGATCTTGTAATCCGCACTGTTGGTGGTAGTTGAACCATAGGTGTTATATCCGGAAATTGAATTGATCGTGTTCTTGTCGAACTTGATGTACTTCGCATCTCTCGCAGCATTAATGGTGTAACCCTGGCTTCCGGAAGTAAGAATCGGAATGTTGGTATTGTGATAGAAATTAACACCGTCTGTAGATTCACTGATAATGGCATACGCTCCATTCTCAATGGTTCCCAAATAGATGGTATACGGATCACCATCCTTAACCGTTCGATCGAGCTCAACAATCAGATTGTCACTGTTGTGGTTGTAACCTGAATAATCGCTTCCTGGATCTCCCAACATGTTCGATGGGTTGTCAATGCTGTATTGATAGGTTACGTTATTCATATAACCCTCCTGACACGTGTAATCTACAATAAACTCGAAATTACCATCAAGGTCAGATAGTACACTATCTATTGGGGTTACTTCATTATCGTCTAACTGCCCGTCATCGTCATGGTCACGGTACAGGTAAACCGTAACATCTTTCTGACGCTCCTCTCCGCTGTCGAATATAGTATCGCGGTCGCGATCAAAGAAAATGGTTCCGGCAATTCGGTTTTGCGCCTTTGTCTCACATGGCAGATACCAGTTAAACGATACGTTACCCGAGATATAGCTATCGCCATTTGAACTCGGTGATTTAATGGTTAACTCTGCAGTGGTTATGTTACCTGGTACGTCAGACAACTCAAGCGTTTGAATGGTCATGGAACGTCCCAAATCATAGGTATTTATTGTTACAGACTTACTTTGACTTCCCGCCGTTAATGTGAAGGTCGCAATTCGGCTATCGTTGTTCATTTCTGCAATCGGAAGCACTGCCGTAATTGTTTTCTCTGATGTTGTGGCCGGCATATTGAACGTTGATGTCAATGTGTTTTGGTACACGTAGTACCGATCACCACTTAGAGAGGTATAGTTATCCGAACAATACTGATCCTTCAACTTCACATAGGCAACAAAGCCATGCATATCATCCGCATTGTTTGACACGTTCATGGTAACCGATGATGCACCTGGAAGTGATGCACGGTAATATCCTTTGTACGAGGTACCCGATACGTTATTCAAAGCGAGGGCATCGCTACCGGTCCAACTTACGGTGGTGGTACCATTTGTGAAACTTCCTGAAGTAGGCTTGCCATTCTTGTACAGGCCTTCTACTATGATTTCGTCAATCTCAGATACAGTTTCATTTATATTGATTGTTGTAGATGAGTTGTTATACGAACCTTTACCATACGTGATGATACATGGGTCGTAAATATGGCTTTCATCACATTCTCCACCTGTTCCGAAACAGGTATCTGTGAGCATAACGTTCACATCACCATTTGTAATTCCACCAGTTCCTCCTGCAAGGCTTAACCATCCTGAAGCTCCAAAACCCTTTTGAATGATATTGGCATTAGTTCCTAATTGGAACGCCTCACCTCTTCGTGAAACCGTCATGGTTCCATATGCTGTGGAGGTTATGGTTCCGGTTGTTGTTGGATAGTAGAGCCATCCGGTAGTGTCACCAATAGAAAAACAAGTACTTTGCTTTGGGCTATTGGCAGGTGGGTTCGTGGTCTTACCAGAGAAGACAATGTCTACGTTAAACGTTCCGTTCAAACCTGGTGCCGAAATCGAATCAGCGATAAATCGAATTTGGTCGCCTGATTCAATCCATTGATATTTCGTTGAGTCTCCTTTTAGTAAGTGGTGAGATCCGCTGCTGTCTTGCAGATATACCACGTACGGCTTGTTAAATCCACAACCCGAAGTGTGTGTTACGATACGCTTACACTCTGGTGGATTCGGTGGAACACACTCCTGGCTCAGCATGATGTTTACATCACCCACGGTCATACCGCCCGTACCACCTGAGAACGTTAACCACCCAGAGGCTCCGAAGCCTTGTTGCGTAATGTTTGCGTTTTGTCCCAGTTGGAATGCTTCTCCTCTTCTGGTAATTACCATGTTTCCATAGTGCGTAGAAGTTAGCGTACCATTTATAATTGGATAGTATTCCCATCCTGTTGTGTCGCCAATGTTAAAACACGTACTGTGTTTAGGACTGTTGGTTGGAGGTGTTGTGGTTCTACCTGAGAAGATAATGTCTACGTCGAAAGTTCCATTCAAGCCAGGCGCTGAAATCTCCTCTGCTATGAAACGTGCATCTCCATTGTCGTATTCCAACCATCGGTATTTAGTAGAATCACCTTTTAGTAAGTGGTGTGACCCACTGCTGTCCTGGATATAGAAAACATAGGACTTGTTAAATCCACAAGCAATGGCATTTGTAACGATTCGTCGGCATTCTGGCTCAGGAGTAGTACAATCTTCGGTTAGCATAACGTTAATGTCACCAGTGGTAATAAAACCATTACCTCCTGCGATATTAAACCAACCTGAAGCTCCAAGTCCTGCTTGAGTGATGTTCGCGTCGGTTCCCATCTGGAAAGCTGGTCCTTTCCGCGACAACGTCATATTTCCATAGTTGGTTGACGTGATGGTACCGTTGGTTGTTGTAAAATAGGTCCAATCGCTGGTACTGCCAACCGTAAAACACGAACTGTATTTGGGGCTATTCGTTGGTGGAGTTTGGGTGCTTCCTGAAAAGGTAAGATCAACGTCAAACGTACCCGTAAGTCCGGAAGCAGATATATCCTCAGCGAAGAAGCGCACATCTCCGTTGGCATACTCGATCCACTGGTAATTGCTAGAGTCACCTTTCAAGTGGTGCGCTTTACCATTTTTGTCTTTGAGCCAAATCACGTAGGGCTTGCTTGAACAACCACGTGTATTTCCAACGATCTTTCTACACTCCGGATCGGTAGAAGAACAGTCTTTGGGAAGCATGAGGTTTACATCACCCACGCAAATAAAGCCGTTTCCTCCACTTATGTCGAGCCAACCTGACGCCCCAAATCCGCTCTGGGTAATATTTGCATCTTCCCCAAGTTGAAAGGCGGGTCCTTTCCGGCTTACGCTCATCGTACCGTAGTTTGTTGACACAATTGAACCGCTTGTGGTGGTGAAATAATCCCAACCCGTGGTGCTTCCAACGGTAAAACACGAGCTGTACTTTGGACTGTTGGTTGGAGGTGTTGACGTTCTTCCGGAAAATAATAGGTTGACGTCAAAGGTTCCACTTAGTCCAGAGGCCGAGATATCATCGGCAATGAATCGCGCGTCTCCATTTGAATACTCGATCCACTGATATTTTGTAGAATCACCCTTCAGGTGGTGAGCCTTACCATTTTTATCCTTTAAGTAAATTGTATAAGGTTGACCAGCGCACCCTCTAGTGTTACCTACAGTTTTGGTACAAATCTGAGTTCCACAGGTATTCACGTTCACCTTAATGGTATCTTTTACATTCTTACCACAGATGTTTGCTGATAAAACATACGATGTTGTGGTGGTAGGTGAAACGGTAATCGACTTGGTGGTTGCCCCTGTACTCCATGAATACGTTGGCGTGCACGTTCTGGTATACTTGATTGCGTCGATATAAAACTGATCACCACCTTTATCAAGAATTTTAATGATGTTGTACTTGCCATTGGTAGTGATGCATAGGTCGTGATATGAACTACCTGACTCGTACTTAGTGGCTATACAGGTGTAATCCGAACTGTAATAATAGTTATCCTTGGCCCCAAACACCTTTAAATAAGCTGTTCCGGAAGGTACTTTTATCCGAATTCTCAATTTGGTACCCGATGGCAGGTCACATGGCATTTTCCACACGGCACCGGTATAATACCCTGAATTTCCCCGGCAGAAATAGGTACCACTGTTATCCGGCGCTCCAATGGCCTTGTGAGGATACGAAACGTTTCCAACGCTCACCAGATCATCGTGTATATAGCCCTCCAACGATTTATCGACCGTTGGCGTGAGCGTAACTGCACTTCCCGAACACAAGGTTACGTCTTCTCCAAGGTCGACGCTCCCGCAGGTTTGGGCATTTGAAATGGTGTGAGAAAATAAAACGCAAAAAAGGATGGGCAGCGTTTTAACGCCCAAAAGGTAAACTTTTTTAAACATGAGACTAATTTTTAAGGATACCGAAGTACCCTTTGACTACTGCGGACAATAGTCACAACTAGCACACCAAGTTGAAAAACGAAATAAAACACTAATAACCAGCCACTTACAATTTAACACATTCCAGGTTGTCACAGAAATGTCCCGAAATGGGAATCGAAATTATCGAAATGGGATTGCTGACAGACTTTATTTGTACTTCCTGAAGAAGCTTTGGAATTTCATCTGAATTACACCTAACAGGGCCTCTTTAATGATGCCTTTGCTCATCTTTGACTCTCCTGCGGTGCGATCGGTAAATATGATAGGAACCTCAACGATTTTGAATCCATATCGCAATGAGGTAAACTTCATCTCGATTTGAAATGCATACCCTCTGAACTTAATCCGGTCGAGATCAATAGTTCTCAAAACCGAAGCTTTGTAACATACAAAACCGGCTGTGGTATCCATGATTTTCATACGTGTAATAAAACGTACGTACATGGAGGCAAAATAGCTCAGCAACACCCTCCCCATTGGCCAGTTTACAACATTCACCAGGTTATTTACATACCGCGACCCCACGGCTACGTCGGCTTCCTGTTCGATGCAGGCTGCATATAGACGTTCCAGGTCATTGGGATTGTGAGAGAAATCACAGTCCATTTCAAAAACATAATCGTAGTTGTGCTCAAGGCACCATTTAAAACCATGGATATATGCCGTTCCAAGACCTTGTTTCTCAGTACGTTCCAGAATGTGTATGGACGTAAATTCCTGCTGAAGTTCCTTCACCTTATCGGCAGTGCCATCTGGTGATCCATCATCCACAATGAGGACATCCAGATCAAAATCAAGGCCCATTACGGTGCGCAGCATATTCTCAACGTTCTCAATTTCGTTGAAGGTCGGTATGATTACTATTCGTTTCAATTGGGGTGGTAAGTATAAACAAAAAAGAGCAACTAAAAGTAGTTGCTCTTTTAAACGAATATTCTTCGGGATTAGTTGCCCGATTTCTTATGATCTGCCAAAAATTTTGCTAACCCGATATCGGTTAACGGGTGGTTCAACAACCCTAAAATAGAGTTCAGGGGACATGTGCAAACATCGGCGCCAGCTTCAGCTGCTTTTACAATGTGTAGCGGGTTTCGAATGGAAGCAGCAAGAATCTCTGTATCGAATCCCTGGATGGTATAGATTGAGCTGATTTGTTCGATCAGTTCCATGCCATCCCAGTTAATATCATCTACCCTACCTATGAAGGGAGACAAGTAGGTTGCTCCGGCTTTGGCCGCAAGTATTGCCTGACCTGCTGAAAAAACAAGCGTACAGTTTGTTTTAATACCTTGATCTGAGAACCAACGTATCGCCTTTACCCCTTCTTTTATCATAGGAACCTTAACCACAATCTTGTCATCGATTTGGGCCAACGCCTCTCCTTCTTTGATCATGGATTCAAAATCCGTTGAGATCACCTCAGCACTTACATCACCTTCAACCAGGTTGCAAATGTCTTTGTAGTGTTTTAACACGTTGGCTTCACCCGAGATGCCTTCTTTGGCCATTAAACTTGGGTTTGTAGTTACTCCATCAAGAATTCCAAGGTCCTGCGCCTCAGCAATTTGATCGAGGTTTGCGGTATCGACGAAAAATTTCATTTTGTTTTTGTTAGACTACAACGTAAGAAATAAAAAAAGGCCGACATCGCACCGCTACGACCTCGTTACCCTTGCTGCATTCCTGCCCTGGGGGAGTTCGGAGGGAGCTGGTCGTGTCAGCCGCCGCAAAAGTAATATTCTTGTTTGTTTTGTCTCGGCAATTTCACTAATTTTTTTCGTTGCCCTCTTCCCTGATTTAAATGAAAAAATTTGCGTTGATTTGAACTATGAATTCAAAGGAACTTGAGTTTAATAAGAACGAAGACAAACTGGGCCAATTGGTAAGCAGACTTAACCATCGACTTGGCCAAATACATAAAGGGGGCGGCGAAAAGTCGGCGTCCAAGCAAAAAAGCAAAGGCAAGATGCTTGCCCGCGAACGCATTAACTATTTAAAAGACGACGATGCTCAATTTCTGGAGATAGGTGCATTTGCAGGTTATGAGATGTACGAAGAACACGGTGGCTGTCCTGCGGGAGGCGTAGTTGGCGGCATCACAAAAGTTGCCGGACGCAATTGCGTTGTTGTTGCCAACGATGCAACAGTAAAAGCCGGTGCCTGGTTTCCGATAACAGGCAAGAAAAACCTCCGGTTCCAGGAAGTTGCAATGGAAAACCACCTCCCAATTATCTACCTGGTAGATAGCGCAGGAGTTTATCTACCCATGCAGGACGAAATATTCCCGGACAAAGAACACTTTGGACGCATTTTCCGAAACAACGCTGTTATGAGCAGCAAAGGCATTATTCAAATTGCTGCTGTAATGGGAAGCTGTGTGGCTGGTGGAGCCTACCTACCAATTATGAGTGATGAGGCCTTGATCGTTGATAAAACCGGTTCGATATTCCTTGCCGGGTCATACCTGGTAAAGGCAGCCATTGGTGAAGATATCGACAATGAGACGCTTGGAGGCTCTGTTTCTCAAACTGAAATTTCTGGCGTAATCGACGATCGATTTGAGAACGACAAGGCTTGCCTGGATCGAATTCGATTTTTGATGGATAAGGTGGGTCGTTTTGAAGAAGCTGGGTTCAACCGCACCACTACCCCATTTAAGGTTGCCGACCAAAAAGGGCTCTATGGAATACTTCCTGAAGATCGGGCTAAACCCTATGAATCGCTAGAGTTGGTAAAACACCTTCTCGATGACGGTGAATTCCAACAATATAAAAAGGACTTTGGCAAGACCATCATATGTGGATTTGGTCGTATCAATGGCTGGGCGGTTGGTATTGTGGCAAACAACCGCAAGATTGTAAAAAGCAAAAAAGGCGAGATGCAGTTTGGTGGTGTGATTTACAGTGATTCAGCCGACAAGGCTGCGCGATTCATCATGAATTGTAACCAGAAAAAGATACCATTAGTATTTCTGCAGGACGTAACTGGTTTTATGGTTGGTTCTCGTTCCGAACATGGTGGCATTATAAAGGATGGTGCAAAGATGGTAAATGCCATGAGCAATAGTACAGTTCCGAAGTTTACCGTGGTTATTGGCAACAGCTATGGCGCCGGCAACTATGCCATGTGCGGAAAAGCCTATGACCCACGGCTTATTGTGGCCTGGCCAACTGCCAAGATTGCTGTAATGGGCGGAGAACAAGCCGCCAAAGTGCTTTTACAAATCGAGAAAGCCTCCCTTAAAAAGAAAGGGCAGGAAATCACGCCGGAAGACGAAAAAGCTTTGCTTGATAAAATCATATCCCGTTATAACAACCAAACCACACCGGAATATGCGGCTTCAAGGCTTTGGGTAGATGCCATCATTGACCCCGTGGATACGCGTGAATGGATCTCTACCGGAATTGAAGTTGCCAATGGTAAGCCGATTGACCGGTTTAACGTCGGTGTTTTACAGACTTAAGAAAGGCCATTGAACCCTATTGGCCGACTTTCAGCACCTGATTGAAAGTGAGGCTATCGGCAATGATTTTCGTAATTATCTCCGCTCCCTGAATGTTCAGGTGACCATTGTTGTAAAAATACTCTGATTGATCGCAGAGTTCGTGGTTCGAAAAATCCAATACCGAGACATCACTTTCGGAGCACATGCGTCGTACCATATTCACATACTCAGAATAATCGCGGTACGCCTTTTGGCCATTGCGGTGTAACGGCATAATCACGGCAACCGGCAAGACGTTGCCTGCTTTAACCGTCTTAAACAGGTTCTGGTATTTTTCGGCGATGTTCCATTGGGGCTCTAGCCTGGCATCGCGACCATCATCGGTGTTCACATATTCGGCATCGTGTAAGATTGACCCATTCTCGTTATCGGGTGCCAGTTCAACACCTCTCATTACGTTTTTTAGCCCAAACGCCACGTTCTTATAATAATCGGAAGTGGCAACCGCGTAACTATAAAACGGTATGCGCATATCGGCATAGAGTTCTTTTGCTTCTGTACGCATGGTGTTGCGAACATGTTCATTGCGATTGTAATGAGCCAAAAATCGTGAAGGTTGGGTTACCTGGTCGTTGGAACTTAAGGCAAATGCACTAAGTCCGAACAGGGCCACTTTACAGCGATTGGTATACCCAATATACTCATCTACCAGATAACCACTCTTAACGGCAGATGTACCATCGATAGACGCATTATACACCTCCACATTCAGTGCTTCAGCGAGAAGGTTTGATGTAATTCCAACCTCACTCACCGACGATCCAAAAATCATCAGATCCGCATCTACCTTATGTGCCATGATCAGATTGATTTTTCCTGTTTGATTTTGGTTGGAATGTCGGGCCAGATAGAGGTGGGTGTACTCAAAAGCTTTAACCAGTATCAGACTTACAATCAGAAAACTCATACCGTTTCTGATCCATTTTCTTTTCTCAATTGATTGTTTTCCCATGGCTAAAATTGAAAATAAATAAACTGATTGACTTCAAATCGCCCGAAAACCAAAATGCTAAAGATCAATGTCAGGTAGATGGCCCACCTCACCAAAAGAGGCTTCCGTACAATAAAACGCTCGGTTAGCAAACCTTTTCCAATGAAGTACTCTATCAACACCAATATCCCAATGGACAAAACACCCGCTCCAAAGCGCCACAAGGGTTCTCCAAAGTACAACGTACCTGA
The DNA here is from genome assembly GCA_017640445.1 of Bacteroidia bacterium. GTDB lineage: Bacteria > Bacteroidota > Bacteroidia > NS11-12g > UBA9320 > UBA987. The sequence continues at coordinate 13,219 of JAEPQQ010000014.1, read as the reverse complement.
ACTGGACACTACACCTAGGGATGGTTGAACATCAAACAGATGGCCCACTATATAAAACGCATCACCAACGGTATTGGCTCTAAAAAAGATCCAGGCTACACAAACGATGATGAATGTTCGGGTCATTCCCAGTATGGTTCTCCAGTTTGTGCTATTCGACTTGTTTCCAATGCCTGTGTAGTTTTCGATTACGAGGAACAATCCATGAATTCCACCCCATATAACAAACGTCCAGGACGCCCCGTGCCACAAACCACTTACGAGAAATGTGATCAACAGGTTTCGAATAACGATAAATGCCGTTCCCCTGCTTCCGCCAAGTGGGATGTAGACATAATCCTTGAACCAGGTAGACAGTGAAATATGCCACCTCCTCCAGAAATCTTTCAGGGAAACAGCAAAGTAAGGAGACCTAAAGTTCTCCATGAGCCTGAAACCAAGCATTCGCGATGTGCCTATAGCGATATCGGAGTAACCTGAGAAGTCGCAGTAAATCTGGAATGCAAATAAAACGGATGCGACGATGTAATGTTGACCATGAAAGAGTTCCGGGTTATTGAACACCGTATCCACCTGTACGGCTAACCGATCGGCAATTACCACCTTCTTAAACATCCCCCAAAGCACCCGGATAAAGCCGAATTGCATATCGACATACTTAAACCTGCGTTCGGCAGTAAACTGATGAATAAGGTTCTGAGCTCGTTCGATGGGTCCCGCAACCAGTTGAGGGAAGAAGCATACAAACGCTGCAAACGAGATAAAGTCGTTCGTTGGAACTTGTCTGCGTTTGTAAACGTCTATGGTATAACTCAGGGTTTGGAACGTATAAAAACTGATACCTACCGGCAGTACAATTTTCAAGGTGGGCGAGTCAATTGGAACTCCCGCAAATGTGAAGGCCTTGGTGAAGCTGTCTACGAAAAAGTTGAAGTATTTAAAGAAACCCAGCAGGCCAAGGTTCACGGCCAAACTTAACGAGAGTAACCTCTTTCGCTTCTTTTGCTGGTCCTGGTTGGCAAGAGACAATCCGATAAAGTAGTCGACCAACGTACTGATCACAATCAAAGACAAGAAGCGCCAATCCCACCAGCCATAAAAGACATAACTGGCGACAACAATCAGTATGTTCTGTGCCTTTCTGTTCTTATCGAAAACAAACCAATAAAGCAGGAAGACAATTGGGAGAAAGATCAGGAATTCGATCGAATTAAATATCATGGAACACTCCTCCTTCTATGTGATGATAACGTAAAACAACTACAAGGCGGTTTCGAGTGATAAATGGACGTGCCCCACTTACACGGAAAAACCGACTTGCGCAAATTTATGTATTACGCTGTATTTTGAGGTTTCGACTTATCCTCAGTCCCATTTTCAGGCTTTGATTGAACCTGGAAGATCAAACTCACTTCCTATTCCGGGAAGCAACCCATTGCGATCAACTACCTTGCAGGCGTTCGATCTCTTTCATTACTTCCTCGGCTTCTGCCCGTTTGGCATCGCTGTGAGCGCGATTCGTGGTTGAAAGCTTGTACGACTCTTCAAGGAGTTTCTCATACTTAGCCTCCAGTTTTTCCAGTTTCGTTTTCCCTTTAAACCAATTGAACATATTCAGATTTTATTAGGTCACGGCCTTTACTGACCGGGCATCTTACTTACAAGAACAAACAAAGGAGTAAAAGGTGCATTCCACTTCACCTCTTGCCATCTTGCGGCCTTGATTTAGAAGCGAGTTTTTCTAACTCCTCAAATACACTAAGTTTATTAAACTCATTATCTCTAATCTTCTTTACAAGGGTGTACATCTGAGATGAACTAAGTGCGTACCGTTGTTTCAACCAGGCCAAAGAGCCCTTCCCATTTTTCACCTCATTTATCCGGCTATATACGTCATTCATTCGATTCTCGGCCTCTCGGAGCATCGTCAATTCACTGAATGTCAGGGCTTCCGTTTCCCCAGTTCTCTTGTGAACGGTGAGCCCGGCTAAACCTCCGGCCAACGGTGGCTCTTTAGGCCTTTGACCAGATGTGGTTACAAACACGAAGTCGAAGTAATACCGCGTCGTAAAATCCTCCACAAATTCGGGCAAGAATCGATACCCTGGCAAAACCTCTCCAAACGAATCTGCACATGCAATGGCCTGTTCAAGCGCTTCTTGTCTATCCATCATTTCCTTGATTCAACCTCCTCAGTATCTCTATGCATAATTAATACATCATATCCCTGAACAGATAGGAACAGTCTTCCTCCTAGAAACTCGATCTCACAAGGCTGCCACTCAACTTGTAGTGTTTGTTTGTTAATTCCCTTCACCATACCAGCATATGTGATAAGATCGGAGGTGGTCTCTACGTACCACGTTGTATCCCCTGCCGGAATACAGTCGTCTCCCGTAATCTTCACGGCCAGATATTGGTTTCCCTGTTTAGAAACCAATATTGTTTCTGTGAGATCGGTTCGGTTGTAACAGGTATAGCCTTTGGCAATCCATGTCCCCTCTATATTGTTCGGTGTTTTCTGCGAACATGAAAAAATAGATAGCGCGAATGCGCTACACACGATGTTGTTAATCCATTTCCCCATGCTCTGCGATTACTTCAATCTCCCCAACGATGTGTGAGTTAAATTCTGACAAGTCTTCTGCCGGCACCCATAGCTCATTATGTATTGCACCACCTACATTTTGAATTTCGTACTTCTTCAGATATTCAGAATCCACTTCAAACCTGGTTACAAATCCACATCCATAGGCTGGCACATTCCACTGTATGGAGATTTGTGTAGCGTATTCCTCATTCATTACCGGATAAAAAATAGGCTGTTCAGGAAGTCGTGGTGGAAACGCCTTGTATTGCAGTTCCTTAATCAGGTCAAGCTCCTTATCGTTAACAGGTCTGTATAGAGTAGTTGTGTTCATTTTACACAAATGTATAGTTTTGGACTTATTTCACGCTTTGATTTTTGTCAGATTGGCCAATAGCTGTAATAAAGCTTTGCATAGATCCAGGATACGATGGCATAAGCTACCGTACCCAGCACAAACAATGGCCACCGCCAGTTGGTCATTGTTAACCGGTTATTGAAGTAGTGATAATTCCATATCTCCAATACCAAACCCACCGAATACATGATGTTGGCCACCACGCCCCACATGAGTACACCGGCTAGATCGAACAGGCCAAAGTGGGTCATAAAAATGAGGGTAGCCAGACCGCCTACAAGACCTACAATCAAGTTGAAGATCAATCGTTTGCTCTCCCACCAGGTAATTGCCTCGCGAAGTGTATTCTTCTTCTCTAAACCAGTGTCGAGTATTTCTTCTTTCATGAGATTAATTCGTTTGGTTGCATATACCCCATACTACTTCTTTTCGCTGGAATATTCATATATCCTGGATCGATTCCATTTGTCGTCGTAATAAAACCGTTCCTCTTTTAACAGGCCCAGATCATTGTATCGGTAGTCCGTTCTGTCATTGACCTGAATCACATCATCGGTCTGACTGAAGGTCTGCTCAGATACCCTTTTACCACTATCATAGGTAAACTCTCTTCCATAAAAGTTAGAGGTGGTGTCAACCGGGTCTACGTATGTGATTTCCTTTACAAGCTGCCCGGCTTTGTTATACCAATTTTCATTTATGCTTCCATAAGACATCAACTGATAGGGTTGTTCAATCACATTTCCATCGTGCATGATCAGAGACCACCTGGGCTTATTACGTTCAACCGTACGAGATATCAAATCGGTACCCTCTGCGTACTCAACCGTACGAAAGAAATACATTCCGGATGGATTGTACGTCTGCTTGACCTTAACCAACCGGCGATTTGCATCATAGAAATACGTTTTGTCAAAATTCTTTGAACTCTTTTCGTGATCTCTCAGATTTGTACTGAAGTGGGTAGTTTTTGCCAGCAAAGAATCGGTGTATTCGTATTCAACAATCAAGCTATCATTAGAGCCCGGATGGTATTCAACCGTTCGAATAGGTTGTCTTCGGTTGTTGTACGTTTTTAAGATCACCATGGTATCGCTGTTACCTCCAAACAAGGCAATGTACTCTTTACCTTGTTGGGATATGCCCACCGACTCCTCCAGTCGCACCTGTTTTACCAGGTCTCCTAACTCGTTGTACGTCCTTTCGTATGCAACGGTGCTTGCCACCACATCGAAGAAGGGATAAAGTGTTACTTCTTTGATGCAACGCCCCTTTTCGTCGAATTGAAAGTTTGCCACCTCTAAGCCTTCGTACAACGAATCATCGTTGGCAAGATCGAGGCTTGCCTTTATTTGAGTAATTCCATTAGCCCGCAATTCTTCGGCTGACCACTCTCTTACCTGGGCGCTGAGTGTGTTGGTAATGCTCAAAAACAACGATAATGTCAAAAGGTGTTTCGAAATGCTATGAATGAGTTCGTTCAACATTTCTACTTGTATTGGTTCAAATCAATGGTTTCAAAATGAGCGAATTCACGCACTTTGGATTCCGGGCAATAGTTTACGATCATGTCAAAGTTATCGATTGACTCAATTGGAGTAACCAACTCGGTCCATTCCTCTTCTTCCACGGCGTAGGATAACTGCCAAACATGGTTTGTTGTAGTTGGTTTTAACCATACGGTTGAATATCCGCTTGGTGACTTTTGTGGAATTGTATGGAGTTCTGCCTTGAACTCGTTAGGCAGATTAATCATTACTGAGTCGATTGCGTCTGCTTCCGACTCGAGAGCACCGTATAGCCCGAACGAGGAGTCGGTAATTACAAACCTTCTGTCTATTCCGTCGCAACGGTCATATAAGACTAACTCACCTCCGTATTGCTGCAGAGTCACCCAGTTTCTTGGTACATCTCCTATCCGAAAGTGGCGAATGGGCTTCTTCTTACCCAACTCATTCAAGTAGAAGTCAACAGCCTGATTGTCAAATTCACCTGGTTGCCAATTCGTGAGTTGTTCATAGAATTGCGATGTTCTGGTGGTATCGATAAAACAAGAGTCGACCTTGGGAAGAGGTTTGTCCCAGTCAACAATATCGAGTGCTTGCGGATTGCTGGAATCAACCGCAGCATTATTTGTTGTAGAGGTAAACGAACATGACTGCAGGATCACCAGTAAGATCAAAAGTACCAATGGAGCCTGTTCTTTGATTGGCAAATGAATGGCCATTGTGGCGTGTTGTGTTCTTTTCATGTTGTACTTGTTTTTGGTGACCTCTTACTAATGTTAAGACTCTCCTGATCGTGTCCAGAAAGGACTTAACTGCCTCATTTCCTCCGCTATTTGTTCGTCCGGACACATGTCTCGAAGTTTCTTCTCTATTCGTTTAGCATATTCCTCCGAAACTTTCCCGCTGCGAACCAGTTGAAGCTCCGCAGCCAGTTCTTCCATTTCAACAATGGCGGTTTGAACTTCTGCCCTCTTTTCCTTACGACTTCCGATTCGCTGTAAATGATCCACGTCTCCTCCTACCCTTTTATACAATTGTATAAGATAATCGGTTACAATTACCGCTTTGCTTCGTTTAAACCAACGCATAGTATCAAGTCGAAAGTACTTTAGCAAACCGTAAATTCCAAGATTGTTGGATGCCTTCGGATCGACAACACAACCTTTTCATGGATTTATTTTCCATGTAAAGTATTTTGTTTTATTTTTGCCTCGAAATGGGAACAATTGATCAAGAAGTAAAGACCAGGTTTGCTAATAACCGACAGCGGTTCATTACCAATCTGTTTTTCACGTCGAACCATTTTCAGAATATGTTTACAGACATCCTAAGACCTTACGATCTGTCTATTCCTCAACTTAACATATTACGCATACTGCGCGGTGCTGGAAAGGCCGTAACTATGAACAATGTAAAGACATTAATGATTGACAAGGCGCCTAACCTCACCCGGTTGACCGATAAGCTGCTTGCCAAAAAACTGATTGCACGTCAGCGTTCAGACCAAGATCGGCGTGTGGTGTATATATCGGTTTCGAAGGAAGGCATGTCGTTGCTGGAGAAAATAGACAACGACGAGGCATTTAATAACCTCAATTTCCTTGAGCGCATCAGTGAAGAGGAGGCAAAACATTTCAGCAACCTCCTCGACCGAATCCGGGAATAAAAAAATTTACCTAAATATTCTCCATGGAAAATAAAAACATGTAAAACATTAATATTTTAATACTATGAACAAACGAGATCTTATCATTTATCGAGTTGTTACCAGCCTGTTTTCGGCCCTGATTCTAATGGGTGTTGGTATGTACATCTTTCAGCATGACATGGTTAAAGACATGTACACAGCACTTGGGTTCCCTACCTTTTTAATTTATCCTGTGGGTATTGCCAAATTTCTTGCCATTGTGACCATCTGGTCAAACAAGTCCAAATTTCTAAAAGAGTGGGCCTACGCTGGTCTCTTTTTTAACCTTTTGTTTGCTAATATGGCACACCTCAATGCGGGGGATGGTGAGTACGCCGGACCGGCGATGGTCTTCATCGGCATTATTGTTTCGTACATCTACGACCGTAAACTGTATCCAAGAAACTAGTTAAACAGACATGCTGGGCACAAAAAAAGCCCGGACCAAAAGGTCCGGGCTTTACTATTTTCTTTGGTCTTACTTAAGCTTCCAACGCCGCAGCTCCACCTACGATTTCCAGAATCTCTCCCGTAATCGCAGCTTGTCGAGCCTGGTTGTATTTCAACTTAAGTTTCTCGATCAATTCTCCTGCGTTTTCCGTAGCTTTATCCATAGCCACCATTCGCGCACCGTGTTCGGAAGCCAACGAGTCTAAACACGCCTTAAACAACTGGGTTTTAATGGCCCGTGGTACAAGGTCGTAAAGGATCTCCGCCTTACCGGGTTCAAAAATGTAATCTGTGGCCAGGTCGTTACTTTCTTCTTTCGAGGTATACTTCTCCATTTCCACAGGAAGTAATTTCTCCACCTTCACCAACTGCGTGGCTGCATTCTTGAAGTGGTTGTAGATTACTCTAACCTCGTCGAATTCGCCGGTTTTGTAACGTTCAATAATCTCTTCAGCAACTGCAAACGTATTTTCAGCGTTGATATCCAACAAGTGGGCCATGTGGTCCGTATTCAGGTTGAAGTCACCGCGTTTAAACGGATCGTACGCTTTTTTACCAATAAACATTAATTCAAACTCGATGTTATTGGCTTCGTATCGATCGGCAATAAGTTTTTTGGTTGCTTTGATTACGTTGGAGTTAAACGCTCCACACAAACCACGGTCGGACGACACGACCACTACCAACGCCTTCTTTGGCTCGCGGTAGTCGAAATAAGCTTTCAGCATGTCGTCGTCCTTTGCGCTATCTCCAAGGTTAACCAGGATTTCATTCAACTTTTCTGCGTATGGGCGCATTTTGGTGATAGCACCTTGCGCTTTTCGCAACTTAGTAGCCGAAACCAACTTCATGGCCTTGGTAATTTGTTGCGTCGATTGTGTTGAACTAATTCGTGATCTTACCTCTTTTAAGTTAGGCATAATGCTGTTCTTTTATCGTTCCTAGCCGAAGTTCTTTGCTACTTCAGCACCAATTGATTCCAATGTACCTGTAATTTCATCGCTAAGCTTACCCTTGCTTAGTTGCTCGATGGTTTCAGGGCTCTTCTGAGCAAGTGTTTCGAGGTATTCTGCTTCAAATGCTCTTACCTTGTCTACCGCTACGTCTTTCAAAAGACCTTTGGTACCCAGATAGATAATAGCAACTTGTTGTCCTACGCTTAGAGGAGAATACTGTCCTTGCTTAAGGATTTCCACGTTTCGCGAACCTTTATCCAATACTGCTTTTGTTGCAGCATCCAAATCCGAACCGAACTTAGCAAAGGCCTCAAGCTCACGGTACTGAGCCTGATCAAGTTTCAATGTTCCTGAAGTCTTTTTCATTGACTTAATCTGAGCCGAACCTCCTACACGCGATACCGAGATACCTACGTTAATTGCAGGACGTACACCTGAGTTAAACAAATCACTTTCCAGGAAGATCTGACCATCTGTAATCGAAATTACGTTGGTTGGGATATAGGCAGATACGTCACCCGCTTGTGTTTCAATAATAGGAAGTGCTGTAAGCGATCCTCCACCTTTAACCATTGGTTTAAGGGTTTCCGGAAGATCATTCATTTGAGCAGCAATTTCATCAGAACTGTTCACCTTAGCGGCACGTTCCAACAATCTTGAGTGCAAGTAGAATACATCACCTGGGTATGCTTCACGACCTGGAGGACGTTTCAACAAAAGAGATACCTCACGGTAGGCAACTGCCTGCTTTGACAAATCATCGTAGATGATCAAAGCCGGACGGCCTGTATCACGGAAGTACTCTCCAATTGCAGCACCCGCCATTGGCGCGTAGAACTGCATTGGTGCCGGATCAGATGCGCTGGCAGATACAACTACTGTGTAAGCCATTGCTCCTTTTTCCTCAAGTGCTTTTACCACTTGCTTAACGGTAGAAGCTTTTTGGCCACATGCTACATAGATACAGTAAACAGGCTCGCCTCTATCGTAAAATTCTTTTTGGTTGATGATGGTATCAATCGCAACGGCGGTCTTTCCAGTTTGACGGTCGCCGATAATCAACTCACGCTGACCTCTACCGATTGGAATCATGGCATCAATTGCCTTTAGACCCGTTTGCAATGGTTCGGTTACAGGCTCCCGGTAAATTACACCTGGTGCTTTTCGCTCCAACGGCATTTCATAAACATCTCCCTGGATGTCACCTTTACCGTCGATTGGCGTACCTAATGTATCTACAACACGACCTAGCATACCTTCACCTACTTTGATCGAAGCGATTCGGTTTGTTCGTTTTACCGTGTCGCCTTCTTTAATCTCGGCAGAAGATCCCAACAATACCGCACCCACATTATCCTCTTCGAGGTTAAGTACAATGGCGTTTGTACCGTTTTCAAATTCAATTAGCTCACCTGACTTAACATTTGTTAAACCGTGAATCCGGGCAATACCATCACCCACTTGCAATACAGTGCCAATTTCTTCAAGTTGGGCAGCTGTTTGAACATTTGATAATTGTTCTCTGATTATTGATGAAACCTCATCTGGTCTGATCTGAGCCATAACCTATTAATTATAAATTAATTGCTTTCTAATTTCTTTTAATTCTTTTGCGATGCTCATGTCAAGCAACTTGTCATCAAAGCGAATCACCATGCCTCCAATAACGGAAGAGTCAACAATGTTTTCCACTTGAATATCGTCTTGCTTAACCACACCTGTAAGATATCGTTTTACATCGTCTAACGACTTACCGTCTAACGGAATAGCAGAGGTAACAGTTACCTTAGTTACTCCTTTCAGTTCGTCGTATTTCTGAATAAAAACACCTGCAATACTTGCAAGTTCCGATTCTCTCTTTTTACCAACCACAAGTCGTACCAGGCCTTTTGTGAGGTCGTGTGCCTCAGCAAATACCTTATCCAGCACTTTTAACTTGTCATCTCCGCTTACAACCGGATTGTTTAACAAGTTGCGCAGATCAGCACTCTCTGACGTTAGTTGACCAAAGGCCACCATATCGTCATACACCTTGCCGTCTACCGACTGTGCCTGTGCTAAATCTAAAAGTGATTTCGCGTATCGGGATGCTACTCTGCCTGACATGTTATGATAATTGTGATTGCTTTAAATGTTCTTCAACAATTTCCGCTTGTTTGTCTTTGTTCGACAATTCAGACCGAAGTACTTTTTCAGCAATTTCGATCGATAAAGCGGCAACTTGTGACTTGATGTCAGACATCGCCTTGGCTTTCTCCTTTTCGATTTCCGCACGAGCGTTGCTTACCAGTCGTTCACCTTCTGCAGCAGCCGTTTTCTTAGCTTCTGAGATAATGTTCTCTTTGGTATCACGTGCTTCCTTCAACATCTTCTCACGTTCAACACGAGCCTCTGCCAATAACTTCTCGTTATCAGCCTTCAACTGACTCATTTGCTCCTTAGCTTCCTCAGCCGACTTAAGCGATTTATCAATAAACTCGTTTCGCTCACGCAATGTCTTCAGGATTGGCTTCCATGCCAATCGCTTCAACAATACCAGAACGATTATAAAAGCCAACGACGTCCAAAAGATAAGTCCTACTGGCGCGGCTAATAAATTTAAAAGAATCATAAACTGTAACGTTAAAGTTTAAAATTTGAATAAGAAAAATCTTCGGGATCAGGCTTTGCCGACCCCGAAGTATTGAATTTTCTTATTAGCCTAAAACTACAAGCAAGCAAACGATAACGGCGAAAAGTGCAGCACCTTCAATAAGGGCAGCCGCCAAAATCATGTTTGCTCTGATGTCTCCAGATGCTTCTGGCTGACGAGCGATAGACTCAAGGGCAGAACCACCGATTCTACCAATACCGATACCAGCTCCTACTGCAGCGATACCAGCTCCAATGCCTGCATAACCAGCGGCAACATCTAACAAAAAAATTGTAAGTAATTCCATTGTGAACTAAAAATTTATACTGTTTTAAATAAAAATTTACAATACTACTAGTGGTGCGCTTCTTCTACCGCCGAACCAAAATACAACGACGACAGTAACGTAAATACATATGCCTGTAAGAACGCAACCAACAACTCAATAAAAAACATAAACACCATAAACAAGGTAGACCCGATTCCAACACCATACCCTACAGCTGGGTTGCCCTGACCAAAAATGAAGATCAATGCGGTGAATGCAAGTATGATAATGTGACCGGCTGTGATGTTCGCAGTCAAACGAATCATCAATACCAATGGCTTCAAAATAATCTGTACCGCTTCAATCGGCACCAAAATAAACTTAATTGGCAACGGCACACCGTCTGGCCAAAAAATGTGTTTCCAGTAATGTTTGTTTCCGTTGATGTTGGTGATCACAAAAACAAAGAAGGCCAAAACCAGTGTAACACTGATAGACCCCATTACGTTGTAACCTCCAATAAAACTCATCAACCCCAGAAGGTTGGCAATCCAAATAAAGAAGAAAACCGTAAGAAGGAACGGAGTAAACTTCGCCGCCTTCTCTCTGCTTCCAACTGAAGGTACAATAATTTGCTCTTCAACAAACACAATCAACGGCTCCATCAGCGACTGAATGCCCGACGGTGCTGCCTTGTATCCTTTCTTCTTGTAAGCCCGCCCCACTGAGATCAGAACCAACAGAATAATGATTGTAGTAAGTAGAAGCCCAACCACCGTTTTTGTGATGGAGAAATCAAGAGGTTTATCGTTTAAGATCTCACCATTTTCACCATAGGTCAATTCACCCTCGGCATTTTTGGTGTAGATAACCTCATCCACCATAATATAGTTGCCGTGCTCATAACCGTGCCCCTGATCTAAATGTTTTTCGTGATGATAGAAATGACCAGAACCAAAAACCTCAAGACCGTTTTCACCCAAAAGAATAACCGGCAGATTGATGGCAACGTGCTTCTCCTCAGGGGTATTGTGCCCAAGCGTTAAAAAATGAATCTGATGCGCATCGGCAATGTGATGCATAATCATTTCACCGGCCTTGAATTCTTCTTCCTGATGCTCGTCATGCGATTTTGCATGCTCGTCATCATGGTTGGCCAGGCCTTGAACTGCTGCAAAAGTCAAAACTAATGCAGAAACGATGATTTTTCTTAATCCAGACACTTTTGTAAGTCGCTTATTATCAGTGATTTGAAACATCAATGGCTCCTTATTTTTCGGTGCGCAATTTAGCCACTAAATGATATAATTCAAACGATGTGAATAATAAATATAAAAATAAGAATGTACCCACTACCATCTTATCCATTACGTCGTTGATAATCAAATAAATAGCTATAAAAAAAATACTGAAAAGAAATCGCAAACCCGTGCTTCCATACACAAACGTAACGAACGATTTCTGGCTTCCCTTAAGACTGGTTTCTGCCAGGAAACGAACCAATAAATTCAGCATGAAAAAAAAGGCTAACGCAATCCAGCACCACGGGGAAACTGCTTTCGACATAGCAGTGTGAACTCCTATTATTATACCTACCGCTATTACGGCCAGTATACTGAGTTGAATGAGAAACTTCTTCACCCTTCTATAATTTGACTGCAAAGGTGGCCTTATTGCACACGACAGGCAAGCCCCGCACTGATTATTTACTACTTTTTTCTGCCTATACGAACAATTAGGTAAACCATAGACCCAACTACTCCCAGAACAGCCCCCAAAAGGGTAAACCAGGGAGTCTCATTACCTGAACGATGATCGAGCCAATCTCCGGCATAGACTAAAATTAGAATAGTTGCAATGAATTGAACAGCCAACCCCGAATATTTGAGGTAGCCCTTTCCTAAGTCGTTTTTACCCGCCAACGGCTTCTTTGCCTTTATTTAAAGAATCGATTGGAATCGCGGTTTTTCCCATCTGGCACTTGCCGTTGAACTCTCCGCCCGACTCAACCACCAACTTGTCGGTTAAAATATCGCCAAAGATTCGGGATGTACTTTTCAAGTATAAAATCTCCGATACTTCTGCATTACCTTGCACCTTACCACTTATGTCGGCCGACTTTGCCACAATATTGCCTTCAATCTTACCCGAAACACCAAGTACCAATTTAGACGACGTTTTGATTGAGCCGATTAAGGTTCCATCAATTCGAACATCACCCTGAGAAACGATATCGCCTTCAATGGTGGTATCCGAACCAATTACGTTGATAGAACCGTTTGGCGCTGGGCTGTTTTCTTTTTTCTTCGACAACATAGTGCAAATATTAGTGATATTTTGTTAAAACTTGATGTAATCCTCAGGATTCACCGCTCTCCCGTTCTGCCAAAGCTCAAAATGCAAATGTGGCCCTGAAGTCAGTTCACCTGAGTTCCCAACCAATGCGATTACCTCTCCGGCACTAACATGAGCTCCTTGCTCCTTTAACAAAACCGAGTTGTGCTTATATACAGAAATGAGGTTATCGGCATGTTGAACAACCATTACGTGACCCGTTTCAGGTGTCCAGGAACTCAAAATAACAGTTCCGTCGAGTGTAGACTTGACAGCGGCGTTGGAATACGCCACAACATCTACCGCTGTATGCTTGTTTCGAACACTGAACGTATCCGTGATTACACCTTTTAATGGCGGAAAGAAGGCATATCCGTATTTGATCTCTTTCGCAGGACCAGCCCACTTGGTTTCGGCAACCTCCGGAACACCATTGGAG
>JAEPQQ010000149.1 GCA_017640445.1 Bacteroidia bacterium | reverse complement strand
CGATTATACCCCAAAAACTAAAGATGTAATTTCTTGGTTTTTCACTGAGATAAATGCGGAGAAAATATTCAATGCTAAACACAATGGTAAAGAACCATTCTGCACCCTTCAGCAAACGCATGTATCCATCTGGTAGTGTTGATACACTGCTTAACATTACCACAAATACACTGATGAGAATTGCCCATAACAGCATCACATCAAATCGGCGTGCATCGGAGGTATCGGCCTCAAAAATGATCTCCCTCCATTTTTCCTTTCGGCTCAAGTGGGCTTTGTCCAGTGTTCTTTCTCTTTTCAAACTATTGCTGATTGGTCAAAATCATTTGTTCACTTAGTCTTCGACGTATTCAATAAAGAAGTATCGAAAACCTATGTTGAATTGAATGCTGGTTCCGCTGGTAAACACACTGTTCCGCACTTGAGCATGGTCAGGTGTTCGGTGCGTAATGTCGAAGTAGTTATTACCCGCAACGCCCAACTTCGTATTCATGGAAACGTTAATGTTTACAAAGTCGTTGATGGGGTATTGGTAACCGAGGTTAAGGTTAAGCATAAAAATTTTGGCATCGAACTGATTGTTTGACACCGTGTATGAAATTGTGCCTTTGCTTACGTCGAACGGATCCACCAAAATTTCAGGACTCACAAAGGTTTCGGTTATCCCAAGCTTGGTGTTGGCAAGCAACGTGAACCCCGTTCCGATTATGAGGTGCTGTGGCTCATATTTTCCCTGTTTGGTTTTAATGAAGTTAAAGTTGAACGGAATCATTAACGAGGTGAATGTATTGATTGGGGTGTTCTCAAAATATCTCTGACCATCTTCATTGATAACATCTATGTGTACACGATAATCCGATTTGTAGATTCCAGCTTCGATAAGTAGACGATCTTCCAATTTAACACCTCCTAAAATACCAAACGTGGCAGCCATCTGATTTGATACACTCAAACTGGGGGAGTAGGGGCGGTTCCCTCCGGAAGCCAGTCGATACTGATCAAACTTAGGACCAATTTCAAGTCCTGCGTAGTATACGTTTTGCGCACGGGTTGTAGCATGCATACCACACGTAAAGAGGAGTGTAAGTATTAAGAGCTTTCTACAGGCCATAATTCCAATTGAGGGTTTTTTATTTTAAACGACTTTCGGTGATGTTTGGTTGGACCCAGTTGTGCTACAGCAAGGCGGTGTTCAACGGTTGGGTAACCTTTGTTTTGAGCCCAGTTGTAGCCAGGAAACTGGCTGTGAAGGTCTTCCATGTACGCATCACGATGCGTTTTTGCCAATATGGAAGCAGCCGCAATGTTAAGGAACTTTCCATCACCTTTGATCACCGTTTGATGTGGGATATCACCAAAAGGTTTGAAACGGTTTCCATCAACAAGAATGAATTCTGGTTTGGTTTCCAACGAGGCCAACGCCTGGTGCATTGCTTTAATGGAAGCATTCAGGATATTGATCTTATCGATTTCAGATTCCCAAACCATGGCAACCGACCACGCCAATGCGTGTTTTTCGATTAACGGTCGTAACCTGGTTCGTTTTGCTTTTGACAGTTTTTTCGAGTCGTTCAGGTCAGGAATTTCAACTTGTGGGTCAAGAATAACGGCTGCGGCACACACCGGACCGGCGAGGCATCCACGGCCTGCTTCGTCGCATCCCGCTTCCAACCTGTCTTCCTCTAAACCAAACTGAAGCATAGGCAAAAATACGCTATGTTTGCAAAACAGATTTACATGTACAACTACCGAAAAACGCTGTACCAGAATTATTATTCCACCCATTCTGGAAAGACCGACCAATCCGTTCAAATTCAACACTTTAATCAACAAAAGCGTTATTTTAAAATGGAGTTTGAGAAGCACATGCCATCAAACAAGCAAGCGGCTGTTCTCGACATTGGTTGTGGTACCGGCTCCTTGTTAAAGGGGTTGCAGGAATTGGGATATTCCAATCTCAGAGGAATCGATCTTAGTGAAGAACAGGTTCGTATGTCAAAGACCTTCGGCGTTGATGTTGTAGAGCAAAATGCAGCTCACGAGTTTCTTAGTGATAAAAAGGCTGAATACGACGTGATTTTTGCCGTTGATCTGATCGAGCATCTGGGCAAAGATGAATTGATTGATTTTTTAAGCCTGGTTAAGAGTTCTCTCAAGCCAGGAGGGAAGGCTATTTTTAGAACACCGAACATGGATGCACCACTGGCTTCTGTATTCGCATTTGCCGATTTTACACACGAGGTTTTTTTGAATAAAAGCTCTGCCACCCAAGTTATGCTTGCCAATGGGTTTCAGGATGTAGAGGTTTCAGAAGGTATTGTATATATCGAAAATCCGTTAAAGGAAATAGTCAGGAAATTAGGATGGGGAATTACCAAGTTTGCGCTCCGGTTACAGCTGTTTTTTTCGGCGCGCACATGGGACGACGTTGTGTTTACACCCAACATTGTCATTACCGGGAAAAACTAACCTAAATTGTAAAGGCTACATCGAGCTCCGCGCAAAGCGACTTTAAGTCGTTGTACACCGCATCTATTAGAGGAATCCCTTCTTTTTTGCGTTTAAGAAAGAGAGCGGTTTCCGGCTCACCCGGAATCACAACTTCCTTTTGACCTTCTATGGTTTCGGCCGACTTGAATCGATCAATCCACTGATCCATATTCGATTTGAACTCGTCAACAGGTCGGAATCCATCAACTCTCATTGCGCCAACAAAATGGCCTATACCCTTGCCAGGCATGTCGTTGGCAAGCGGTAAAAAACTAACAAACGGAGGTACCCACGGACCGTAATTGGCACCGCTGAGAACACCGCTAAATATGTCAACAAAAGCAGATAAACCATATCCCTTGTGGCTTCCCATTTCCTTGGTACTACCAAGTGTAAGAAGACTTCCGCCTCCTTTCAGGTCTTCCGGGTTATTGGTGTTGGCCCCAGCCTTGTTCTGTAACCAACCAGTTGGTATTTCTTCACCTTTGCGTTTTGCTATTTCCAACTTGCCGTTTGCCGCAGCCGATGTTGCCATGTCAATAACAACAGGTTCTCGTTCTCCTGCCGGGATGGCATAGCATATCGGGTTGGTGCCAAGTAATCGCTCCTTGCTAAACGTTGGAGCAACCAGCGGACTGGCATTGGTTAGAGACATGCCAATCATATCGTGTTCAAGTGCCTTCATAGCGTGATACGCCGCTATTCCAAAATGATTCGAATTTTGAATGGCTACCCAGCCACTTCCGTGTTTAGACGCCATGTCTATGGCAATATCCATGGCTTTCGATGCATTGGTTAACCCCAATCCACCATCGCCATCCATGGTTGCCGTGGTGTGGGTTTGATGAATAATTTTTGGCGTTGCTTGTGCATTGATCCGGTTCGCTTTCCATAGTCGAACATATCCACTTAATCGGGCTACACCGTGAGAATCAATGCCTCTAAGATCAGCGCTTTGTAAAACTTCAGCCGCTAACATTGAATCCTCCTCAGTGCAACCTATCTTACTGAAGATACGTTGTGTAAGAGCCAGTAGCGCTTCCGGGTTTGTTTGAAAATAATGGGCCGACATACCAATTTTTTTGCAAATATAGCTGGGTGTTGGAGCACAAAAAACGAATTTTTAATTTTGTATTTGATTGTTTTTCAATTAATTATACCAGTTTTGAAGGATTGGTAGTAAAAAAATGTAAAGGTACGCAACGTTTTAGGCGAATTGGGTGTCATAGTTTTGAGCAACAAGGAACAACATAGCATTGCAGATGACCGGATGAAGAGTGATGAGGAGCTTATTAAAGGATGCATTCGTGAGGACCGTCATATGCAGGGTCTGTTGTACCAGAAGTATGCCGACAAGATGTTTGCCGTCTGTTTGCGTTATTCCAATTCAAGAGAAGAAGCAGAAGATGTATTGCAGGAGGCTTTCATAAAGATCTTTGATAAGATTTCGAAATTCAGACAAGAGGGGAGCTTCGAAGGCTGGATGAGACGAATAATGGTTAACACAGCGTTAAGGAGCTGGGATAAAAGGGCTCGGAAATTTGAACCTGGAAATCTCGACGACATAACGGAACCGGCACAGCCGGCTCATGTGTTAGACGGTATCGGGGCAAAAGAGATCATGCAGATGATACGGAGATTGCCTGAAGGATACAAAGTGGTGTTTAATCTCTTCGCGGTAGAAGGGTATAGCCATAAGGAAATTGGTGAACTACTAAACATTAATGAGAGTACTTCTCGCTCGCAGTATGCGCGAGCGAGGAAGAACTTGATGCAAATGATAGAAAAAATTGAAAGTTAAGTTGAAAAATGAAAGGAAGTAACTTTGAAGATAGGATTAAGGACCTGCTTCATGAACATACGGAAACTGCACCCGATGTCATGAATAAGGTCTTCGAAAAACGTACGGCACTGTACGTTTTCCGAAATAGACTTGTGCTTCATAAGTATAAGTTGATTGCTGCCTCTCTAGGCTTGGCAGCCTTGTTCTTCTTGTTTAGCCAAAATAACAACCCTTGGAACTCATTGACCAACCAGGGTCAAACTACTTCGCAAACGCAGACCACTGAATCTGTTCAGGATACAGAGGTGCGAACTTCACAGAATTCACAGAATGTGGAATCTCCTAAT
>JAEPQQ010000148.1 GCA_017640445.1 Bacteroidia bacterium | reverse complement strand
CCATCTGCATCCCAAAAGAACGTTGAGAAAACTACACTAAAATCCTTCTAAAAAGCATCAAAAAAAGGCGATGAAAATTTTACACCGAAGCCTTGGTGTAAATGTAATCATCGCCTTTATTTTTCAACGCCATTCTCGTAACAACACAGTTCAAAACTCCCAATTCACAATTCTCCTAGGATGTCCAATAGGACACAACCTCAGATTCTCGCAGGGAGATTAGTTAGTGTCGGTGGGAGGAATTACCTACATTTTGTTGGTTAGGCAAATTAGTTTAGGGGTTCATTAATATTTTTATGTCAAATTACACTAGAAAAAATTTGGGTATCCTGCAAGGCAGAATCCCCTTTCTAACCTTCCTAATTTTAATAATTCATGTATTTAGCGTCAGCAGGTCCAGGGCAGACTCGTTTATCACTGTTAGGACAAATGATTCAACATGTTGGCCAAGTTCTGATACTTCTTTGTTGTTTTCAGCGGTATCTAACCAATACCTAGATTCTGTTCTGAATGCCTATGGAACGCAGTATTTCTTTAGGACATATCCTCATGCGCTCGACTCAAACTATCATAGCGTCACCATTACTGCTTCAGGAAACTTAACAAGCTTGAAATCCGCACTTAGTCTTTCGGGCGCCTTTTATTCGATTTCGATAGACACCATAGAACTAGCCTGTTCAATCACAACTACTAACGACCCATGGACCGATCATATAAACAATAACTGGCCCGGTTTTACGGATGATTGGAATTGGCATCAGGTTAATACCTATTGTGCTTGGCAGACGACAAAGGGTGATGGTCAAACAGTAGTAACGGTCATAGACCAAGACCTAGATTATGATCCAGTAACTTCTAATTCTCATTATGATATTGATATGTCCAAGGCAACCTATAAACTTTATGGCACCAAGCCAAGTTTTAGCGGGGGCAGAGAAAGCCATATGACAGCAGTTGTGGGATTTCTATCAGCCACAGAAGGAAATAACTTAGGCATCGCCGGAATCGCACCAAACATTAAATTGGATCTAAGAGAGGTGGGTAACAGTGCCTTTATTCCAAGAGCCGTTGATGATGCAATTAAAGCTGGCTCAAAAATTATAAGCTTAAGTTGGAATGGTATTGGAATGGACCGCAAAACTGTTGAGCGATATGTAAAGGATCATGGTGTAACTTTTATAATAGCTGCTGGAAATGTAGCGAAAGCTGAATATCATAAACAAGTGTGGGACATTCCTGGCGTAATTATTGTCAGTAGCAGTACGAAAACATCTCCGCCGATTTCTATCTATGACGGAGCATTCCATAGTGCTCATTCGTATTACGAAGGTGTTGATTTGCTCGCCCCAGGACACCTACTGAGATCTATCCGAAGGAATGATGGGTCCAGTTCTATGAAATCCAATAACGGAACTTCATTTGCTGCACCAACCGTAGCCGGTGTTGTAGCCTTGATTAAGAGTGTAAATAATGATTTAACCCCAGCACAAATTGAGTGTATAATTAAGTCAACTACACAAACCAATATAGAGAACAATTCGCCTTCAGATGATTGGTATGGCAAAATAGGAACTGGGATACTTGACGCGGAAGCAGCAGTGTTAGAGGCTCAAGCTAAATTTGGGGGGTCAATATTGATTGTTACTTCTAATACTGTTATATCCTCAGACCAAGACCTTAAGGTAATAAGTATTTTCCCAGGAGCCACTTTGGAGTTCCAAAACTGCGACATTGGAATGAGAGACGACGCAATCGTATATATCCAAGAAAATGCTAAGTTGGTTTTAAACAATGCAGTTATGGAAACAAGCGACCAACAGTGTTCTAGAGGTTGGAAAGGTATTTTGATTGACGGGCCTAGCACTCCAAGTTCGATGTATCCATATAGTACAACTTTACATGGCAAAATAGAAGCAAACAACAGTACGATTTCAGGTGCTCATATCGCAATTCAACTAGGAGACCCAGATGGCGACCACGGGCCTCCTAATACGGGCGGATTATTCCAATTATCAGAAAGCACAATCCGTAATTGTAGATATGGAATTAAGCATATGGGGTTTATCGATACTGACCCAAACCATGAAACGCACAATCCGTCGTTCGCATATAAAACAACATTTACGTGTGACGATATTATTCCAGGGTATTTTCGTGAAGGTGTCAACACGCACGCCTTACTAAACAATGTTAATGGTATTTCCTTTATAAGTTGCACATTTAACAATCTAATCCCAACCTCCGAATTAGACCTTTCAAAGTCGGCTAAAAGGGGGCGAGGTATCGGTTCTTGGGAATCAGGTTTTATGGTCTCACGTGGTGATTTTGTGAGCACCTGTATGCCTTCAAGTCCTAGATCTAGGTTTGAAGGTTTAGAGTTTGGCATTGAATCAGGTTATACGTCTTCTACAGACGTTGATTTTGACCTGATTAATACTCGCGTTCTAGATGCCGACTTTGTTAACAATGTTTCGGATATTAAGACACATGAGGACTCTTATACTCTCTTATGGAACAATACCCACACTTGGAATAACAATTATGTTATGAGGGGGACGACCGGTCCCA
Source organism: Bacteroidia bacterium (assembly GCA_017640445.1). Lineage (GTDB taxonomy): Bacteria > Bacteroidota > Bacteroidia > NS11-12g > UBA9320 > UBA987. The sequence goes on along the minus strand of JAEPQQ010000148.1, from coordinate 2,114 downwards.
ATGGTAATTCCATGACGATGACTGGTGTAAGTGCCTGTAATTCAATAGGAGGTAAAAGAATGGACGGAACCTATAGTTTCAACGTTACAAACCCATATGTCCCGGGAAATGACTTTTGTGGTATTTATCTTTATGCGGTTACAGACAATACATTCAGCTTTTCCGCTACTAATGCACAAGGTACTCAAGGAATGCTCATAGATGGTTACAATAACGGAAATGAATTCCAATCGGCATCTACAAACTGGCCTACATATGCTATATGTTTCGATAATGGAACAGACCCCGGTAGTGACAACAATAACACTCAAGTTGCGTGTAATACTTTTGGAGATGAACTTACACGTGGAATCTTAGCATTGTCCTCTCAAACCGCAGTGGACCAGCTAAATATGAGAGCACAATCTGTTAGTGGCAGCAAGAGGTACCCATGTAAAAACGATTATGGTGCTTGTAATACCATTCCAAGCCTAAACAATTATAGGATTGATGGTGGGCTATCAAGTGCTTTTTTTAGTTCTGATCCTAACAGTATTGAAATTGTGGAAATGGCAAATAATATTCCGACATCAAGCTGTCTTAACAACATAAATAATATTTATACTCCACCTTTGTCCGGAAGCCCCACCTTTTTTGGCGATAATACTTTCTGCAACAAGTCTTCATTTATGAATGTGCAATTGGCGTATTGTCATGGTGATGATCAGATTCCTATGACCTTTGACGACCCAGAACAATGGTGGGACAATGAGACTGGAAATCCTAATGGAGGAGGTGACCCTCAAGGCCCTGCCCAACCCACTGGTGACGATCATTGGAATATCGAAGACCTGTTAAACGAAATTGGATCAGATGTTCAACAGTTAAAGATGAAAAACCAAGTTGCCAAGTTAGCATTGATCGACATCCAGTCAAATTCTTCAGATCAGTTAAAAGTTGCCCATGCAGGATATTTACTCAGCCATTTTTACGACTATATTGAGGCACAAAGGATTAAAATCGACCTTGTTCCCACCGCGAAAGAAATATCACAAGAATTGACTTCCACATCAAGTAACCCAACACTTAATGGACTAACAGCCTACCCCGTCCCTTTCAAGAATAACTTAACTTTAACATCTTCAGAACCAATTTCTTTGGTTCGAATATTAACCTTGGACGGAAGAGAAGTCCTAGAGTTCTCATTCGTTAACGAGACAAAGGTTGACCTAGATGTTTCGCCCATATCTAGTGGAATGTACATTGTTGAGGTGGAATCTAATAATCTGATTCAGAAATTAAAAATCCTTAAGCAATAAGTTGTTATTGAGTTTAAGATCAAATAAAAATCAAAGACTGTAACACCATATTTTAATCTATAAAGTCTTGTAAAGGAACTAAGAAAGGTGATTTCAAGAATCACCTTTCTTAGTTTTAGCCTTTTTCTGATCCACAAGAGTATGGTTTACGTCTTCAACGAAGTTTGAACTTTCCGGGTTACGAAGAGCTAAGGGAGTGTTAATGCTAAGCTAGTCTTTCCTTCTCACCAAAAGTGGACTTATACTTTGGAAATCTATTACCGATTTCAGAGTAATATTGGGTCTGTTGAACACTCAGACATTGGTTCTTCATTGATTTGGTTCATATCATATTGAAAGCTTCCCGAAAATAAAAAATTGGCACCTTAGACTGACTAAACATTCGTATCCTACTCATTAAATTTCTAGGCGATCTTTCGAGGCAATCTTAAAACAAAACAGAGCGTTCAATATCTTTAGAAAGCGAACTGTTTGGGTAATGAAGGGGAGCTTTAGAAGATGGCATTTAGTTTGAATCGGACATCAATATCAAAGATACTAAATCAGTAAGAGTTCATTCGATACGAATGAACTCCTTTAATATGGGGTGCGGGGATTATCCCCACCAAGATCGCGAGCTACATCTGAAGTCCCTTATTGTCGTTGGAGTGACACACTATCTTGCTTCTAACTATGAGTCTAACTTTACGCGCCCATTGATTTTATCACTTAGTCACCTTTAAGTACCCATTTGATATTAACTAAGATAAACATAAATAAACCAACTTGCATGAGTGAGTTATATCCTAATACTGAACCCAAGAATTCGTTAATTGA
>JAEPQQ010000147.1 GCA_017640445.1 Bacteroidia bacterium | reverse complement strand
CCTTGCTAGACTCACTCCGTACTACATGGTGCCAAAACTCAAAAAGCTTACTCAGATTCCTCCGGTTTCAGGTGGCCTGGGTAATGGAATGAATCAAGCACCCAAAGCTTTTAGCATCACATCTTGGCTCAAAGACTGGCATGAGCAAAATGGAATAACACCTCAATAACAAGACTATGGACGTATTACTTGATATCTATCACAAATCACAATCTAAGCAAGACTTCTATCGAAGACTTGAACACATCGGAATGAAGCTCGTTTACAAGCAGGGAAGAGTAGTCGGCTTCCGGGATCATGGGAATCGACGCTTTGATTTAACCAAACTTGGCTATCCCGAGTTTAAACTCGACATGCTGCAGCAACGTACCCTCGGAAGAATGGAAGAACGACTCAAACGCCTTGAACAAGCACCGAAGTTAGGGTTAGAAATGAAAAAGCCTAAGCGTTGAACGAAGGTTTCCCATATCGAAGTGTTCACCACTACTTAGATGAGTTGTTTAAGGCAACATCTCAATTGCCAACAGATGAACAAATTCGTAAGGCAAAACAAGTCTACTGGAAACTGTATAACAAACATCATAAAGCTAAGCGAAGAAGACAACTCAAGTTTGTGACCTTGTCTTTTTCTCAAGGTGATTACCAAAAACTACAACGGCAAGCCTTTCTACATGGTGAACAGTTTCACCACTTCTTAAAGCAGAAGCTGTTGTCAAAGAATGAAATCGTACCATCTAAGATGTTGGCAGAACTGCATCAACAGACCTTTCTCGCTTTAGAACAATTGGGTGCATTTACCAGTGATAATAATTTGGTTCAGTTTGTAATCCATCTTAACCGAATCGAGGAGATTGCACATCACTTACGGAAATTAAACCAGGTGTCATGATTATTAAGTCAAAAGGATACCGAAGTCAAAAGGCAATAGAGAATGTTATTCGCTATTGTGCTCAGGTAAACAAAGTCCAGAATCAAGCAGAACCATTCTTACACACACGCTTTATCAGAAACCCTAATGACCTTAAATCCGTAATTCAAACCTTTGAAATGAATGAGTCCTTTCGGGTTCACAAACGAAAGAACACTAACGCCATCATCATGGAAATCATCTCCTTTCATAAAGATGATTCTCCAAAACTGAATCCCATGAAACTCAGGAAACTGGCACAGTACTACCTTGAAAAACGTGCTCCTCACGCAATGGCTCTTTGCACCTTGCATACAGACCAAGATCATATTCACCTGCACCTATGTCTGTCAGGAGTGAGTTTTGCAACAGGTAAGGCAACGCGAATTGCACGATCTGACTTTGCCACGCTCAAGCAAGAAATGGAACGATACCAAGAGCGACAACTTGGTCTTGTTCATAGTCGTATTGATCACACAGGTAAAGACAAGCAAGAACGCGAATTAACGTTGAGCAACTTAAGGCGAGATGAGTCCTTGGATAAAGTTCAACTGGGAGTGTTTGTCAGAAAGGTATTGGAGTCGAGTATTTCATACGACCAGTTTGTCAGAAAATTAGAAGATCAAAACATTCAACTTTACAACAGAGGAAGTGAAGCATCAGGGATTATCCATCAAGGTAAAAAGTACAGGTGGAGAACACTCAATATTGATAAGAGCTTAGTTCTTGATCGAATTGAAAAAGACCGAGCTATTGATCGGGTTCAAAAACGTATGCTGGCTCTTGAGGATATGGAAAGTATCAAACGGAATCATGAACGTAAACGATAACACAAACGGGTCAGGGTGTCCCTGCAAGAATGCATTGCATCCGACTGGGGGAATGCAATCTTGTAAGTGGAGATTAACCAGTTGGGATTAAGTTTAAATATGAGCAAGGAGAATCAAGAAAATATTGCCCATTTGTCCTCAGTTTCCATGCAGGAACAATATGAAGTTAATGTAGCATTAGATACTTTCTGTCGCCTTGCATACAGCTTATATTGTCAGTCAATTACCAAGAATAAGTATGGCGTTTGATGATCAGCTTGAGGCCTTACATAGGTTTGCCCGAGGAGAGGTGCAAGAGGTAAATTCTACCAAGAAAAATGCCGTAATCTATACGCGAGTTTCGTCAAAAGAGCAAACAGAGAACTTGTCTCTTGATACCCAACTGCAAGCCATCCTGAAATTTGCTCAAAATCAAAGTTACAGCATAGTCTCAACTTTCGGTGGAACCTATGAATCGGCTAAGGACGATGAAAGGGAAGAGTTTCAACGCATGTTGAATTTTGTAAAAAGGAATAAGGGCGAAGTCAATTCAATCTTGGTGTATAGCTTTGATAGATTCTCAAGGAGCGGAGCCAATAGCATATTTTTATCCGAACAACTTCGACAGCAAGGAATTCAAATTGTAAGTGTAACTCAGCCAACGAATACCTTTACCCCGTCTGGCGAATTACATCAGAACATCATGATGGTGTTCTCTCATTTCGATAATCAGTTACGCAAACAGAAAACTATTGCTGGAATGAAAGAGAGATTGCTTCGCGGCTATTGGACGGGGATTGCTCCAAAGGGATATGACTATGATCGGAAACAAAGGGAGAAGCCCTTAGTGCAAACGCCGTTGGCAAAAGTAGTTAAACGAGCTTTTTATCTTAAGGCGGTTGATGGACTGAGCAATGCAGAGATACTAAGAAAGCTTGAACCGCTTGGGCTAAAAGTGAATCAGAAGTCACTTTCCAAAATATTTTCTAACCCAATTTATGCTGGTTATTTGAGTAATAAGTTGTTAGATGGGCAACTAGTGAAAGGGAATCATAAAGCAATAGTGAGTAAGGAAATCTTTCTTCGAGCCAATGAGAGTAAAAGGCAAATTGGCAATAGGATACGTCAAACTGAGGCTAACGTAAATGTGCCGTTAAAGAACTTTGTATTATGTTCTTCATGTATGACCTGCCGTTTGACAGGTTACGAGATGAAAGCACGAGGTATATGGTATTACAAGTGTAGTAAGAAGTCCTGCTGTCATAATGTAAGTGCTGAAAAACTTCATTCGATGTTCTTTGGCTTGCTTAAAAGAATGACAATTGACAAGCGATTGAAGCCAAAACTAAAGTTGAAACTGATCAGCCACTACAAGTCTCTGAACGAAGGTAAACAGGATGAAGTTAGACGGTTAAAGGCTCAACTTATAGAAATTCAGAAAGAATTGGACTTGTTGGAGGAGCGATATGCACTAGGAAAAATTCAAGAGGGAGTGTATGAAAAGGTCTCTGCTAAAAGGTTAGATGTCAAACAGGACTTAGAAAGAAAGTTATTTGGATTGATACCTCAAAACAAGTCCAACATTGAGGAGTTCGTTGATTTTGCATTAAACCTCGCTTCAAATCTTCATAAGGCTTGGAAACACGCTGATGTTACGGAAAAAACAAGGATTCAGAATTTCGTGTTTCCAAATGGGATAATTTACAACAGTGTTGAACGTAAGATTACAGCCAGGCAACTGGAGGTAATAATGACCCAACTGTATAAAATGAATGATGATCGATACTTAGAGGGGGGTATAAACTAGTTACTGTTTGCTATGTTAAACGTAGCGAATATTTCTTATAATTGACCACTATAAGCAAAACGATTTATGGCCAAGAGAGACCCTGAACTCACGGCAAGAAATAAAGCAATAAGAGAACTGAGTCGTGAATTGAAGGTCTTAGAGCCGGATGTACTTGACCTAACAGGGTTTGATAACGTACATTCATTGCATGGAAAGATTGGTGGTAAGTTTGATCAGTTTATTGACATAAAGAATGAAGTTATTCATTCGCCCGATCATTTCATAAGCTTATGGCTTGAGGGTTATAAAAATGAACTTATAAACCTTGGGTCCAGTATTTATGAATCGAATCTGCATGAGACATATCGCTTGTTGCGAACAATACCTGTTTTCAAAGATTATCTGTTTATCTTTTTAAGGCGAACCTACTTAAGAAATTACGACGCGTTATCCAAGAAAAGACCTAAAGTAGAGGATGCTGAGATGTATATAGGTCAGAACAATGCGAACTACGGGATTCTTGTGACACCTAGATTCAATAATGGCCAATGGGAGAACGACAAAAGCGAAATAAGGCATTTTAAAAAGAAGTATTGGTCTATTGGGCATGTATTGGAGACTGGACTGGTAGTTCCCGGGAAGGAGGATCAAATCAATTTTGTTGATTTAGAAGAGTACTTGAAATTTTTTGTCCACGTTCTAGTGAGGAATTCTGGTTCAAAATATGAAATGGAGATTGCCGAATTATATCGGGAGTACGTCTTAAGTCATGAAGACCCTGAGTCAATACCCTTACTTATTCCTGAGTTCCGGTACGAGGGAGTTGACGTGATACACAAATATCGGCTCGATTTTACCATTATTGAACCGAACAACCTTAATAAGATTGGATTCGAATTATCTCCTTGGTCTACCCATGGTAAAATTACTGGGACCAAGAATAAAACTCAAAAATCGATTAACGAAATTGCCAAAAGTAATTTCGAGAGGGAGATGGATAAACATAAATCATATTTCAAGAAACATGGGGTGTTTACACTGATTTACACGGACAATGATCTTGAGAACGTTGATGCTGTATTTGAAGACATGAAAAAATATTTACAACCACAAACCTCAGGTCAACAATTGAAGTTACATATGTTTGAGGATTTCTTCAATAAAGACTTTGTTAATGCGTCGGAGGGGGCAGAGGGTTAGTTGCTTGAATTGCGAGAATCACGATCAAGCTATGCGTAGGTAGTTGTTGATATTTTTTCAATAAAATTGGAAGGTTGTAATCGGTTAGAATAATCTTTC
>JAEPQQ010000146.1 GCA_017640445.1 Bacteroidia bacterium | reverse complement strand
CGGAAGGTTCCAGTTTTATGGTTACCGGCTGTATCCAACTCAGTGGCGATCAACTCAAGGAAATCGTTCCAACACAGGGTTTGATCCATGCCTGCATTGGCAGTAACCGTGTCGTTTACAGCAAGGTTCATGGTGTCCGTGGCAAAACAGCCAAGACTATCCGTTACCTTAATAACGTATTCTCCCGCTAAATTCACACCGGTAAGCGCGGTATCCGTACTTATTACCACACCGTCAAGAGCCCACTCGGTCCACAAGGTATCACCTTGTCGAATTCGGATTTCTGAGGTGTCACGCGGATCATCCCAATACGCCAAACTATCGTTCGGTATCAGGTGAATTGTATCGTATGTACATATACGTCGATCAGGACCAACAAATACCAATGGGTTTTCTTTCAGGAATACTGTAGTACTATCCCAGGCGGTACATTTGTTCTGATCAGTAATTTCTACAAAGAAGGTAGTGTCTGTTGTTCTATTCGGAATATTTACATCGACGTAAGCCGTTGTATCACCCGTACCCCACTTATAGCTAACCGGCAAGGAGCCATTGGTTACATTAGGTTGTAGTCTTAATGTAGTTCCTGCACACACGAACGTGTCAGGACCAAAAGCCAAATCAACCTCTAACAATGGTGGAACCTCAATTGTGTCGAAGTAATCGTTCGGACACTTAGGACCATTATTAATAGTATGGTGCAAGATGTATTTACCACCTTTTCGGAAAGTAATGGTATCCATTTGTTGCGTACTAATGAACGACCCGTTGCTTTCTATATAAGCGTAGGTTTGATCAAAGAGAACAACACCATTTGTATCTTTCAACTGCCATGTATAACGTGCAGGATTTTTAAAGTTAGCCGATGGCTTACTTTCTATGGCGTAACGACCACAATCAAGCTTCGTGATTACACGTTCGGCTTCTGCAATTGGGTTTACCTTTACCGAGAATGCACGTACTGTTACAGCGTTCAATGGACATGCGTCATCTCGAGCGGTAACGGTATAAGTATAAGGCAGGTCACTCGCCGTACCAATTGGTGGAGTCCAACAGAATCGAGCCGATTGGTTCAAGGCCTTTGCGTTTACGATGGTAAACTGCGCACCCGGAATACCGAAGTTCCACTTAACCTTAGTAGAATCCGGGTCTGGAGTTGGAAGTGGTGGAGGTGGTTTCTTAACCTTGTCCTCCGTTGTAATGGTATAACAGATTTGTGAACCTTCACAAACTGTACTATTAAACTGTCCTTTAATGGTGGGCGGGTTATTACCAGGGCATTGCTTGGTAATAAACTGCATATCCCGTCGGGTTACACCGACGATTTCCATTTTTCCTGTAGATGGATTTTTTCTCCACTCGTTTACCTGAAGTACAGCTACCGTAATCTCATCACACTTAGTCGGTGTAAAGATCAAGTCACCTGTTTCAGGGTCAAGAGAAATACCGATTGGTGGATTTGCATTTGGGTTTGTGTATGGAAACTTCAACGAACCTGGGTAGTAAGATGCAAACGGGTTGTTGTAAGCATACTGACCACTGTACGAGATTTGGTTGTTCCAACCAGCAAGTGGCTTTGCAAATGTGTACGAAAGTGAATCGAAGTTTGATGTATCCGATGCACCGTTGTTGTAGTAAAAAGGTTGGTTACAACACAGGTAAGCAATCGGCTCCGTTGTTAGGGATGGAGACGAGTTACAAGGTGCTTTACACAGGTTGATACTCGCATAGGTATAGAACATTTTATTTGCCGCACCCGAGGTAATACCTGAGTTCCGACAACATTGTCCTGTTTCCAGACGAATATCACAACAACCATTTTTCAATAGGTTACTGTAAGGTGCCTTGTTAAAATCGATTGTAACGGTGTACGTGTGCTCTTCAATACCATCGCCCGATCGAGTATTCGACGGGTTACATGGGTTACTGGCCGTAGCACACACAGGTGTTACGTCTCGAATGCTTTGTCGCGTTAGCGAAACTCCCTGTGATGTTCCATTCTTTGAACACACAAGTTTGGTTTGGCTACTTGGGTTACTAAAAGGAACCCCGCCACAGTACCGATAATACTTAACGGTAAACTCGAATTTGAGGGTATCAACACATTTGTATGTGATGTCCGCCCCCATTACGTGTGTAGCGTGCGCCTTTTGAACGTTGGTAAACACAACCAATCCAACAAAAGCTAAAACGCTGATAATCAAACGCTTCATTATTGATGAACTTTTTTGTAATCCTCTTTCCATAATAAACGTGCTAATCTAATGCTTTTTGTCTATAAACTCAATCCTATAAGTGTCATCTATCGGATACTACTATCACTTTTCTATTTAGTATACCGATATCTGTCACCGCCTTTATGTAGTAGATACCGCTCACAAGTTTTTCGTTGCACGGTATCTCAAATTTTTTATCATCCGTTTTATGTCTGACCAAACGGGTTACTTTTTTGCCATTCAAATCCCAAAGATCGGCTTCTAATGCATTCATATTCAGCCACCTATCTTTACCGACAACAAATGGGTTGGGATAAACATCCAAATGTAAGTTGTTAACAACTTCACTAACTGACAAGGTTGATCTGTAATATTGATGTATGGCATCTACCTCGGTCAAAAGGTTTTCTTCCACATCTTTTTCACTTTGAGTAAGTACAAATGCCAGATCGATTTGTTTATACTTCCCTGCCTTAAAATTGTCAAATTTGATAACGCCTAATCCATTTCGCACTCCAGGATCATCGCCAGAACCTTCATCCCCCCAATTCTCCGACTGCACATTTGCATCTGTTTTTTTGGGGTAAATAAACTTTGTTTCAAGTTCGGAAGCTCCACTTAGCCCCATACCACTTGCATATTTAGAAGTTCCGCTCCTCCACTTACCTTCCATTACCGATAACATTTCACTTTCGGTTTCGGGATAGCCTCTATGTTCCTCCCCATTTTGAAATGCGCACGACGACTCAAGTGATTGACTTAAAAAGACACAGCCGGCAGCAGGAAGTTTATTTCCATAGCCCAGTGGTCCTTCATCATCCGAATCACCATTGTAACCGTAAACAAGCCTGCGGTTTACATCCGTTGAAGTGTAGTTATCACTATCATTACCGAGCTGATAATCAACGTATTGACCAAAATAAAAAGGTTCATAGTCGTTCTCTGATCGGTTGATCAGGAACAGTTTTACAAATAAGGTATTGGTCAACGATGCTGCGTCAAATGCGTACACCAAGCCTTGTAGCTCCACCCCCAGTTTATTGGCTTCCGGAAAGACATTCTCTCCATACAAGTCATTTGCGATGAAGTACGCAGCATGATCTCCGAGAAAACTGGGATAATCACCATTTTCGGGGTCGTAGATTCCGTTTTTGTTCCAATCTATAAAGGGAGCCAGAAAAGCATTGACATTGTCGTCGTCGTGGCTCGACGGCCATTGTTTAATTTCATCCGGGACCTCATAACCAGCCTCCTTAAATCGAAGTTTATGTTCGTCGACCTGTGAGCGGTTGATGGTCCAAACTTTAGCCCAATCGATTGCATCTTTGGGTAATCGGGTTACGGTATCGATAGGTCCGGGCCAAACTTGGGGTTCGGAGACGTCTATATTGCGATTTGCATAAATCTTATCATTCACCATGCCCAACATCCAGCTTCCAGAATAGGCCAGCATGTTTTTCTGAGAATTTGTTGGGAACCGGGAAAATGCCTGATCGTTCTTTTGTGAAAACAAGGTGCCATTTGCCTGAACAAGCGCCTGAAGGGTTTTATTGTTAACCACTCCTGAGTCGGCTTGCCCAAAAACAACAAGGGAATTGACCACCAAGCAAATATGTACACCTAAACGTTTCACCCGTTAGGTATTACAACCCATATTTAAGTCCGAAATAAAACCCGTACCCCTGATCCATCTGATTTAACATGTATGTTGGTCGGTTCGCTGGAGCCAGGTACAAGGTAGCTCGTGGCTCGAACAATGCTGTCCATCGATCGCTAAGCGTTCTGCTAAAGGTAGCTCCAAGTCCAAATGTCGCCCCCACACTGGTTCGGTTAAAGTTGGAGCCAAGATCAATTTCATTTAAGTCACCATCCAGAATGGTACCCGAGGTCTTGGTAAGAACTTCTATACCCGTATTTCCATTTAGTGAGATGGCCCACTTTCCATTAAACGGCAATCCATATCGGAAACCCAATGGAACAGACACTCGCTTATATGAGTTCGCACTATTCAAATTATTGCGAACTTCTACCGTTTGATACGTTGTATCGTATAACGTAATTTCTCTCTGACCATACACCGGGTGGTATTCGATCACTTTTTGAGAAGTAATATTCTGGTGAACGTGCTCGGTTACCTTTTCATATACCATGCGTTCTTTCCGATCGAAGTAATTCAACCCTGTGAACACCTCTATTTGTGGGTTAACCCGATAATTCAATGTAATCTCAGCTGCATTTGAGAAGCGCTGTTTCTCCGATTCATTTCTAACCTGAACCGTTTTACTCTGTTCATTGGTCGCCCCATCAAATTTGCGATCACCTATTCCCGCACCATAGGATGCAGTTACGCTCCATCGGCGCATAGGAGTAACGGGGTTGAAGTCATCACCACCGTTCACATCTCCATCTCCACCCTGGTCGGCAGTTGTTGTTTCGATATGTTCAACTGGTTCAGTTGAACCATCTTCTCTCTGCTCGCCTTGTGGCTCCTGCGTATTGGCTTCAGCAACTTCAACCGTATTCTCAGAATCCGACACCTCAGATTCGGTTGTACCCTGTTGTTCCTGGGTCTCGCCTTCTGTTTCTGTACCAGCTACCTCTGAAGGGTTTTCATTCTGATCATCCCCCACCTCTACATCTGGTGTATTTGACGCAGGTCGTTCATTGTTATTATCCTCCTGGTTTGCTGTTACTTCATGATCGTTGTAAACCACTTGTTCTTCCAAACCATTGGTCGATTCACCATGGTCTGAATTAGTA
>JAEPQQ010000145.1 GCA_017640445.1 Bacteroidia bacterium | reverse complement strand
GCGGAGTTCTACTCCATTTACAAGGGCAACAAGTTTATGATCAAGCTTGTAGAGGACCATGGATATAGATTCGGCTTTAATGGCAAGGAACTTGACGATGAGGTGGCTGGTAAGGGTAACACCATTGCCTTTGAAGCGAGGATTTACGATTCCAGGTTGGGTAGGTTCTTTACTGGCGATCCTCGAGAAAGTGAATATCCCTGGCAAACCACATATGCGTACTTTAAGAATTCTCCAATTTCGCAGATAGATTTTCTAGGAAAAGGAGGCAAAGATGATAAGCAATCTGCGAACAACCCAAATAGCAAGAATCCGAATGATAATTCATCCTGCACTCAAGAATTAGCCAATACCTCCAGCTTTTCTTCCTCAAGCGGATCTAATTATCCTCAATATACAGTACAAGAGAATGAAACGGTATGGGGAATTGTTAGGGACAATCTACCAGAGGGTGCTACAAATTCCGAAGTATTAACGGTAACGAAGCAGGTTATTGCTATTAACAATTTAAATGATCAAGGGGCAATTAAGGTTGGTCAAATCTTAGATATGCCAAAGGCTCATTTTATTTATCAGTCTTTAACACCAAAAATCTATGAACACACCTTGAATTCACTTAAAGCCAACCCGTCTAATATCGTCTTGACATACAATGGTGGAGGTGATGCAGCTCGAAAAAACCGGCAAGCCGCGTGCAGGGGTTTTGGCAAGTGTCCACCTGGGTCTTCCAAAGACGAATTCCCATATGCTAGCACCTTTGAAGGGGGGGCAGGTGCAAAGGTTATATGTGCGCCGGTAAAAGAACAAAACATACAATCTCAGCAACTAAGAATGTTAAATAGTATTCTAGATGTTGGGGAGAAGTATCTCGTATTCCCTGTTCCTAGCGGATCTGGTGTTCCAGCTTTAGTTACTGATCCGGCTCCAAATCCGAAACGTGTATGGCATCCAGTTTACATCCCGGTGTACGATTACGCACCAGTACCAGACATCCCAAACCCGGCCCAGAGTTGGAATAACATGAGCGATGTGGCACCGTACATGGCAGCGGCCTTCGCTGTGATCGTGTTATGGGAAGCAGCGAGACTTTACCCACCTAGAAACTTGGTGCCTGCCCCTTAGTCTAGCAAGTTGAAGTAACACTATATAGATAAATTCGTGATGTGCCCTTGGTCTATTTTGAGTAATTCAAATCAGAAAAACTAATTAACTTTGACCTGAAATCAAGATATCTCCGCATGATTTACGAAAAAGATGTTAGAAGATATTTGGCCCTAGCTCTGTTAACGATTTTCTGTTTTATGGGGCAAGGACATGTTCATTCCAATGAAAATGGTGTAACTATGTTTAGTGAAAAAGATGTACTAGAAGAGTTTGACTTAGCCTTTACTGGAATTGCAAGCGATTTCTATCCATTGAGGAATGACAACTCCATTCTGTATAATTTCTTTCCTGACCTTGAGTTCGGATATTGTGAGATTGCTGGAAGCAAGATGCATCTTTACAGTGATTCGCTTCAATGGGCTGTAGTCTTCGAGATCAGTGGGTATCAAAACCGAAGGACGTCAGCTGAAGCACAATTGATTTATATTGGGAATTGTATAAATTATGTTATCGAATCATACGAGGGAAGAACTTATATTTCCAATTCCAAAGACGTAGTTTTTATTACCAGTTCTGAATTCGAAAGAATTGAAAACCAAAATGGGGAAGAGCTCGAAATTTTTGAGTTAATCGCTGGCGACACCAAAACTATTCAGGTCTTCGATAAGAATGTCCCATTCGAAAGTGATCACACTATTTATGAGGATATTGGAATCAAAATTAGAAGCCAGAGCAACCCCGACAACCTCATTGGGTTTGGTGATTTTGTTAGGTTTCTGCACGAAACGACGCCCGAAAAAATATGTGTCAGGGAAGAAGATATTCGCACCAATATTCCCAGTAACCTTCAAAAAATAATGACTATTGAGAATTTTCATTACGAGAGCTTCTACGACAAAGTTAACCTTCCAAGTATGCAAGAGACTTACCAACTTGTAGCCAAGGTTTTAGTCTCTTGTGATAGTGCAGAGTGGAAACCGACTACTCCTCCAAATAATAGTTGGAAAAATTGGGAATCAGGAAACATGTGAATCGAGGAAGACACTTTGTCTCCGAAAAAAGTAAGAAGAAACATAAGTAATAAATATCCAAACCAGTGAAAATGGAATAGTTTTACTGGATATGATGAGACTAACACAAATAAATAGGAATTGGCAAACGCTCCTAGTATCATCTTTGACCATTGTTGTAATCTCCGGTTGCTCAAATAGTGGTGAACAAAATGAGTTTTTTGAAACACTCACGACTAATTCTGAACAGGCTCTATCAAATCTGATTAAGAATACTCCAGATGATTCCTTGGAACACTATATTCCATATTTTGTCACTCTATATCCAGATTACATGAAGCCAACTGGCAATAGCAGAAAATGGCCGGATTTCCTTGATTCTAATTTCGTCGCCGAGAATGTTCCTGAGATGGATAGGATCTTACTTTTAGCCTTTAAAAGGCATCTGAATAATGAGAGCATTGTGTTCAATGATGTAAAAATGAAGGTAGATACAATTATCGAGAGTCAAAATAGAGCAGACGCTTTGCAGGAACGGATGGACAGTACTAGGTTGGTCGACATAATTACAAGTAACAATGAAGTGGTTTTAGTTGGGGATACAATAAGCTTGTCCTTTGACCTACAAAGGCTGGGTAATAGGTACTCTGTAACTCTCCACCCCTATCCATTTTCGGAAGAAATGAGCCTATCCGATGACACATTGTTTATGAATGCGATTGTATTAGATAAAAGATATGACCGTAACGCCTCGGGTTACGCAAACGATTCGCTTAATCACCCCTTCAACCAGTTGTTTGACCTATTGGTAATTGGACAAAGCCATAAGGATGTCTGGTTTTTTGATCGTAAAAGGTGAATGTCGGCGACAGTTTGGTTCTACCCATGTTTTTTTATGGGAAGTCTATCTAACCTTAAATATACCGCACCTCATGAAACAAGGAATCCAATTAAAAGGATTGCCCCCTTGTTGATTTAGTATCTTTGATTTGTTGAGATATTCCGATAACCATATCACTTTCTCCTATGATTACCTACCTTTCAAGTTTGGCTCGAAGCTAACGACTACAGGAGTTATGTCCGATTGTTGGTAATTTTGACACGAATGAAGGAATTCATACCAAAGACCATGTTTGACCTTGAATCCACTGATAAGTTAAAACACCTATTCAAACCACTGTCGAGTGAAGAAGTAACATGTTTGTTGGAGTGGATGCAGGACATGCATTGGCCCGTTTCTCACCCTATAAGTAACTATTTCTATACAAGGGTGGGTACTATTCATCAAGAGCTAGAGGTAGTTTTCCAAGGTCAAGACAATGAGTGGAAGTGGAATCTGATGAAATTCCTAATACTCGGTAATCCAAACTTTAGGGCGAATGAGAAACTCTTGACAATATTCCATAGAATACGAGATAATCCGACGCCGGATGAAAAGGTAGAAGAGCTTGATGAACTTTGTAGGGAGTACTTAAGTTCTGTAACTTAATCGTGTTACTTTGGGCTGCAACAAGTAATAAAAATGAAACTAAGCAAAATAAAATTATGGCTTACTGGTAAGCTCTCAGACCATGATATTCGTCTGGTGCTTCAACCCAAAATGAGCAATTACCTCAGAGCACTCTCAAAGAAGGGGAGTTCCGCGCGAATTGAAGTCACAGAGGATGAAAAGTTCAAGTTGACCGAAATGGATCAACCAGCTTTTTCGAATTCCGCATTGAGTGACACTGAGTTGTCGTACATTGCGAACGCTCTGCTATTATCAGAATGGGTCAACATTGAGAATGATGATGTGTTTACTTTTATAGAGGCTTATGCTGAACCTAACTCAGCGTAGTGTTCAAGTAGGGTGAATATGAAAAAATATGTCATCATAATCTTGTGCTTAGTATTTGTAAGATGCAATAGTAGTTCGAGCTCGTTCGCGGCTTCGAAAGAGGAGAAATGTTTTACACAGATTCCCTCGAACGAACCTTATGTGATTCTATTTTCTTCAATTACTACCTCCTCGACTAGGTCAAGAGATTCGGTTATTGGTTCTTGGAAAACAGATTCTCTTCTTTTACAGGAGCTAAGTAAACGAAGAATTAGCTTCTATCGGTTATTTATTGATGATAAGAACTTGTGTGAGGGAAATACTATTGGAGAAATAAATAAAAAGGCTTTACAAAGATTTTCAGGGTCTAACGTCACTCCTTCCTTCGTGATCGTTAATCACAAGTTGGATACCAATATCCTGATTAATCCAACTGACTTAAAGGAAGTTTTCAAACACCTTGATTAATCGATTCTCAGAGTAGTTTTGACATTTAGACCTCTTGTCAATATGGTTTGTCGAATCAAATGAAATATAAGGGACATATATCCGTGCAGAATTTACACGAACCGAACATGCTAAAGGTGGCACAATAGAAGCTCCCAAAGAGCCTGCCAAAGTTGATCTTAGTGCCGGTGCAATTGAAGAATCACCAATTCCTTATGGGACAGAGGGGATTTTGCAGCGGATCAGGACAATCTAGAAACCCCACAAGGCCCGATAGAAATACAGTCACAAGAGAATAAGGAAACCGATACAAATAACAAATGGTATGAAAAAAGGGATTGTGAAGGCATTAATACTTGGAATTGCCTTAGGCATTTTATTAACTTTAACAACAGGCTTCTTCATTAAAAAGAAGACTTATTTTGTTTTAGAAGAAGATTGTGTTATTGCTGGCATTGGAACCTTGAAAAAAGGAGCTATACTAAAGTATGTTGAATCAACAAATGAGGGAATTACACGCTATTCACTTTATCTCAACACAAAAGGTCTTAGGTTGACCCCTTACGAGGAAAACAAGAAGAATTTAGTTATTCCGTACTTTTTGTTTAGTTCGGAGGAAAACAATTAAACGATTGTTAAAATTGCTCAAGATTGTATCAAAGCCAATGAACTTTAGAGCATCAAGAACCGCCTGAAAATGGATACATGAGTTTAACTAGGACTATAATTCTGGGAATAGTACTTTCATTTGTTGCCTTCTTGATAATGTTTTGTACGGACTATCAAGTTACAAGGCTAATTTCCGTTTCCGACATAGGTGTGTATCTGTTAATGTGTCTTGGAATTGGTCTTATTAAAAAATATTACCAAGGTTCATCATACGGTCACCAGATTGTTTTTATCGTATTATATTCTATTAGCTGTGG
>JAEPQQ010000144.1 GCA_017640445.1 Bacteroidia bacterium | reverse complement strand
CACATCAATGGCTTGTACTGGTTCAACAGGTAAATACCCGTTAGATTGTTCTTAAAGTCAGACTCCATAATCTTCGTAATGTAACTCGTCTGTACCCCATTTCCTCCCATCTTTACGCCATACCTTAAACCCTCAAAATGGTTACGACTACCCATGCCCATACACGCTACCGGATCAGACTCCTGCTTCAACTCAAAGCTGCCGTCCCATACATCGATACCAATTCCTTTGTTCCCATCTGAGATGTCTTCCTGGCGCATGTAATTATAAAAACTACAGCCTTCTATTGACAAGCCTCGTATTGCATACAACCCAATGTGGGCATGAACACCTTTGCCCCCATGACCCGGAATCGGACCGTCGCAGTAAAACTTCGTTCGTTTTATATGGCCCTGAATGTTTTGTTGCTGATACGCATATTGATAATACGATATGCCTACAAAACAGTTCCTGAACTCGCTGTCTTCTACCCGTAATATCCCGCCCGAGTTCGACTGACCTGTTCCTACACGAACACCATACTCTCCATTCTCAATCAAACTGTTGTTTATCTCTACTTCTCCTCCATCTTTTTGTGGATTGGCCTGGCCCGAAGTATATCCATTGCCATACACCCAGATACCATCCCACTCCTTCGAACAAGAGTTGCTCAACGTGCTGTTGTTTACAATCAGCTTACCGCCTACCTCTACCACAATCTTTGCATCCGGTGCAAAGCTTAGATCACAGTCGTTTAGTGTTAAGGTAGCAAGTGAGGCTACATGAATATTGTGATCGACAAACTCTGACTTATTCGACCAAGTTGTGTTTGTTGAAATCGTTTGTGATGGACCTAAGACATCACGACAAGGCAAACCTGCCTCCCAGATGCCTCTGCCGTAAACTGAAGCCAAAATCTTATTGTCATTGGCATCAATCTTGATATCAACCACTCTACCCAATGGCAAGTTGTGATGAGGACCTCCCAATGCCCAATCGACGGATGGAACACACTTAGAATAACGCTCCCACGACCAGGTTCCACTGCTAACTTCTTCACCACGGTAAAGACCATAGTCCGTACCCACGTATATCTCATCATCGTAAAATGGCACTGTTGCCAACTTACCCGCAGGAAAACTGTTTAAATCGCTACTGGCTTGAATCGAATCGAAACTAACTGATGCCACAGGATCCGTGGCATTTGACGAATAGTACACTCGTCTGTTGTCACTATGAAAGCCCAGAAAACTTACCCAAACCTTAGCCGGGTCCGAATAACTAACCGCTATGTCCCCAACCGACTGATTCTTAATCGGATCTTTAAAAAATCTATGATCTAATGAATTCCAATCCACCACACCACCAGATTGTCGGATTCCTCGCCAGAACCTGGGTTCAATAGGCCCAGATTTCGCCATCGTTTTGGCAATTCCGACGTAAATCACATCCGGGTCACTTGGGGCAATTGCAACCGAGTAAATAATCATTTTATCCCTAGAGTTGGATGTATTGACAAAGACCTTCTCTGTAACATACTGCTGGCTACTCCCGTCCCATCTATAAAGTGTATTCCCAAACGCAACGTAATACGTCCCATCACCTGCCTGCTCGATTACATGATATGTATGCGGTATACCGGCGGCAGCCTGTTCCAGGTCCATTGTATTGTTGCTACTGTAGCCATCGTAGTACAACCTTTTAATGTCTCCTGTGGCGTTTCCACCAGAGAACTCGTGTACAAGGATTTCTGTATTGTTGTTTCCGTCCCAATCCTTGTGAATTTCCAAATCACCTCCGTCTGGTCCTGAAGTTATTCTCCAATCGTAATCTGTATCATCCTTAAAGTAAAAACCCTGGTGCATAATACCTCCACCCATCAGGCTGCGTGATCCTTTTCGTTCCATATCGATGGACCAGAAGTGTCCGATGGTTAAACCTTTCCCAACGATTGACGAGTATTGACTAAAACTGCCACCCGTAAGTGTCTCAGCAGCATCAATCTTCATCAACCCTCCATCGTGCGCTACATATAGGTCCGTGGTGTTTGTCAACAGGTGGAAGTCGCGATAATCTTCATGGGCAAGCGACCCGGCTACATACGGATTCGTATAGGTTTTACTCGGGTCGTCCAAATGATTTAGGTCGAACCGGTGTTTCAACATACCCAGAGAACCTGTAAACAACTCAATTACATCACCACCATTCGGGTCGTTTGTGATGGCAAATGCGTCAATCAATCCGGCCTCATAGGTCTCATCATCACCAGAAAGAATTGTGAATGAATTATGCGATAGATCATCATCCGACCTGAGAATAAAACTGTAGCTTGGGTTTGAAACAGCCGCCCATGCAAATAAGTAATTGTCTTCGTCTAATTCTATTTTACATGCGGCAAATGGGATTGAACTCAAATCTTTTAGCGCGTTGACTCGCGTTAAAGGAAAGCCAAGAGTCAAAACATCGGATTCGTTAAAATCATCAGTGGCCGAAGCAGTAATTGTATAGGTATCAAAGTCATCTGCTAAGACTCGGGTTTGGTTTGAATTGTACAACACCCAGTTACTCGCTCCAAGGGAATACGTCCCTGGCAATTCTGAATCATATAAGGTCATTGTCGCTGGTGAGGTACTGCTCGACAACTCTATCTTTAACGAAGTATTAGGAGGCAAGTCTATGTACGTAAGCCTCAATTGGAGCTTCACGTCCTTTATAAGCTTGTTAATCAACCCTTTACCATTCCCAAACTCCGGCTTCCCGTATGTGGTCCTATGCAATATACTGGTTTGATTTTTCTTGAGAACAATTCCAACCTGAGCTGTTGTACCATTGCATTTACGGTACCATTTGTTGTCATACGAAGCATCGTTTGGGTCGTCAACAATGCTGATATCGCCGTCCCAACGTTCACCAATATCCTTTGATCCTGCGGTAATACATGCGGTACTTCCACCTGTTGTTTTTCTGCTCCAAAACGTTGGGCGTTCAAACAGATTTCCAAAATCATCTCCACTGTATGTGGGCATTTTTGATTTATAATCGACAATTGAGCCAATGGTGGGCACATGTATTCTCCATATCGACCTACCCGAGACATATACCACGTCCGGGTTGTCTTTGTCAATCTCCAGGTCTTTCAAGTCGGCGTTTACCAACGTCGTGCCCGTATTTATTTCAACCCAATCAGATGGTAAACCTGGGTTAAGAACCCCACCTCCTGTAGTCGTTTCAAACAATTTGTTGGCGGATATGGCATAAATGTGGTCCGGGTCGTTCGGGTCCATTACCATTTTTCTGAAAATATCGTTCGCCCCGTCTTCGTCGGGTGTAATTAAGTATTGAAGCGTCCAAGTTAACCCTCCATCCTCGCTTCGAAACGTACCTAATCCCTGATCCCAGCCATTGGCAGTGGACACATATACGTTATTAGGGTCACTATCTTCCACTAACAGGGCGCGAATCCCAATTACGGGTGGAAACACAGATCCACCGTTTCCATCATCTAAAGTTATGGGCAGCGCATTCCATGTTGCTCCACCATCAGTTGTTTTAAACAAGCCTCCTTTATCCGAACCGGCATAAATCGTATTGGCATCACAGGGCCAAACCAGGTCCATTTTTCCCAAGGCCTGTTCCGTAAATTGATCTGGGTCACTCGCCGTTCTGTTTTTTATGAGTTGTTCGGGCCCGATGCTTTTCCAATTCGCATACTCCTGTGTTGGAGATAGTGCAATTGATCCGCTACCTGGGGCAGGAACGAATGGCACCGATGGTGGCGGATTTACTACGTTAAAGGTGGATTGAAGGACGGACATAAACATGTTTAAGTTGCCATTGGAGTCCAAACTCGGCTCCACCTCATTCTTCCATCGCGTGTAATACTTCAGACGTGCCGTGCTATCTGAAAGGTAAGCCGTGTCACTAGCAAAAATTGAGTCAAGGAAACCAATCCTATCAGCGTAACTGATACTGGTATCGGTTATGATGTCGTTGTAAAAATGGTACCGTTGCGCATTGGCTTTCGAAAGTCCGACTAAACCTAAGAAGAGTACCAGAATTAGCGATTTTAGGGTCTTTATTGTTGTCATTGTTTTTGTTGGTTCTTGTTTTAATAGATTTTAGATATTCATTTGACCATCCCTGGTCATTCTCGTTTGTTAGAATGTGTCTTACTCAATCACGATCTTTTGCTGATAGGTATCTTCACCTGAGGTCATATGCATGAGGTACAAACCCGGGTTAAGCCCGAACAGGTCTATCCTGTGGATGACCAAGGATTCACTTAGGTCCTTACTGTATACCTTTCTACCTGTTAAACTGAATACTTCCACCTTGTTCAATCGAAGTGACTTGCTCAACGATAAGGTGAACATGCCATCACTGGGATTTGGATAAACCGATAACGCACCATTGGTCACTACTTCTACCGAACTCATATCATCTGGTGTAGCCGGTGACTCAGGGCCTTGAAAACCACAATGAATCTCGTTGGGTGTATATACATCCGAACCGCAGTCGGCATATACGCCTCCGGCAACTGTGAAGTTTACAACACCTTCAACACAGGCAGGTAACAACGTTCCCGGGTCTACCGCATACTCCAGGCCTCCCAACACAAATGGATCAACCCGTATGTTGTTGTACGAGAATCCAGGGGTACCCGGGGGGGTGTTGTTGCATGGAGAACTGAATTGGTTTGTTGGGTCCATATTCAACGCAGGGCCACTCTCTTGTTTGGCCATTGGGCCGTTTACCAACCAGTCGGTCAAAAAGTAGTTGTATGAGTTGCAGCTTACATATAAATCCGAATTGTCTCCATCAAAGATGTTCGCTACTACATCCGTTGCAAGGGCATTGGGAAACGTGGTTTTGGGCGATGATAAAACATCGAACGTATTGTTTTGGATTTTGGATATCTCGTTCTGTGTACCAATACTCTCATTAATGCGAACACCTTCAAAATAGAACTGGTCAGCCTGATAGTTTACCGTGTTGTCTACGAACTCAAAGCCTGGAGTATGGTCGGCAAACAAGCCTTCACACAATACGTTCGTCGTTTCGAAGCTTGGTACAATGTCGGTATCCCATTCAAAGTTGTTGTTCCACATCAATGGCTTGTACTGGTTCAACAGGTAAATACCCGTTAGATTGTTCTTAAAGTCAGACTCCATAATCTTCGTGATGTAACTCGTCTGTACCCCATTTCCTCCCATCTTTACGCCATACCTTAAACCCTCAAAATGGTTACGACTACCCATGCCCATACACGCTACCGGATCAGACTCCTGCTTCAACTCAAAGCTGCCGTCCCATACATCGATACCAATTCCTTTGTTCCCATCTGAGATGTCTTCCTGGCGCATGTAATTATAAAAACTACAGCCTTCTATCGACAAACCTCGTATTGCATACAACCCAATGTGGGCATGAACACCTTTGCCCCCATGACCCGGAATCGGACCGTCGCAGTAAAA
>JAEPQQ010000143.1 GCA_017640445.1 Bacteroidia bacterium | reverse complement strand
ATCGGGTTTAACCCGGTTTAGGGCATATACCACCTTACCGCTTAACGCATCACCGCAAATCTTATCTCTTGGAAATGTGGCCTTGTCAATAAGAACATGTTGTATTCCGTTCTTAGACAGCCCCATAGACAGCGTAGCACCTGCCGGACCAGCACCAATAATGGCTACTTTGTAATGTCTGTTATTCGACAAGTTTGCTCTTGCTAATTTGAGGCAAAGTTGTCAAAAAAACTTTGATAAAAAACTACTGATCCACTTTAATCAGCTTACCAACACGATTTTCTTCGTTGGTAATCAACTGGAGTATGTAAACACCTTCTGGAAGAAAGGAAAGATCAAGCGCAGCATTAGCTGCAACCTGTTGACTATAAACTTGTTGACCGTTCACATTTGTTACTTTCAAACTCGCCTTATTTCCATTCAAACCAGGCAGATTAACCAATCCGGTTGTTGGATTTGGATAAAACTCCAGCTCCGACTTCTTTCTGGTGATCTCGGACACACCAACGTTGCATTGACCACTGGCCAGGGCAATCTGGAAACCACCACGGTTATCTCCTACTATCAGGTCAGGTTTACCATCGTTATTAATATCTCCTACCGCTGTTTTGGCCTGGGTACCAAAGTTGTAATTATAACATTGGTTGAATTCAGAAATGAAAAATGGGTCCTCTTCAATCAACCTAAAACTGTCAATTCCAGCCCCTGCTTTGCGTATGTCGCTATAAATGGTGAGATTACCACGCACATCTCCAAAGATATACTCTGGATCGCCATCGGAATCCAGGTCGGCAATTACCGGACTCGAGTAAGTAAGTGGACGGAAAACCGTTGAATCATAAAACTCATTCGTATGAGGGTTGTATTGAAGTTCAACAATCCAGTCGCCAGACAGTACGTTCCCAAACGTATCTTTAAGTTTTGAGAATGCTGGAACATCACTTGTTGAGGTATTTCGGTAGTATCGGGTTTTACCATCTCTGGCACCCACTAAAAGGTCGATATAACCATCACCATCAACATCAGCCAGATAGGGTGAACTCGCTTCTGTAACATTTATGCTATAGGTATTATCAGAGACTTTTGACGCAGTGGCTGTTTTACCTGAGCCAATGATATTGTACAAACTCAATGTACCATTCAACCGACCAACCAACAGCTCGGGAGAACCATCTCGGTTTAGATCACCCAGGCATGGAGACAGTTGACGAATCGAGTCTTTTCGCAATCCCAGATAATCGAACACTGCTTCCTCAAACACCGGCACATCCTTGGTTCCAATATTTTCATACAGTATCAGAAAGTCGGCCAATTCTTCGGTAATTCCCCAATCGCCATTCGTTGCCAGAATCAAATCCAGATCACCATCAGCGTCCATATCCCATAAAACAGGTGCCGAATACCCGCCTTGGTCTACGGTTTCTCCGGTTATGAACAACGTATCCTGTATCTCGAAGTCAGGTTTATCGTTTTCTCCCTTGTTTTTGTAATAAAAGATATTCTCTGTTTCACGGTAGAAGTAGCTTCGTTTGTCAAACATATTCACTGCTACAATAAGATCTTTCACGCCATCAGCGTCTACATCCTGATAGAAACCGGCTGGAAAGGCATTCATAGCCGCCTGTCGCGTATTGCTTGGGAAAAGTGAATCACTCGCAATCATGGTATCGATGCTCTGACCATGGTCGCTCTTTCCATTGATTAACAGGTTTAGATTGTCAAGACCTGCATTACCCATTACCAGGTCCATGTCGGCATCTTTATCCATGTCGATGAGCAGTAACGACGATCCTCCGGCGTGCTTCTTTTTCAAATGCCGGTAAAACTTGTGAAAGCAAAACTGGTCGCGACTAAAGTCGATCTGATTGCTTCCATCGTATTCCTGGAAGTCGCCCCAGCACTCATCCGCAATTTCAAACTGAGGTGGATCAAGTGGTTCACCTCGTTCAACCGTATTGTTCAGAAACAAGGTTATTCCATATCCAAGCGTTTGTAACGTCATAAAGTCGACGTCGCCATCGCCATCTACATCTTCAATAGCGGGAATATTGGTTCGATCGCAATACAAGTCATTTGAATCCAACGGCGGAGTGTTAAAGTTATAAGCGTTTAATTCAGAGTCGGCCAGTTCAAACCGAACATGCGGATCGTTGGCTTTGGTTATGTTTCTATACAATGAAATGGCGTCTATGTCTTCGTTATAAAACCAAAGGTCGGCCAGGTCATCGTTGTTATAGTCCTTAAAAACTACCCATGTCGTAAATCGACCTGGATAAATCTGATCATATTCAGGATGGTAGCTAAAATTTCCAGTCCCGTCATTGATCAATGAGATGCTTTTACCACCTGTCCGATCAAATACATACAGATCGAGTGTACCATCGTTGTCAATATCCAAATTGTAGAATTGAGGTTGATTCAATCCTCCTATTCCTGCTAGTTTAAGCTCCTTGCCATTGCTATCAATAACCTTAATGTCGTTGGTAATTTCAAATGAGGTGGTCCCTCCCACGGTTTGAGCCTGTAGATTGGTTAGGGCAAAAAGGAGTAAAATGGATAATGAGAATCGATGCATAATTCAAGGTGGTTTACGTTTAGACGCTAAAAGGTGTTAATCCGCTGCACAATATAACACCTAATTTTCTCAAATTAAGCGCGATACCAAAGGAATGTTGTTAATTTGACTTCTTTTGCAAGCGAAAGGTAAACTATGACGGTAGAAGCGTTTTACTCCATCTTTCTGGCTCAACAACAGCGGTTCACTTCTGACACGCGAAAGTTAACGTCAGGCGACATTTTCTTTGCTCTTAAAGGGGCGAATTTCAATGGGAATGCATACGCAGAACAGGCACTTAATGCAGGAGCTTCTTACGCAGTTGTTGATGAGGTACACGGAGAAACGAACAACAAGATGGTGTTGGTTCCAGACGTATTAACGTTTATGCAGGAGCTTGCCCTCCATCACAGGAGGCAGTTTGACATACCGGTTGTGGCCATTGCAGGAAGTAATGGAAAAACGACCACCAAGGAACTACTGATCAGTACGCTCTCGAGTCGTTTTAGAACACATGCTACCAAAGGAAATCTCAACAACCATATTGGCGTGCCCATCACACTGTTATCGATGCCATTGGATGCAGAAGTAGCCCTGATCGAAATTGGTACCAATTCCTTCGGGGAAATCGCTTTTCTATGTAACCTGGTTGAACCGAGCAGCGGCATTATCACCAACATCGGTAAGGAACACCTTGAAGGTTTTGGTGACCTGGAGGGTGTAGCGCGGGAAGAAAGTGAACTTTACCATTACCTGATACGAACCAATGGCTTTGCCTTTGTTAACAACGACGACGTCTATCTCGCGCGCATGGCACATCGTATTAACAATAAAGTGACGTACTCAATTGACGCGCCGTCAGACATACAACCTACGGTTCATTCTGTTGCCCCAACACTGGAGCTATCTCTTCAAAATCAGACCATAACCTCTCATTTAAGCGGAAAACACAACGCCCAAAACATAGCGGCCTGCTTATCCATTGCCTTGCACCTGGGTTTGTCGCCAAAGGAAGCTGCCAATGGAATTGGTGATTACCGACCTTCTAATAATCGCTCGGAAATCAAAACAATTGGCACCAACTCATTCCTTATGGATGCATACAATGCCAACCCAAGTAGTATGGAGGCTGCACTGGATACTTTCAACGCTATCGAATCGACAAATAAAGTGGTTTTGCTCGGCGACATGTTTGAGCTTGGCTCAGATGCCATTCAGGAACATCGGGATATTGCACAACGAGCGCTGAGTATAAAAAATTGTAAGTGCTTCTTTGCGGGTTCTCATTTCCATGAGGCGACCAAAGATCTGGATGTTTCATGCTTTACCACCACCACTGAGTTGGTGGACGAACTGAAGAAACAGGCCTTTGAGAACACATGGTTTCTGGTAAAAGCCTCTCGTGGTATGAAAATGGAGCAGATACTTACGGCTTTCAACCAAGAAACTTAGTACGCCGACTTAACCAATTTGGTTGAAAACAGACCGGTAGAAGTGGTTAATCGCATCACGTATAAACCGGGTTCCAGATCGGAAACATTCATTTCCATAAAGCTCCCATCCTTGCTTAGTACTTCTTTCCCACTGATGGTGTAAATGAGTGCATTGCTTATTTCCCGATCAAACCGAATCGTTTCTTGTGCCGGGTTTGGAAAAACCTGTATGCTCCTGTTTTCCGTTGGCGTGTTCGTCGCAAGATTGCAGTTATCTCCGCCTAAAGCCACTTGAATACCACCTCGGTTGTTTCCAACCACCATATCTATCACTCCATCACCGTTTAGGTCTCCAAATGCTGGCTTTGCATTCGCTCCAAACGAATAATTGTAACACTGGTTCCACGTGGGAATGCTAAACACATCCTGGGCCCTGCTCAGCTTGCTTAGATTCGACGACCGGATATTGGTATACACTTGAACACCACCGGTCTCATTGCCTAACACCAACTCTGGATCGTTGTTTCCATCCAAATCAACTAAAACCGGTGTTACAGCCCCTAGATTTTCGAAGATAAGCGTATCAAAAAACACGTCATTTATGGCGTCGTACCACTGTATGGTTCGAAAAGAACCAACGCGAATACCACCAAACGTGTCTTGCTCTTTTTGAAAACTGGGTACGCTTGTAGTGGAAGTATTTCGATAATACGCAGTACGCCCTTCCTCGGTATTAAGCAGGAGATCGATAAAGCCGTCTCCATCTACATCTCCCAGAAACGGCGAGCTGAATTCCTTTGACTTGAGGCCAAATGCATTTTTCGTGTTGAGGTTAGCCGTCATTTCCTTGCCGGAACCAACCAAATCGTAAAGGGTTAAACTACCGTTCTCCTGCCCGATCAATAATTCTGGTGTCCCATCGCGGTTAAGATCACCCAAACACGGCGACATACGTACAATACTGTCATCCCGTAGTCCCAAAAAATCACTTTTTGCCAGCTTAAACACCGGCTCACTTTTGGTGCCGATGTTCTCGTATAAAACCAGGTAGTCTGTTTGATCGTTGGTTAACCCCCAATCTCCATTCGTAGCAAAGATCAAGTCAAGGTCTTCATCGTTGTCCATATCCCATAGTACAGGGGCAGCATAACCACCGTCATCAACCATGTCTTTAACAAAAAAAGTAGTGTCTCTTCGCTTGAAGTCAGGATGATCGTCTTTACCAACGTTCTCGTAGTACAACACGTTGCCTGTCTCCCGAAACGAGTTTAAGACCTTGTCGAAAAAGGTAACCGAAACCAATAAATCCCGGACGCCATCCTGGTTTACATCCTGAAAGTAGCCTGCTGGATACAAATCCACTTTCGCTTGCTCTGTTAGCGAGGGGTAAACCGAATCATATGCAACAATGGTATCGATTTTAACACCGAGGTCGGACTTACCATTTTCCAGAATATTGAGGTTATGCAATCCGGCGTTG
>JAEPQQ010000142.1 GCA_017640445.1 Bacteroidia bacterium | reverse complement strand
AAAAAACGACGCATCTGCCGCGATTTTAATCACCCAGGCCAAAAGAATTAGTGTAAGGGTATCTACGTTAGCAAAAAACACTGCCAGAAAAGGCGTACTAAAAAAAACACCATAGGTCATAAACAACACCCAGGTGATTCGCTGGCTTTCTGCTCCGGCACTGAATCTGGTTTTACCAGCCCAACGAATGCGTTGGTTAACAAACGCCTTAAATGAGTCTACCATTTGGGTGG
This sequence comes from Bacteroidia bacterium, assembly GCA_017640445.1. Classification (GTDB taxonomy): domain Bacteria; phylum Bacteroidota; class Bacteroidia; order NS11-12g; family UBA9320; genus UBA987. Next base: position 5,326 of record JAEPQQ010000142.1, on the reverse strand, counting down.
AAACGATAGCCTCATCGCTCTTAACGAACTGAATCGTTGTATTGGGTTGACTTGCTATTCTCATTAGAAGAAACACATCGTCACCACTTGGAATTGTCTCGTTGCTGGAATACCCTCCTACTTTGAAGAAGGTAGACCGGGAAAAAGACATATTTGCTCCGTTGGCAAGATTAGGTCGGTTCATCTGAATGGTACACCCGCCCAACACCGAAAGGCTTATTAGATCAAGTTCTACCATATGCGCCCAGATGCTCTTTCGCGAGTGATAACAAACAGGTCCACTTGCGAAATCAGCTGATGACCGGGTTATTGTCGCAAGCCAGTTTTTAGGCATCGTGCAGTCGGCATCTGTTACCACAATGCGATCGTTCTTCGCACGCTCTACGGCTAGTTGAATTCCTGCCTTTTTACCCGTGCGGCCGTGGTTCGTTAATTGTTCCCCAATCACCTCAAATCTTGAGCTCTTCGCATACTCCGAAACCAAATCAAACGATGCATCCGTTGATCCATCATCAACCAAAATAACCTCAAGTAAATCAACCGGGTAATCTTGATTCTCGATGCTGGTAAGTAATGCTGGTAGATCGGCTTCTTCATTTCGAAAAACAACTATCAGACTTACCGCCACCGGTTCACCTACTTTGGGTATTGGTTCTATTTGATCCCAGGTTTTACGTAACCTAAGCAAGGTTAGCGCATAGGCCAACGCCACTGTGAGAACAATAACTCCGGCTATCACGGTCGATCCAATTTTGTTTCCCAAACCAATACGAGGCCCATTAATCCTGGAATAATCAGGTTAACAACCCAAATCACAAACGACGCCAAAAGCACGTCTGACTGCACGAGATATCCACTGTATAATACAGAGAGTATCATACCCCTAACGCCAACCTCACTCAGGGCAACGGTAGGCACTAAGGTTTGAATGTAGTAATACACCGGAATCAGCAGGATTAAGGAGTATTGCTCAAAAATATCGATCCCCCCAAGTGCAAATAATATGATTCCCAACTGAGTACAAAAGACGGCGTAGCGCAAAAAGGCAAAGCCATAGGCAGCGAGCAATTCTCTATTCGAATAGTTCGATAACGCTTCCCGGAATCGGGAAAACCGAGACATCGAAGGGATACGCGAAAATAATTTTTCGGCTATGACCGGTAGTTTGAAATAGGTATAAAAACCCACTACCACAGTAATCACCGCCGTGATCTGTGCTACCGTAACATAATCGGGCATAACGTACTTGCTCATAAAGAACACAATGCATGCCCCTCCCACGGTTATGGTTATGGCCAATTGAGCCAGGCTACCGGCAATACTAGCCGCCACCGCCTGTTGTCTGCATGCGTTGCGCACGGTTAACATACGTCCGGCGAACTCTCCAACACCGTTGGGTGTAAAGAGTCCAACGGAGAGTCCCATGAACACGCCCTTAATGGCTTGCGAATAGGTAAGAACAACGCTTTCCTTTAACAACCACCTCCATTTTAGCGCATCGATGAACCAGTTGAAAGGCATTAGAACAAGAACGCCCAAAAGCGGCCAGGCGTTTCCACCGAGTTTGGATCGATAATCGCGCAACAACGCCGACAAATCGTTTCGAACGAAAATTTCGTAGTACAAAAAACCCAAAGCGAGTACTGTGAAACCCCATTTAATGAGGCTCAGCCATTTGAATTGTTTACGATCGATATTATTATTCAAGAATTTGAAACTACTTTTGACCGATGGCGAACAGGTTGATTGACAACGATTTTGACCGGATAATACTGGGAATTGACCCTGGCACAAATATAATGGGATATGGTGTCTTGGGCTGCAGTAAAAAGTCGTTTCAATTGGTTAGCATGGGCGTCATTACCTTAGGCAAGTACGATTCTCATGCCTTAAAGCTCAAGAAGATCTTTGAACGTTGTTTAGGGTTAATTGACAGCTACCATCCCGATGAGATGGCGTTGGAAGCACCTTTCTTTGGTAAAAACGTACAAAGTATGCTCAAACTCGGCAGGGCTCAGGGCGTTGCCATGGCAGCCGGATTGTTTCGAGACATACCCATTTTTGAGTATGCTCCCAAACGGATTAAACAGAGTATTACCGGAAATGGAAATGCCAGCAAAGAGCAGGTGGCTGCAATTCTGAAGAGTTTGTTAAAGTTTGATGAGATTCCTAAGAACCTGGACGCAACCGACGGTATGGCTGCGGCTGTTTGTCATTACTTTCAAAAAGGGAAGCCCGAAACGGGTAAAAAGTCGTATGGAAGTTGGAATGCCTTTTTAAGCGACAATCCGGACCGTGTAAAATAAACCGGGCTACGATTCGAGCTGAGCCCGGATGGAACCTGCTATAGTCTCCATCTCTTCTTTGCTGAAGCTCATCTTCTCCTGTGAAAAATCGAGGTCAGTCACATCTTCGATGGGTACAAGGTGAATATGGGCATGCGGCACTTCAAGTCCAATTACTGCCGTACCAATTCGCTTGCATGGGATAGCCTTATGAACGGCTTTGGCCACTATCTTAGAAAACAACTGCAAGCCTGCAAAGGTCTCATCGTCTAAATCGAAGATATAGTCCACTTCCTTCTTTGGAATCACCAGTGTGTGTCCTTTACGTAATGGGAACACATCAAGGAAAGCCAGGAAATCGTTTGTTTCGGCGATCTTATAACATGGAAGCTCACCCGCGACAATTTTGCTAAAGATGCTAGCCATTATACGCTGATTTCTAGTATTTCAAATGGGATAATGCCTGCCGGAACCTGTACCTCGGCTATCTCACCCACTTTTTTTCCCATAAGGCCTTTTCCTATGGGTGACTTTACCGAAATTTTTCCTTGTTTGAGGTTGGCCTCTTTTTCGGCAACAATGGTATACACCACTTCACGGTTTACCTTTTTATTGAGAAGCTTTACCTTGCTCAGAATACCCACCTTGCTTATATCGAGTTTGGAAGGATCGAGTATTCTGGAGTTTCCGAGAGATTCCTCAAGTTTCGATATCTTGAGCTCTAACAACCCTTGCGCTTCCTTCGCAGCATCGTACTCGGCATTTTCCGACAAATCACCTTTATCTCGTGCTTCGCCAATCTGCTTTGATATTCTAGGTCTCTCGACCATTTTTAGATGTTCAATCTCCTTTTTAAGATTGTCGTATCCCTCCTGGGACATGTAATTCACCTCAGACATAATCGCATACGTTTATTAGGTTGTTAAAAAAACATTGCACCATCGAGTCGATGGTGCAATGAAATGCAAAGATAGATATTTTCTAGTTTATGCATTCCGAGCAAGCGGAACGCTCTCACTTCTCTGATTGATTAGTTCACCATAATTCGAACCCCAACACCGTGTGATCCTGAGAATGGATTACTGTGACGGTACGAGTAGTCAACTGCAAAAATGTTGTCAGTGTTCTTGCTCATAGGTAATTCGATGGAGAAGCCCGCAACCAAACCGGTTAGGGCAGTAGTACGCTCATTCGCATCGAAAATACCTTGTTCGTACGCGTATGCGGCACGGAACATAAACAAGTTTTTGTACCCATACTCGGCACCAACTGTAAACTGGTTTCTGGTGTAGGCATTAGAGGTGAAAGTAAAGGCTGGTGTAAATCGGTGGTTGTACGTTTCAGTGGTTTTGTCTAAACGCATGTCGTATGCCGCACCAATATTGATTAGCGTAGGCAAACCAAATCCAGCAGTTCTAAACAAGAAAGACTGTTGAACGTCGTTGTTTGGGTTTGTAGCCTTAAACGTAACACCATCACCCGAGTAACGTGCATCCGGTCCAACGTTCTTCATGCTGATACCAAACTTGATATCGTTCTTCTTCAACTTATCCTTTTTGTTACTCGTTTCGGTGTACTGAATACCAGCATCAATTGCGATACCCTGAACACTCGCATTTGGAATTGCTTCCGAGTGTACACGTACCAAAACGCCCCCTGAGATTGTCTTGGTAAACTTCTTAGCATACCCAAGGCCAATATTTGTGTTACGAGGATTGATCGTTCCAAGACCACCTTCAGGCTGTTCAACTGTTGTAACCTCAATTTCTCCTAGGTCCATAGTCATAACAGAAAGACCCAAAACACCTTCTCCACCCAGTGATTGAGAAAAACCGAATGAGTTAATGCTGATACCTGATCCAGACAACCAGTTTGTATTGGTAAAACCAAGCTCTGTTCGGCTTGAGTGAGCCAGACCGCCCACGTTAAAGAACATGGACTCCAACCCTCTTACATTACTCACTGCCGACCATCCAAGTCCGCTTGATTGCGCCCAAGGATTAATCAACAGCTGGGTTGCTCCTGCCTGTCCGATACGGTCCGGGTTACCTGCAAACGATGCAGTTGCAAAAACTCCGGCGATCAATGTTATATATATTCTTTTAATCATTGTTTTCTTTTTGTTTTTCAAACTTCGGTTAACATCAGTCCATTAGAATGAGTCGAGATCAAGCTCTCTCATAATACCCATCCACTTTATCACTTTCTCTCCAAGTTCACCTGCATCTACGTGGATCAAATACGTTCCACTGGCAATCGGTACCTTAGCGTTGTTCTTAAGGTCCCAGGTTAACTCGGTAGACTGATCATCTTTGATGATACGTCGTACCAGGCTGCCATCCGTGGTATAGATGCTGATGTTACAAGATTGTGGAAGGTTGGTTAATTTAACCTTGTTCTCAACCGGGTTATTTTCATACTCTGAGTATGCGAAGTATGGGTTTGGCACCACTCGCACGGTCTCCAATGCTTGCTTTCCGAATTCCTGATCGTACTCAGCAAAGATGGCATTTGTATTAAACGTGTATCGTGGGTTGTGGTTGTTTTTGTTATCGTTCGTTACAAAATACTGGTATGGCTTCTTCACCCGAATTCGGAATTTAACCTCGGTTGGAGGAACAGGCATTCCGTTTTCGTTGTATTCCATTTCGTATCCTGGAGCAAGATAAGTAGGGATCACCCACATAGCGTGGTAAAGAACCTGCTGGTTCAACTCTCTGTAGTAGTTGTCGCCCGTTAGGAAGTTACCTGCCGGATCCTTCAATCGGCTGATGTAAGTACCTCCACCATCGTACGCTGGTCCATCTGGATAAAGCGTCTTCAAGTGGCTACTATCTGTATCCATAACATAAACGAAGTGTCGTCCACCCCATCCTGCATATCCTGAACTAAAGTTTCCTCCCTGATCGGTTGGGTTCCATTTCAGGTCACGTCCGTTGTTGGTTCCTTGATACGAATCTTCACCAAGAATAATGTTCAATCGCTGACCGGTTTCTACGTTAATCGCATAACCTGGGAACCAGGTACGGCCAATTTCATTC
>JAEPQQ010000141.1 GCA_017640445.1 Bacteroidia bacterium | reverse complement strand
AACCGGTAACACTTCCCGTAAAATTCCCTTTGCTCCTTGCTCAGGGTGTTGAAGGTATTGCCGTGGGACTGTCAACTAAAATTATGCCGCATAACTTCATTGAATTGATCAATGGAAGCATTGCCATATTAAAAGGAAAAAGCACTAAGCTCCTCCCCGATTTTCCAACAGGAGGACTGGCGGACTTCTCTGACTACAACTCCGGAAGACGAGGTGGTAAAATAAAGGTACGAGCCCGCATTCAGGAGCAGGATAAAAAGACCATTGTAATCAAGGAAATTCCTTATGGACAAACCACGTCAAGTATCATTGATTCGATTATTAAAGCCAACGATAAGGGCAAGATCAAAATCAAGAAGGTGGTTGATAACACGGCAAAGGAACTCGAAATTGAGGTTCACCTGGCCCCCGGAATTTCATCGGATAAAACCATTGACGCGCTGTATGCCTTCACAAACTGTGAAGTGTCTATTAGCCCCAATGCCTGTGTTATTGTAGAAAACAAGCCACAATTCCTGAGTGTTGATGAAATACTAAAGATCAACACGGAGAACACCCGCGACCTTCTGCGACAGGAGTTGGAGATCAAGCGCGGAGAACTTGAGGAAAAATGGCACTTCAGCTCACTGGAGAAGATATTCATTGAAGAACGCATCTATCGCGACATTGAAGAGGAAACCACCTGGGAGGGCGTTCTTTCGGCCATTGACAAAGGACTCGAACCCTTTAAAAAACTGTTAAAAAGAGAGGTTACCGAAGAAGACATTGTTAAACTCACTGAAATTCGGATCAAGCGAATCAGTAAGTTTGATTCGTTTAAGGCCGATGAACTGCTCAAAGGCATTGAAGATGAACTGAAAGAGGTAAACCATCACCTCGATAATCTGACGGACTACGCCATTGAGTACTACAAGAATCTTCTAAAGAAATATGGAAAAGGTAGAGAACGCCGCACCGAACAACGGGAGTTTGGAAACATTCAAGCCGCAGTTGTAGCCGTTGCAAATGCGAAACTCTATGCCAACCTGGAAGAAGGATTTGTAGGAACCGGACTTAAGAAAGACACGTACATCAGTGATTGTTCGGACATTGACAATATCATTGTCTTTACTAAAAACGGTAATTATACCGTGAGCAAGGTTTCCGACAAGGCGTTCTTTGGTAAAGACATTATTCATGTTGCCGTTTGGCGTAAAGGAGACGATCGGAAAGTTTATAACTGTATCTACACAGACGGAGTTTCGGGAAAGACGTTTGCGAAACGTTTTAACGTGAATTCGATTACCCGGGATAAAACGTACAACGTAGGTAAGAACGATAAATCAAAAGTCCAGTACTTCACAGCCAATCCAAATGGAGAAGCTGAAATTGTTACTATTTACCTACACGGGCTTGCCAAGGCCAGAAAGAAGGTCTACGATTTCGACTTTTCTTCATTGGCCATCAAAGGACGTGGCTCACAGGGTAATACAGTTAGCAAATATCGACTGCGTAAGATTGAACTAAAAGAGAAAGGACAATCAACCATTGGTGGGCGTGACATTTGGTATGAAGCTGCCATTGGTAGACTGAACGTGGATGAACGGGGTACGCTACTGGGAAGCTTCCAAACAGACGATCTCATTCTCGTAGTCCATAATTCTGGTGATTACCAGTTAACCAGTCACGAGTTAACCAACCATTACGATCCAAACGACGTAATGCTCATTCAGAAGTTTGACCCCAAAAGAGTCATTTCTGCCATCCACTACGATGCCCGACAGAAGGACTACTTTGTAAAACGCTTCCTTATCGAGACGACTACCGTTGGTAAGAAGTTTAGCTTCATAAACGAGGGCCGAAACTCGAAGTTGATCTTTGCTTCTACACATCACACCCCTACCATCGATTTGGTGACTAAGAACAGTAAAAAAGAAAAAGAGACAACTCGAATTGTACTTAGTGAGTTTATTGACATAAAAGGTTGGAAATCTACCGGGAACAAGCTTTCATACGACACGTATGTAAAGTACACGGAAATTGAAGTTCCTGAGCCCGAAGTAGCTCCAGAACTGCCGGAAAGCTTGGAAACAGAAGTTGAGGAAACTACGTCTGAAGTCACTACCGACACTCCAACGTTAACAGAAACTGAAAAACCGGATGCACCAGAAGCAACCGAAACGGACAAACCCAAACCAAAGTTTAAGCGCAAAGAACCTCGGCAAGAGCCACCGGAAACTGATTCTGACAAAGGGCGAACGTTTACTTCTGGCGACCAATTAAATCTACTATAAATGTCTGAAAATAAGATTGTTCCCATCTCCATTCCAGGGATTCACCAGGCCTTTTGGCCCTACTTTGTGGAATCCACTAAAGGTGAAAAGATTAAAGTTCTGGATTGTGGAGCCGGGCATGGCGCGTTCACCAAAGAACTATATGAAAATGGTTATGACGTCTCTGCCTGTGACCTCTTCCCGGAAATCTTCCATTACGATAAGGTTGAATGCAAAAAAGCAGATGTAACCGAATCTCTTCCGTTTGAGGACAACCAGTTTGATGCTATTGTTGCCATGGAGATTATGGAACACATTCAAGATCATGAGGTGTTCTTTTCTGAATGCCATCGCGTCTTGAAAAAGGACGGAGCCGTATACATCTCTACACCCAATATCCTTAGTCTGAAATCACGGATACGATTCCTGTTTACAGGTTTCTTCTATAGTTTTAAGCCTCTGGAGATAAGAAACTATGATGGATTACAGCACGTAGCGTCTTTGACACTCGACCAATATGACTATCTCGCCGTAAAGAAGGGTTTTAAACGGGCAGAATATTCATTCGACAAACGACAAACCACCTCCCTCCTGCTATTGGTGCTTTATCCAATCCTTTGGCTAATGGCTAAAATCAAGAAAACCGGCAGTTTCCACAACCAATTAGACCTCCTCACCGGTAGAATAATCTTTTTGCGTTACGTGAAGGAATAACCTGAAGGGCAATCCTGTTTTAGTCGTTGTAAAACCGTGCCTGTTTGAGATATAGTTGCCGGTTTACGCCGTCTATCTTAAATTCAACATCAAGGCCATAGTCCCAATACGACCTACCCGAAAAAGAATGCTTGAAAAAATAGTCCTTAACCGACTCCAGGTCATTGGCTAGTTGTTGTATTTCGAATTGGGTCATGGCCAACACGCCATTTCCTATGTTGGAGAGTGCAATAATATCAATAGGAGCTCTGCCTTCAGTCTCCACATCATCCGGATAGCAGATAAACTGGTCACAAACCACACCCGGCTTTGGTTTAACCACACTTTCCTCCCCCCATTGGGCATTCACCACAAATCCATGGTAATCTCTTCGGTATAGGTTTTTTGTAATCACTACACCATTTACCGACTCGTTGGGAAACGACCGATGTACCAATATGCCCATGAATGCCTCGCTGTGATCGATTCCAAAATAATCGCGCTCAAGAAAGGCCTCCAACGACCAAAGGCTCGCCCATACTTTTTTAATCGCTTTGTCAATCGGTTTCGAAGAATCGCCTACTATGCCGGTTTTAGACGTGTACAAACCCGCTCCTGAAAACCCTCGAGCATCCTCCGCATTCGTGGATGATCGGAATCGCATTCGTCGATAAGGTCCGAGGGCGACAATCCTATTGTTAACATCAACGAGCAGACCGTTATCCAGTGTTCCCTTCTTAATTCGTTTGCGGATTTTCTTTAGATAGTACTCAACCGAATCGAGGTTATCGCGTACACGTTCGGCATTTAACAGCGTGTCAATCAAACGCTGAGTACCTGTCTGCTGTACATGCTGATCGTAGTAAAAGAACGGTATTACGAACGCCGATTCCGGTGTCTTGTACCCTAAATTGGTAGATAGTCGTTTAAGCACAGCAAAGTTTTTGGCCTTGTTTCCAATGGATTTGGACATATGCTTGGAAACGTTATCAATCGTGATAAGACTATCCACTGTTAAGTCGTATTTCAGTTTAACTGACCTCGGTCTTTTCTTCTCCTGGTTTTTTCGCTTTGCTGACTCAACCAGAAAGGTGTCTGATCGAACTTGAAATCGCACAAAAGACCCATTAAGAGCTTGTAGATGTTCGTTTTGCAAGGCAGTTTTAAATGCGCAAATCGGTATTTTTCTGTTTTGACCGAGAATAGTCAAATGACTCAATGGAGTTTGAAACTCCGTAACTATGATGCCAGCCACCCTGGGCAGATATAATGGCGTTTCATTCAATACCAGAACATCCTGTGGTTTAAAGGTTTTCTTCTCATCCTTAAAGTTCGATACAATTCGAAGTCGGCCATAGGTTTGTCCCTTACTCACAACCTGTAAATTCAGGTTTTTATAAATCTCATCCGGGTGAAGAACCGCTGCTTCCGACTCCAAATAGGTGCTACCGCTTTGAAGGCGTAAATTGTTCAAGAGAATGGAGAACTTTTCGAAGTAAACTGAATGTTTCACCAGGTCGTAGAAGTGCAGGAGGCGCTTTAAACTCATGTGGTCGGAAGTTGACAACTCCAACGCATACGTATCCAGTGTTTCGAAGTAGTTAATTGTTCCCAGAAGAAAGCGTTGGCGACGATGGTTGCCGTAGTTCACCATATTGAAGTGCTCAAGGCTGTGTTGATACATCAATACATCGCGACAGAAGTCAATGTGGTAGCGGAATAGGCTGGAATTGATGAAGTGCAATTGTTCACGTTCGAGGTCGTATACAATTTTAACCGAAGAAACATGTCCGTATTTTGCCGACAACGGTGGGCCACTAAATCGTTGAAACTCCGACCAGGTTTCTAGTTTTTGCAAACTGGTTTGGGCTGTGGACCCACAGGCTGCCAGAAAGACCAAACACCAAAGGAGCTTACATTTCAAAACGTAGGTTTTCATTAAAGGGGCACGAACGGAGCCAAACGTTGTATGCCTTATCTCCATTATTTGTTTAACTCGTTTACTAATTCCAAATATTGACTGTGTTGAAACACCCAACGATTCACCTCTTGCATGGTATTGATCGACCCCGGTATAGTGGTATATCGTTTTTCAAACCGAAAACCAACCCGTTCAAGCGTTCGATTCGGGGCATTGTTTTCGGCAAAAGGTTCACAAATGAGCTGATTGAGCTTTAACCGTTCAAAAAATACGGGTATCGATAATTTTACAAGATGTGTGCCCATGCCTTTGGATCTATTCTCCGAACCCCACATATGTAAATGCATCTTGGCATTTTCACCAAAATGTATCTCATTCACATTGCAATGACCGATGGCATTTCCGTCTTTTCGCCAAACCAGAGCAAGCGCTCGTTTTTCCTCATAAGGCAACAAAAATTGTTGGCTTAACATCTCTGTCAACTCCATACTAGAAGGCATTTTGGTGATATCCACCCCCATCGAAGTCAAATGCTCTGGACTTGCGCTGGCCCAATAGTCTACAATTTGAGGTATATCAGCCTGATTGGCTTCTTCTACGCAAAGCTTAGATATGGCGTCCATAGTGAAACGGTTCGTTTTATGTCTGGTTCGACCAGTTTATCATCCATTGAATACCAAATTGGTCGATTAACATCCCGTAATAAGAGCCCCAGAATGTATCGTTCAACGGCACCTCTACTTCGCCTTCCTTAGCCAAGGTATTGAATATACGTGTTGCTTCGTCTTTGGTTTCAGGATGTAGTGAAATCGAAAAATTGGTTCCTTTTATTACTGGTTTACCGTGTCCCCTGGTTGAGTCGCTTCCCATCAATATTGCTCCATTACCAATGGGTAAGGAAATGTGCATGATCAAATTCATTTCCGATTCCTGAATGGGATATTTGGGGTCGGGAGGCATATCCTTGAAATAACCAACATACATAAATTCACCACCAAAAACAGACCTATAGAAGTCGAACGCTTCTTTACAGTTTCCGTCAAACGTAAGGTATGGGCTTATTCGTGTCATATTTGATTTGTTGTACCAAAGGTAGCGAAATAAGCATCGTCTTTGTACTCACTTTTGACAAGTGGTGGTCTTACAAAACACGTCAGCGCATTAGATGTACCACCCCACTGAAATTATGAGGAGCACCCTGATAATCGAATATCTTAATCAAGTAGAAATAAGATCCTGCCATGGCATCACCACCATCCCAGGCACGA
>JAEPQQ010000140.1 GCA_017640445.1 Bacteroidia bacterium | reverse complement strand
GTTCGGCGTAATAGCCGGCGCCATACTTCTTCGCATCCGTCACCTTACAAACCGATTTAAAATCAACAACATATAAGCCGTTATGAACTTCGAATTTTTCTTTACGTATATGCTCCAGAACAAGCTGGAGGTTATTAAACAAGCACTGAGTGCGGCACTTCCCCGAAATATAATCAAAGGGTTAGTGCTTCTGTCCATCTTGTCTTTTTCCATTTTTGGTTTCATGATTGGCAGCTCCCACAGTGTATTACAAGGCATTGTATCGGCCGTAAAGCTTCCCTTTTTGTTTTACGTTACCGGCCTAATCTGTTTTCCAACGCTTTACATCTTCATGGCGTTGTTAGGCGTTCCAACTTCACTCAAAGGCATTGCACAGTTTAGTGTACTGGCCATTAGCATTATGTCGCTCATACTAATGGCTTTTGCTCCAGTTTCGTTGTTCTTTTTGGTTATTGGTACCCATTATCAAACGTTTAAACTGCTAAACGTTGGCATGATGGCAATTGCCGGAATCAGTGGCGTATATCTGTTCAGCAAGTACATTTTGGTAGATCTCGCTCCTGACGTTAGCCATTCCATTAACCGAAGCCGACTTCATTTATTTATTCGGCTATGGCTCATCATGTATGGGGTTATTGGAGCCAATCTGGGCTTTGTACTAAGTCCTATGTTTGGTGATCCAACCGAAGGCTTTATTTGGTTTACCACATCCGATCAAAACTTCTTTACTCACATTAGTTCAATTCTCTTCTAACCATGGTCTTCGCATCCATAGCACCCATAATTGGGGGGTTATTCGTCCTTCTAATCCTTGCACCACTATTGCTTTGCATCCTCCATTTCTTTGCCTACTTAATTACGGGAAGGTTAAACGGGAATAAACGAGTTTACGGCTTTGTGCAGGCGTTCACCGTGTACATCTACCCCATTATTTTCCTACTCATAATGGACAAGGAAAACGACTGTTGTAGCGACAGCGCACCATTTTCTCCAGATCACTCAGCTACTGTCATTGCGTTAATCATCCTCTGTATGTTGGCGTATGGTATATCGATTACACGATTCGAAGATCAACGGTATTCACCGCTAATGCACATCATCGTCAATGGACTACTTCTATTAGGCATTGTCATCAACATAGTGCTTTGCTTCCATTTGGGTGAGTTGTGCTGGGTCTTCAACATGGCCATCATAATGGCATTTATTATTGAGCTGGTCGAAAACCATAAACATTTTGTTTATGACATTCAGTTGGATGAATCGAAGCCTGAATCGTTTCAAAACCAGTTGATTAAAATTCTTAAACTACCCATACTCTTCAAAATACCCATTCTAATCATCTTTACGATACCCGTGCTCGTTGTAGTGGGCTGTATCCTCGTACTTCTAGGGCAAAAACCGGACTCAGCCATCCAGGCGTTTACCCAAACCTATCACCATGGGTTTTCTGAGCTCGACTACGAGTGTGCGGGTGTCGTTTGTGGAGATGATTATTTGTGCACCATTGGAGCCCACGGAGCATCTGACATTGTGCGCCCCGTTCGCATGGGATTTCGTGGTGGCAAACCCATTGTATGCAGCAGGCAGTTACTGGTATGCAATGCCTTCGAGGAAATTATGATGGAACGCATACCTGGTATTCATAAACTACTACGCCGGTGCTACGACCAACTGGGCAACTTCATTATTCGCCATCACACCTTCTTTAATCAAAAATGGGTAACCACCTGCACCTACATAGCCCTAAAACCTATGGAATGGTTTTTCCTCGCAGGGCTTTACTTAATTGACCATAAGCCCGAAAACCGAATCGCCCGACAATACATGCGATCGGACCACCTGGAACAACTTAAACTTAATACATCATCGTTATGAAAACATCATCTATCTCTTCACGATTTATCGCCTTAGCTGCTGTTATCGTGGCGTTTACATTGCTATTTTTCAAGGCCTGGAAGCCAGGGTTGAATTGGTTTTTGTTCGCAACCGTATGTTCAATTACACCGTTCATCGTTATACCACGCGATCAACTAAAACCATACATCCTCCCAATGCTGGCGCTTGTTATCAGTGGGTTTTCGGTGTTTTGGCATTATAACGCATTATCTATTGCTTGTACCTTGTGTTCGTTTTGGTTTCTCTCCTCTAAGATGGTAAACCCCAAGGTGGATCCGGGTGTTGGGTCCATACTGGGCTTTGTTAACTTAATCGTTTCGCCCATTGGGGCATTCGTTCGTCTGTTCCAACGAATGCAAGGTGAGAATACCGGTTTCCGACGCGTTTTAAACCACTTGCTTATCCCTGGTTTTCTCGTCTTTATATTCGGAATCCTGTATTACCATTCGTCGCCTACTTTCCGAACCGTACTCGAACAGTTCAACTGGGATGACCTCCCTTCTTTTGTTTTCACCATCATTATTGGTCTCTTTTTCGGAACCGTACTTCTGTACTCCTTCTTGTCGAACCTTTGGTCGTCTGATTTTGCTCAAAAATCAGAGAGTTTAACACGGTCGATGGGTGGCGAGTCGTACTTAACCTCCTGGAAAATAGGCATATGGAGCATTGTAGTGTTGTTATCCATTGTTGTTGTAACGGATTTCTACTACAAATCAATGGGCATGATGCCCGAAGGGCTCACCTATTCTTCTTACCTCCATCAAGGTGTTTTCTCGCTTATCGTAAGCATTGTACTTGCTGCAATTATAGCTGTGTTAACGGCAAACTATACGGCAAACCAGCCTTCTACCGGTATGTTGGCCGCGAACTATAGCTTTCTTGGTCTCAACTTTGTTTACGTATGGCAAAACGTATTTCGCAATCAGGCCTATGTTCTTGAGCACGGTTTAACCGAAAAACGCATCATTATTTTCTTTTACCTCGTTGTCTGTCTCTTTGGTTTGCTCATTACCGCTTACACCATATACAAGAATATGCCCATAGGGTTTCTTTACAAGTGGTGCTCGTACTGCGTTTTTCTGATTGCCGTTACCAGCAGCTTGTTTGACTGGAGTTCCATCATTACGCAACACAATGTGAACCACCCGGATTTTGCAAACAAAATTGACCATGAATACCTCTTATCCCTCAATAAGTCTAACACTCATATTCTCTACGAGCATATGAATCGCTTTGATGAATCCGTCCAAAACCAAATCCATTACCGGGCCGAATCCATAACGAAATATTCCAATACTGATCTCCGGGAAATGCGGCTTGGTCACGAAATAACAGCTAACAAACTTTTTGAACTAATGAAAACCGACAATAACTAACGACTTTAGAAATGAATAATCTACACGAAAACAAACTCCTGAAAACGTATATCTATATTGGGCTTTTTGCCATTGCCATGGGAATGCTCGAATCTGCGGTTGTAGTCTACCTCAGAGCCCTGAGCTTTCCCGAGGGCTTTGGTTTTCCTCTAAAAACCATTGGTCATAACCTGTCGCGCGTTGAATTATGGCGTGAGGTAGCCACCATCGTGATGCTGATCTGTGTGGGTTGGGCAGCCGGTCACAATAAAAACACCCGATTCGGCTGGTTTCTGTACACATTTGCCATCTGGGATATCTTTTACTATGTGTTCCTTAAGGTGTTTCTCAACTGGCCAGAATCCATTGCTACCTGGGATGTGTTGTTTTTACTTCCAGTGATGTGGGTTGGTCCTGTATGGGCTCCGGTGTTGCTCTCTATGGTTATGATTGGCTTTACGGTTCTGCTCAATAAGGTAAATGCCAGGTACAACCGCCCCATCGGCAAATTAAACTGGACCTTCCTCATTGGAGGATCAATCATTTGTATTGTTAGCTTTTGTGTCGACTATGTTCAATACGCCATCAATGCCATACCCAACTTTACCTGGACCGACATTTTTGATATCAACAAAAACTTTGGTTTGAAATACGTTCCTCAGTCCTTTCCCGTATGGCTGTTTGCAATAGGTCTTGCCTGCATACTTACCGGTATTTTACGCTACTACTTTACGTACCGAATCCCATCTAAACGACTTCAATATGCACAATTATTCTAAACGACTAAAGTGGGTAATGCACCCATTGAGCCTGGTTTCCGCACTTTGCCTGTCTTTGTCTGCGGTTCGTGCGTTCTGGCAGAATGAGAATCTCTATTTGTTTCTTGTATGGAACCTTTTTCTTGCCGCCATTCCCTATTTAGCAACAAAATACTTAGACACCAAGGCCTGGTTCAAATCTCTTTTGGTAATGGGTATTAGTATTCTGTTTCTTCCAAACGCCGCCTATCTCGTAACCGACTTTGTACACTTTAGACACGGGCACAGAGGTGCGAACCTATGGTACGACCTGGTGCTCTTCTTCAGTTATGGGTTGGCAGGAATTCTGTTTACCTATTATGCTATACAAGACCTGGGCTCTTACGTACGACGTCAGTTTGGTAATTGGCTCTATCGGGCCTTTCTTGCTCTGGTTTTTCCGGCAATTGGTTATGGTATTTATCTGGGGAGGATAGAGCGCTACAACAGTTGGGACCTTGTATTACACCCATTTTCGTTTGCACGTGGGATGTGGGGCATCCTCACCGGACCCGAGCTTTTCCCGGCAATCCGATTTAGCTTGTTGTTTGCATTTTTTGCAGCACTGTTACATTATATCCTGCTAGCTTTACACACGCATAAACAAGCATAGCCCAGAATAAGCCAGAAAAGACCTTGGAATTTATAGGTTAAAACAAAAGATTTGAACCTAACGAGCATCACAAAAGCACCATTGATGATAAAGACCTTTAAACATGCACTCCGTGGGATTGCCAGTGCTTTCCAATCGGAACGTAACATGAAGATACATGTGGTAATGGCACTGATGGTGCTTGCTCAAGTGTATTTTTTCAGAATTCCAAGGGATGAGTGGGTTATTCTGGTTATTCTTATAGGTCTGGTTATTTCTGCTGAAATGATGAATACGGCTATCGAAAAGCTCGCGGATCTTATTCATCCAGGCATAGACGAGCGCGTTCGGTTTATCAAAGATGTAGCTGCTGGTGCGGTACTTGTTCTTTCCATAGCAGCAGCGGTTATCGGAATTGGCATTCTGCTCCCTTACTGGACCACTTTATTGGCGCAATAGGTACTCGCAAAGGCGTCGGGTTTCGCCTTGAAGGTATATCCCATCCCCATGATGTACCCCATCGCCTCTTTAAAGGCCACGTTCGACTTAAATTGGGGGTCAGAATTAATGTCTGCGTGAACTTCCATTTCGATGTCGTACCTATCGAAAATCGGACAAAGCAGATAAGCCACCTCAATGGAATCCGAAACTTCTTTAATCATTCGCTCCTTGATAGTGAAGTTCATATTCGTTTTGTAAGTATTAAGGAAGATAAAACCTCCCTTACCTTCTCTCAGAAATACAACGGCCGTTGCAAATTCGGTTACGCTTCCTTTCACCTGGGAATCAGTTCCAATACATACCTTTAAACGATGTTGTTTTCGTTCTCTGATCACTACGTTTTCCACTTCATCATAAAGTGGTTTGTCCAAACGTTCACCGGTTAGTTTTCTCCAAATTTTCATGTCTTTGTAATCATTTGTGCCTGTAATTTATATCGTAACGCGCCATTAAACGCTTAATGTTATTAACAACCTGTGGATTCATTCCATTGTCATCTGGAAGTTTTTTTTGGAAAAACTTGGCATAAATATGAAGTACGCATTCCTTTGCGCGTTCCGAAAAGACAAACACCGAGGTGAATAAGTCCGATACAATAGAAGCTTTTGCAGCGCTGGGCAGTGCGCTTGACCCGGCTCACGAAGATGTGCGTGCCGCCATGGCACAAGCCCATTTAAAAAACCAGTGGTTCACATCAGAAAATGTTTCGTTTTGCCTAAACAACTGGTGCAAGTCGTTGACAAACAACGAAGTAGAAAAGTGGTTACAGACGGTTCCGGAAACTATTGACAACCCTAAAACGGTCGGTATAGTAGCCGCTGGTAATATACCTTTGGTGGGATTACACGACTTACTGTCGGTGCTCGGGTCGGGACACAACGCAAAGATCAAGCTATCGCAAAACGACGAAGTCTTGATGAAGTTTTGCATTGAAAAACTGATTGAATTGAATCCAGGCTTAAAACCGCGCATTGAAATCGCCGATCGAATCGTTAAACCCGATGCCATCATCGCTACCGGAAGTAATAATACTGCGCGGTATTTTGAATTCTATTACAAGGATATACCGGGCATCATACGTAAAAACAGAACATCGGTAGCCGTACTCGATGGTTCCGAATCAGATGAAGACCTTGCACGGCTAGCGGGTGATATTTTCCAATATTTTGGACTTGGGTGCCGAAGTG
>JAEPQQ010000013.1:45337-59300 GCA_017640445.1 Bacteroidia bacterium | reverse complement strand
TGATTATCCGGAACTGTAAGGCAAGCTGTGGATGTACAGTGCCTACTTGTGATAAGAAACCAATACCACCTGGTGGAAAAGGCGAAATTGAGGTGCGATTTGATAGCAACCGAAAGCCAGGAAACCAGGCAAAGAACGTTACTGTAACAGCAAACACAAACCCACCGGAAACTGTTTTAACCTTTAGAGCGGTTGTTCGACCTAACACTAATTAATACAATTCAATACATGAATATGGATATTATTTTTCTTCAGGCCCAAGGCGGAGGAGGATTTGGAATGGTTGTACCATTTGCATTGGCCTTTTTGGTTATGTACTTGTTCATCCTTCGACCTCAGATGAAAAAAAACAAAAAGCAAGAAGCTTACAGGGAAGAGATCAAAAAAGGTGATAAAATTGTCACCTCTGGTGGAATTCACGGTAAAATTTCCGAAATTAGAGACCAGGTCTTCATTATTGATACCGAAGGTGGTGGAAAGTTGAAGATCAATAAGTCGGCTGTGTCGATGGAGGCAACCGCAATGGCAACTGGTAAGACCACCGAAAAAACTAAGAAGTAGTAGGTGACTAAACATCTGAAAATAGGTATAACAGGTGGAATCGGGTCTGGAAAGACCACGGTATGTTCAATTTTTGAACACCTTGGTGTACCTGTTTACAATGCGGATGTCCGAGCCAAACAACTCATGCAGGAGAGCGAAGATCTTCGCAAAAAACTACGTCTTGCTTTCGGCTGGGATGTTTATAACAAGAACGATGAGCTGGATCGGGCGTATCTCGCCAAAATTGTGTTCAATAACCCACCTCAGCTAAGAATCCTAAATCAGATTGTTCACCCTGCGGTGTTCGATGATTATGCAAGCTGGGTAAGTGAGCAGGCAGCAGCGGGTCATCCTTATTCGGTTAAGGAGGCTGCGCTTCTCATTGAAGCAAAAAGCTACAAGGAGCTGGACAAACTCATTGTGGTTACTTGTCCAATTGACATTCGGCTTGAACGCATCACCAAACGAGATGGTATTCGTCGTGAAGAAGTCCTTAAACGCATCGAGAATCAGTTGAGCGATAAGGACCGACTGAAGCATGCAGACCACGTCATTAAGAACTCCACCAACTTCTCATTGATCAAGCAGGTTTTAACCTTGCACCGGTCGTTTCTTGAACAATTGGCCACATCCGAACCCGTTGCCTAGTATGACAAAAGAAATCAAAACGGCAATTCTGAATCATTCTGAGATTAACCAAAAGATCTCACGAATGGCATGGCAAATACTCGAAAATAATCACGATGCAGAGACCATACTGGTTATAGGAGTTGAGAAAAAAGGGACGATTGTAAGCCAACTTATTGTTGATACACTTAAGGGGATTTGCGATATACCTATTCACATTGGAAAGGTATGGGTAGACAAGGAAAACCCAACGTTGGAGGGAATTAAACTGGACTGTGAAGAAAGTGCAGAAAACTGCAACGTGGTGCTTGTTGACGATGTGTTAAACAGTGGCAAAACGCTGATGTATGCAACGTTGCCCATTTTGGCCCAGAACCCGGCAAGGCTGCAAACGGCTATTCTGGCAAACAGAGACCATACAAGCTTCCCGATTAAGGCTGATTTCGTGGGAATTTCACTGGCCACAACACTACAGGAGCACATTCACTTTCTTCGGAAGGAAGATGGCCAAATGGAAGTGTATCTGACGTAGTCTATTCTTATCAATGTTTCACAATCTTTACCTCAGTACGCCGATTTTGAGATCGGCCCTCAGGTGTGTCATTGGTGGCTACCGGATTACTGCTGCCATACCCCTTGAACGACAAACGAGCTGCATCGATGCCTTTGGAAACGAGGTAATCGTGAACAGACTTGGCCCTGTTGTGGGATAGGGTTTTGTTATGCGATTCGGAGCCGGTATTGTCTGTGTGGCCTCCGATTTCGATATGTAGGTCGGCATTTTTATTGAGAAAGTTAACCAGGATGTCGAGTTCTACGAACGATTCAGGTTTTAGGTCCCATTTGTCTACTTCAAACAGAACGTTTTCCATCACCATAGTTTCATTTGTTTCGATGGGTTTTAGGCCAATCTTTAACTCAAAAGGTTCATCGAGACTGGACTCGGCAAGCGAGAAGTTCTCAGAGTGAAACAGGTATCCCGGTGCTCGAACTTCAAGCGCATAATCCTTGTTCGAAGGTAGGTTCAAAAGAAAGCTTCCATCGGTTTTGTCGGAAAAGGTTCGTGTCACTTCCTCGCCCGTTTTTAGGCTAAAAAGTTCAACATCGGCACGGAGTTTTTTGCCCGTTTTGATGTCGAAAACTATACCTCTCACGTAGCTGCTTCGGTTAGGTCGGGCTTCTTCATAAAGATCGATGGAGTAAATATCCATGCCTCCGTAAGAAGGAGTAATCCCGGAACTGGAGAAGTACGCTTTATCTCCTTTCCGGTTTACAATGAAGTTCCACTCATCTTCATTGGTATTGATCGGGTAGCCCAAGTTCATTGGTTTTGACCACGTTCCGTTTATGTTTCGCGTTAAAAATATATCTGACTTACCCATGCCAGGCAGCCCTTCAGATGTAAAGTACAGTGTTTTGCCGTCGTTGTGAATAAAAGGAAATTGCTCATCGCCGGCCGTATTGATTTCCGGCCCAAGATTAATAGGCCTGCTCCATCCATTGGCGGTTTTCAGACTGTACCAGATGTCGGTTCCTCCATAACCTCCGGGGCGATTGCTTGCAAAGTAGAGCGTTACACCATCCGCAGAAATACTGGGCTGGCTTTCCCATTCCCGGGAATTCACCGGAGCTCCTACGTTGGTTGGTTCGGTCCAGGTATTTCCTTTTCGGGTAGTTACCCAAATATCACAACGGCCCAGACCACCCTGTCTCGAACAAGAAGTGAAGTAGAGGTATTTTCCATCCGGTGAGGCACTGAATGCACCCTCATTTTCTCGTGTGTTTACGGGGCGCCCCATGTTGCGGGCTTCACCCCAAATCAGACCTTCATCACGCGCTTGTAAGTCACTCACAAACAGGTCTTCGTTCTGATTGTATATCATTAAACTGGCATCTCTTCGGGTGAAGTAGAGCGTTTTTTCTTCCATGTCAAGGCCGGGGAAGTACTCCTCGTATTTTGTGTTGACACGCTCGCCCAGGTTTACAGGGTTGAAAGGAACAGGGTTGTTGTATGCTTCCTTGGCAAACTTGGCGCGTTCTATCCGTGCGAGAACCTCTGCCCGTTTATCGCCAACTCCAACTACTGGCAACAGCTGATTGAGCACACGCAGGCAAGCGTCGTATTCGTGTAAGTCAAAATGTATCTGACTGAGGTCGGTTAGAGCATATACGTGTTCGGGGTTAAGCCCAAGTATCTTTTGGAAGGAGGCCTTTGCTTCTTCATAACGTTTCATGGTTCTGAAAATATTCCCCTGCAGGTCGAGTGCATCCACATACTCCGGATCTTTTGCAAGTGCCTTCTCAAGTGTTTCCAGAGCCTTTTCGTACTCCATTATGTCGCGAAGTTTTAACGCTTCACCAAAAAGGGCATAGGCCTTTTTACTGGTGGTCCCTCTGGGCTTTACTTTTTGCGCTCCGGCGCATGACGAGATTAAAAAGGCGCTGATAACCAGAACAATGTGCTTCATCTGTTGTCGTTTATATGGTTGCAAGTGGGTGTAAATCAATCCGTTGCTTGCTAAATTAAACTATTTTTTGAGTTCAATTATTTTAGCATTCTCAATTTTCGAGCCATTAATTTCAATTGATACCATTGTGCGCACCTGATGAAACCCATATATGCCCGCAGCACCAGGGTTTATGTGGAGGTGCTCCAGTTTATGATCGTACACCACCTTTAGGATGTGCGAATGACCAGTAATAACCAGGTGTGGTTTTTTTGATACAATATGTTGTTTAAACTCGGGTTTATATCGCTTCGGATATCCACCTATATGCGTCATTAATACCTTACAAGCCTCAATGGTAAAACATTGCAGTTGCGGATTTTCCGCACGTATGTCCTGGCCATCGATGTTTCCATAAACACCGCGAACGTGAGAAAGGCTGCTCAGCTCGTCATAAACCTTACAATCTCCCCAGTCTCCGGCGTGCCACACCTCGTCGTGTGACGCCGCATATTTTCGAATGGAGTCATCAAGATACGAGTGCGTATCAGAGAGAATCAGGATTTTTTTCAATAGGTAAGAAGGCTAGAAGGGAAGGTCACCCTCTGTCTCGTCGGCCGAAAAAACAGTGTCCGCCGGAGGATCTTCGTTGATGGCATTAAACGAAGCTGTGTTCGTATTGTCTACAGCTTGAGGGCTTCCTGTCTGTATCCGCCACGCTTTAATATCGGTATACCAACGCTCGTTATACTCTCGCGATTCGATGTTGATTGCCACCGTTACTTGAGTTCCGGGAGCCAGATTTTGAATCTCGTCTACTTTGTCTCCCCAACAGGTAATCGCAATTTTCTTAGGATATTGCTCATTTGTTTCGATGATCATATCTTGTTTTTTCCATGGACCACGTTGGCTCTGACCAGATTGTTCAGGTAGTAATTTTATAACTTGACCGCTGACTTCTAAACTCATTCTCTTTTTTTATTCGAAAGTAGGCAGTTTACCAAACTAATAAACCGCAATTTGTTTGAAGTTCTTCACTCGTTTTGCACCAACCAAAGAGAATCTGGTGGATATTTTCCATTCCGGGGTTTTGGACGTATTCAACAACGAAATGAGCCTTTTAGTCAACCAATGTCTTTGTGCTGAGAAGACCTTTGAAGAAAAAAAACAATGAAGATTCAAGTAAAACGACAAATTAAGGCTCCGGCGGAAGCTTTATGGAAGTATCTGGGAGACTATGCCAATATTCATAGGTTTCACCCATTGCTAAAGGGCTCTTATTTTAACGAAGGGACGGAATCGTGCGAAATAGGCAGTACGCGACAATGTGACCTGAAAAATGGGGATTACCTGAAAGAACGAATTACCGAGTGGAACGAAGGGTCAAGTTATTCGGTGGAGATCTATGAAACCTCGATGCCGGTGAAAAGCGCAACAGCAACGTTAGCGGTTAAACCAATTGACAAGAACAACTCGGAGGTGAGCATGGACATAAGCATGGAGGCGAAGCACGCAATTATGGCGCCTATCATGTACCTGTCGTTTCGGTATTCCGTAGCACCAGGTATATTAAAAGGGCTTGATAAATTGTATCATCAGGAAAACAAAATTGCTTTAGCGTAGTTTCATCAATAACAGGTTAGATGGTCACGGACATTAAGACATTCGATTTTCAGGGCAAGGCGATTTTCGTAAAAGCTACGTTTAAACCTCCATTCCGGTTTGTTGCCCAGATGCCTGATGACGCTTGCTTCTACTTCGTTAAGGGGGCTAAAACACAGGTGTTTGCACCCGGAGGATCGATTAAGTTTGAATCGGACGAAGGTGTGGTGCTTCAATGTGGCAGATACATCAACGACTACCTAGCCAGCGCTGACGTGTATGAGTGCGAAGCACTGGCTGTCCATTTTTTTCCGGATGTGCTAAACGTGGTATACGATAACGACTTCCCTGACTTTCTGGTTCAAATGAACGAAATGACACCGGCAACATTTGAACGTGTCGAGTCATCAAGTTTGCTCCAGGCTTATGTTGAGAGTCTTGATTTTTATTTTGAGAACCCGTCGCTTGTAAGCGACGAACTGATGAAGCTCAAACTTAAAGAGCTTCTTCTTTTGTTGGCCAAAACCAATAATGTAGACATCATACGGTCTCTTTTATCAGGCGTTGCGGGTAGCCAGCGTATCGGTTTTAAGGAGGTTGTCGAGGCCAACCTGTTTAATAATTTAAGTATTGATGAGCTGGCAAACCTCACACATTTGAGCCTTAGCTCGTTTAAGCGGGAGTTCGTGAGACGTTACGACGATACACCTGCCCGGTATATCAAGAAACGAAAACTGGAAAAAGCGGCTAAATTGCTTAAGGCAACCGACCTCCGTATTTCGGATGTTGCCTATGATTGTGGTTTCAATGATCTGGCGCATTTCTCAAGGTCTTTCAGTAAGATGTTTGGGTGTCAACCCAGTGCATATCGCCAATAGACATTACCAAGGCTTATTTTCCTGGGAGTCAGGTATAACGCAAGCTACTTCTTATCTTTGACCGTGCGACGTTTAGTCTTGTTTTTTACGGTAATTGGTGTTCTGGCTCTATTGGGGAAGGCGCAGAGTATAACAAAGTCCAGGTGGAAACCGCTAGGACCATTTGAAGTGCCAAAAGGAACGGCTGATACCGGGCAATGGACGGCAAACGGAGTTGGTTGGGTTGAAAGTCTGGCGGTTGCCGGTAGAAAGGAGAAGACTTTGTACGCTGGTAGCAACGTAGGTGGCTTGTTTGTTTCACGGAACAAGGGAATGACCTGGAAGTTTCGCTTTGATGTTAACCGGGTTTGTGGCGTGTGGGACATCGTAGTTGATAAACAGAGGTCCAAAAGGCTTTGGGTAGCCACAGGCACCAACACCTGGGATTACAACTGGGGGCACGGTGTGCTTTATTCCAAAAATAGAGGGAAAACCTGGAGAAAGACTGGCTTGTCGTTTCTTCCAGAGGAGAAACAGGTAGTATATGCTCTGGAGCGCAGCCAGGTGGACCCGAGTGTCTTCTTCGCCTGCACGGAAACCGATGTGTACCGGAGCAACGATCAAACAAAAACCTGGTTCAAAGTGCTTGACTTCGACGACAAGACCCGTGTTACGTTTAGACACCTCGAACTGCATAACAGAAACCCCGATCAAGTAGTGGCCTCCGGAGCGCGACTGTTGTTCTCCTACAACGGTGGCGAAACCTGGGAACAGAAAGACTCGTTGATGAGTTTTTATGGAAAACGAACCAAACGAGACTCATTGCCATCGAGGTTTGCAGTGGCGTTAAACCCTCAAAACAACAACCAGGTAATGGTGGTATACAGCCACAAGCGCATTAATTACATTGAACGGTCCAACGACTTTGGGAAAACCTGGTTTAACGTGTTTAAGGGCAGGGATTTCGACCGTGTTGACCTTAATCATGCAGAAATTGTGTGGGATCCATTGGACTCCAACCGAATCATAGTAGGAAGTGTGCGCTTGTATTTGTCAGATAATCAAGGGAAAACGTTTGATCTGGTCAGTGAGCCTAAAGCGTATTCGCCCCGTTTTATGCACGATGATATTCGAGCCCTTACCATTTCTTCTAAAGGAACTTACTGGGTAGGTTGTGATGGAGGAGTGTCAATGAGTGAGGATACCTGTCGGTCGTGGGTAGATGTTAGTGGGTATGGTTTGCAAGCCAGTCAGTTTTACGATATAGCCGTGGATAATGGCAACTTAGTAGGCGGATGCCAGGACTTGTCAACAATGCTTTATCACAATGGAGAATGGAAACATACATCGGCTATTTATGGAGATGGTGGAATGAACCTGATTCAGGGCAATAATCTTATTGTGATGCAGAATGGTATGCGACTCAGAAACGGAAGCTACGCAAACGATAAGTGGGGGGTGTATTACACACCATTTACTCCGAAGCGTTTCAAGTATCCTTTTTTGTTTAGCCCGACAGACTCCACTAGAATTTGGGCAACGGATCACGACATATGGGAGATGGGGCCCAATAAACAATGGAAGAACTTAACCAAATCCATTCCTCATTCTGCCACAAAAATTGTGGCGTTAGATGCTTCTTCTCCAGACTCCTCGGTGGTGTATTTTGCAAAGGATCAACCAACCTGGAACGGATCAAAAGAGGGCCTTAAAAATCGATTTTACAAGGGTGTTAGAACCTCTAACGGATATGAGTGGAGTGATATAACCGCCAATCTGCCAATTCTTGCATGGAGGGAGATCACGTCTATTTCGGCAAGCACCCAAAACCCGAACGTGATGTATGTGTCGTTGTATGGCTTTGACGACGGAGAGACGCGTCATCGTGTATATCGAAGTGAAGATGCCGGAATTACCTGGAGCAATTTTTCGGAAGGCCTACCCAATTTGAATAGTCTCAAGATTATACAATACGACAACGACCGAAGTCTTTTTCTGGCCACAGACGAAGGGGTGTTTCATCGAAGAACTACCGACGAAAGATGGGTGAAGTTAAGTCGTGGACTCCCTAACTGCCATGTTATTGACATCGAAATAGATGCAACGCTAAATCGTTTGTATGCAGCTAGTTTTGGAAATGGAATATGGTATCTCGACTTACCGTAGATCTATTGTTGATCAGGCCTTAATATCCAAACATCCTGTTTAATGTTACGTGCTTTGCGGTAGGCCGTCATAGCCTCGGACTTGGTTTTTCCTGCGTAGGTGCCGACGCGGTATACGCCCTTTTTCTCGTTGTGCAAAATCTCTGATTCGGGAAAGGTGGCTGACCATTCTTCCCAAAACGTGTATGCTCCTTTATAACTTCGCGACGAGGCATACACTATGTAATACTGTCCATCGCTGTTTACTTCATTAAAGATGTCGTCTTTGGGTTGTGCCGCTAATGTATCTATAGGAGTAGTTGAATCCTGAGTCTCAATTTCAGGGGCGGCAGGTATCACATTGTGCGAAGGGGAGTTTACAATAAAAACGGGCTCTGGTTCTACGGGCTCAATGTACTCCATGGGAACGACCAATGGGTTATCACCCAGGGTGGATAGGCTCAGGTCGAACCGTTTCGTAACGTAGCCCGACTTCCAGGCTTCAACCTGCCATACATCAATGGTGTCAATCACCAGAGCCGTAAATGTGCCCTCC
Source organism: Bacteroidia bacterium (assembly GCA_017640445.1). Classification (GTDB taxonomy): domain Bacteria; phylum Bacteroidota; class Bacteroidia; order NS11-12g; family UBA9320; genus UBA987. The sequence goes on along the minus strand of JAEPQQ010000013.1, from coordinate 50,524 downwards.
AACGATGTTGTTACGTATTGACCCTGGTTCGTTTTTGGCGATATTAATATTCTTACTTCCGGTATTATTTGCCCGTTTTCATCGCTCGCATAACCTTCGATCATACGGGTGTAATCAGCATATGTTTCTACTAGGTAAATGTTCGATCGGCCCTTATTTTCCCGAATTACGGCAGCCGAGCTTTCTTTTGAATCAACAAGAAGCAGATCGTTTGATGAAGAGTTATATGGTACCAACAACGGCGTGACCGTTTTTAGATCGGAACTTATGTAATAGATGTCGTAACCACCCTGTCCGGGTAGACCATTGCTACTGTATGAAAGTTGGCCGTTTATAATGGATGGCAGTATCTCGTTTTTGTCTGAGTTGATAGCTTGCCCCAGGTTCATTACGCCGTTTGCCGTTTTACCGGTCCACTGGGCGCGATAGAGGTCGAATTGTCCAAATCCACCTGTACGGTCGCTGCTAAAAAACAAGAAACCATTCGAGTAGAAAGGGTAGGCGTAGTTGAAACCATCTTCAGCGAGAATTACTTTCTTAGGCTTGGCCCAAGTGTCTTTTTTTCGAGTAATGTAATAGATGTTATAGTAACCAGTTTCGTCTTTGTACGAAAAGAAGTAGCTATTTGGGGCAGGGCCAGCGGTAAAGGAACCAATGTGCGTAAACTCTTCGACAGGCCAGTTGATTGCCGTCATATTCACAATGGAATTACAACCAATGTTGCCTGTTGCCGTTCCGTGGTCGATGTTTAAATGGCTTGTACCTTCTGATGTTAGACTACCATAGATAAAATCGTAGTTGGTTAGTCTCGTTTCCCGCCATTTCATATGATTTGGTAACGTGTCCGTATGCGACCATAACTCGTTGATACCGTCGGAGGGTTTGTCGCCACGGTAAGTGGCAAAAAGATCATTGGCCAATTGTGTTTTACCGTTTTGACGAAGGCAAATGGCTAGGGCTTTGTAATCAAGACTTCCGCAAATGTCCTGATCAATAACTTGCAGGTAATACTTTTCTGCTTCCTGATACTGATCCAGCAAATAATAATTGCGAGCCAGATTTAAGAGAAACCCCATTTGAGTTTTGTCAGGCTTATTGCCGCTAAGCGCTTTTACTTCCTCAATTTCCTTTACGATGGAACTTTGTTGCTCGTTGAGTTCTGGCAGCTGGGCTTTTGTTGTCACCATGCCAACGCTGAGCATACAAATTACTACACTTAACTTCTTGAATAACACGCGATAAGACTCTCTAAAATCGATTCGAAGATAGCTAGAATTGCAACATATTAAAACTGAACTTCTGAGATTTACTGTCGTAGCCAAGTCCTGGCATGGGGAACTTTAGGCAGTTTAGTAAGCGCAAACTGATTTTTAGCGCTTTGTTGTCTGTTTTAATTCGGGTTAGATCAATGTCGGGAGAAAGGTAGAATTGCCTTGACTGCGGAATGTGTGTATAGTCAAACTGCTGTCCATCGCGTTCAAAGAGGTTGTCGTCTGAACTAACAAAGCCATTAATACCGTATCCAACGGCTATGTTTAACCAGGCAGGGAACTTCGTCTCGTCTTTTATAAACGACCGGATGTTGCCCGAAAGCCAATAGGTCTGTCCATTGTAGTCTTTAAACAGGCTTTCAACAAAACTGCTGCCAAGAAGCTCAGGCCGGATAGCTGCAAACTCGCTCGGCTGATAAGATAGCTTCATCCAAATGCGTTGTTCGTCCCAGGCAAGACTCTGCCCGATGGCTAAAGAAGACCCAACGGCATTGGCTATCAGATCACCGGAAGAAGCTCCCCAGGCCTCCGAAAAACCGTCAAACACTTCGATGCCTCCTTGAATCAGAAAGCCATACGACCCGCCCAGAATACTGGCAGTTTTGTGCGAGTATCCGGCCCATTTCATCATGTCAATGCCAACAACGCCTTCGTAGTAACAACTATAGGCATGTCCCACCTTGTCCATTTGGTTCCAGTCGCGGTTGTCGTTGTGAAAATGGAAGGAGGTTAAGGGGTAGTCTTTGTACCATAGATTGTAAAGGCCAAACATAGTGGCCGAGTACCCTACGGCATTCCCCGCAATGATCAAGGTTTTACGTTTCTTGAATAACCGAGCGGAATCTACTTCTGACCCAACCCCTTGTGCTTTTGATTCCGTATGCATCGTAAGCACTGCGAGTGCGGCAAGCAGAAGTTTATGCCAATATGGTCGCTTTGGTAGCATCAAGTATAGCAAATGCGGCATCCGAATTCTCGGCTTCGGCATATACGCGAAGTACCGGTTCTGTTCCAGAAGGGCGGATCATAACCCATTGGTCGTTGCCAAGGTGGAACTTAAATCCATCGGTATCTTCAACCCTCTCAACTGTATAGTCTCCGAAGTTCGAGTACTTGTTTTCCTTGCAGTTTTGAACAATTGCAAGTTTCAGTTCTTCGTTGATATGAAGGTCGTACCGTTCCACTGCAAAGGAACCAACAAGGTCGTATATCTCTTCGATCAGTTCGTCAAGCGACTTCCCGGTTTTTGCCATAAATTCCCAAATAACAAAACCGATCCAAACCCCGTCTCGCTCTGGAATATGACCTTTTATGGCAATACCACCTGATTCTTCACCTCCGATAAGTACATCCTCGTTAACCATAATGTCGCAGATGTACTTGAACCCAATCTTAGTCGTTTGTTGTTCCAAACCGTACAGATCACAAAGCTTTTTGATTTTGCCGGTACAGCTAAAACTATTTACAACCTTTCCATTAAGTCCTTTGTGTTTATGGAGGTAGTGAATCAACAAGAGGATGATGTGATGTGAGTCGATAAATACACCAGTAGAGTTGTACAAACCTACTCGGTCCGCATCTCCATCGGTAGCGAGTCCACTGTCGATGTTTTCCGCCATACGGATTACCTCGCTGAACTCGGTTAGGTTCTTGTGTATTGGTTCTGGGGCCTGCCCGTCGAAGCCTGGGTTGTGTTCACAATGAAGGAAGGTTGCTTCTGGTAAAAGTCTCCGAACAATGTCCTGCCCTGCACCGTACATGGCATCGTAGGCAAACTGGAGGTTTCCGTTGCGAAGCATTTCCATATCGAAACTGGATTCTACCTGATTGAAGTAATCGGTTTCCATATTGATGATTTCGACCATTCCATTCGACTTGTAGGTCGCATATGAGTCACCTTCAACAGGAGCTTCTTCAGCAATAAAATCTTCAATTTTCTGAACCTCTGCCGGTGAAGCCGGACCACCATACGAAGCCTTTATCTTAAAACCGTTGTAACTTGGAGGGTTGTGGCTTGCGGTTATAACAATACCAACTCCGGCGTCTTTCTGATTGGCAGCCAAGCTCACCATTGGAGTGGAAACAAAGTGCTCGGAAACCAGGCATTTGATGCCTTGAGAGGCAAAAACCTCAGCAGTAGCCTGCATAAACATTTGCCCACCAAAACGGCAATCAAATCCAATAACTGCGGTTTTGTTCAAATTGCTCGATGATATCCATTTAGCCGTAGCCAATGCCACGCGTTTTACATTTTCAACTGTGTAGTCTTTGGCAATGATTTCTCTCCATCCATCTGTGCCAAATTTGATTTTATATGCCATTAGAGTTTGTTTCTGTCTTTGAGTAAGTTGGGTGCAACGTACTGAATTTTATTCCAGTCTTTTGAGTAAAGTGCGGTTTTTATTTCGTCTGCCTGATAGCCATAGATCGGTTCGTAGTTCACCCGTTTGATATTAAACTTAAATTCTTTCTCCTTCAAATATTCAGTAAACGGCCTGAACTGCACCAAAAGTTGCATTTGATTAATTTCTTGAATCGACATCTCAGGCATGGGCTTGTCGTTAACAAATATGCGGACACTATGTGGTGTATACGCTATCTCAGTTTTACTATTCTTTTGCCAAATCTCGCTTACTTCAACGCGGGTAACCTTCAAAGGTGCATGAATGTCGAGATAGGATATGGAAGGAGCTTTGGTCCGATTGAAATATTCATTGCGGTTTTGTTGAAAGTACAGTTCTACCGACTTACATAACCAGTGTGCCGACGTTGTTGTGTCTCGTCCCGGAATTACAAAGTATTCTATTTCTTTCGATGGTGTGATTACGTATTGGTTGGTGCGGATTTTTTTTGCTCCAAATACCTGATCCTTAAGGTCGAATGCCACCGAAGGATTTTTTACCAGATCCACGTTGCCAAACTTGACCAGGTTGAAGTTGTACGTTTTGCTCATTATGGCGTGCCAATACGAGAGGTTGGTAGACCCATTGATGTTAGTGGGAATTACCATGCTGCTGAGTAACGATTGAACATCGGAGGCATCTACATATCCAAAGTTGACCTTTTTATTGTCTTCACTTCTGCTGTAAAAGGAAAAGCCAAGTACCTGAAACTCAAAATCCTTCTTATAGAGTTTCCAGTATTCGTAAATGAACAAGTCGGCACATTCCCTAAATTTTAAGTCATTTTGAGACTCAATCAACTGTAAGGCATTCGGCTTTATCTTAGTTTTTTTAGCAGGCGAGTCCCAAAGAGTAACTGTCTGATTGATTATGTTTTTGTAGAATACTTTGTACAGATCCTTCACAAGGTTGAATCCAACCGTATCGTTTTGCTGGTTTCGGTTTAGTTGAATTATGGCTGGTGTATAGTCGTATCCTGCGGCAGCACTTGTTGGTACGTATAGGCTAAGACAGACCAGTATTGCGAATATTGATCTCAAGGCGGTATATGATGTAACTGTTTTCACCTGGTTTATACTTCCTAAATGGAGATTGTAAATAAACTCCTACAAAAATCGAACAATTTTATACAAAGGCATTTTCGCCCGTTATTTCCATGCCCAGAATTAACAAGTGAATGTCGTGTGTACCCTCGTAGGTGATAACCGATTCGAGGTTTGCCATATGTCGCATAATCGGGTAGTCGCCCGATATGCCCATAGCACCAAGAATTTGCCTGGCCTCTCTCGCTGTATTTAAGGCAATTTCAACGTTGTTTCGCTTGGCCATGCTGATTTGGGTTGGGGTTGCTTTTCCCTCGTTCATTAGGCTACCGAGTCTCCAGGCTAAGAGCTGGGCCTTGGTAATCTCCGTAAGCATTTCCGAAAGCTTCTTTTGTTGCAGTTGGAAGCCTCCAATTGGGCGGCCGAATTGCGTTCGTTCTTTAGCATACTGAACAGCAGTGTGGTAACAGT
>JAEPQQ010000013.1:15237-45327 GCA_017640445.1 Bacteroidia bacterium | reverse complement strand
AGCACCAATAGCGCCCCAGCTGATTCCATACCTCGCCGAATTCAAACATTTTAGCGGGCCTTTTAAACCCTGGATATTTGGTAAGATGTTGGATTTAGGAACGCGTACGTTGTCAAATACCAGTTCGCCAGTGGCAGAAGCTCGCAAGCTCCACTTTTTATGCGTAGTAGGCGTAGTGAATCCTTCCATACCGCGCTCTACAATCAGTCCTTGAACAATGCCCTCAGGGTTTTTAGCCCATACAACGGCAATGTCGCAAAACGGCGAGTTGCTGATCCACATTTTGGCTCCGTTAAGAATAACGTGATCGCCGTCTTCCGTGAAATTGGTTTCCATACTACCAGGGTCGGAACCATGGTTTGGTTCGGTCAATCCAAAACTACCCAGGTATTCGCCAGAAGCCAGTTTAGGCAGATATTTTTTACGTTGTTCCTCGTTTCCAAATTGATAAATCGGATGCATAACCAATGAACCCTGTACACTCGCAGTGGAACGAATGCCGGAATCGCCTCGTTCCAGCTCTTGCATGGCTAAGCCGTATGCGATGTAGTCTAAACCGCCACCCCCATATTCGGAAGGGATGTGTGGACCAAAACAACCGATCTCTCCCAGTTGCGGCACAATATGTCTTGGAAACACTGCTTCTTGACAGCATTCGTCGATGATTGGTGATATTTCCCGCTTCACCCATTGACGCACTGCATCTCTAATGAGTTTGTGTTCTTCGGTCAAAAGATCATCAATACCATAGAAGTCAGGATGATCGAAATTGTCCTGATCTTTATGCAATTCTTTAAGTGCTTCAAAATCTAAATCCATGCTGTCTTTTTGAGTAGATTTGCAAAGATAGACTTTCACAAAGTCTAAAGGTAACACTGCATGAATTCTGTAAAGGGAAAACTACACATTAACAACTTTCGTTTATGGGCGTACCACGGATGGTTTGAAGAAGAACGACAGCTTGGTGCCGAATATCAGTTGGATGTAGAAATGAACATAAATTTACCTGGAAGTGGTCTTGAACTGGAGGATACTGTCGACTATCAACAAGTTATTCAAACGATCAAAGTAACAATGGCCAGGGAATTCAAATTGATTGAAGAGAGCAGTGTTGCGGTATTACACGCCCTGAAGAGCCAATTTCCTCAGGCGGAGAACCTGTCAGTAACCGTGACTAAATTGAGTATTCCAATCAACAACCTAGAATCCACATCATTTACCGTTACGGCTTAAATCTATTATGCAGAAACTTTTACCCATACTCTTCCTTTCTGTTGTTATAAGTGCTTGTTCATCTCAACCGCAGAAAACCAGCGAACCTGAAGGCCAGGCACCTGGAGTAATCGACCAAGAGGTCCTTATGACCCGAAACCCGGCTACAGGAGAGGTTGAGAGTCACAAGTTATGGGAATACTTACTTGGTCAAAAACATCAGATGGGAGTTCCGGTAAGTCATGGGAAAACGCGTATCTACCCGAATTCATGGAGGAACGTAGATGACTTTTTCGCCAGCCTGGCGGTTCAGCGACTCGTTTATGATCCGAACGAAACGCAGACCATGTACTTCTGTACCGGTGAAGGTTGGAACAATGCCGAAGCGGCGAGGGGGGCAGGTGTTTGGAAGTCTACCAATGGAGGAGAAACATGGACCCAGTTAACCTCGACTTTGACCGATACGTTTTGGTATTGTCACGACATGGCAGTTCATCCTGTCACTTCAGATGTGTACGTAGCCACACGCAGCGGAGGTCTTATGCGAAGCAAGGATGGCGGATCCACCTGGACCAGTGTGCTTGGTGCAAGCAATGGGTCCATATTTAACTCAACCACAGATATCGAATTCACTGCAGATAATGATCTCGTGGTGTGTATCGGTAACTTCAATACGGATGGAATCTACTTCTCTGAAACAGGCGATCCCAACGACTGGGAGAAACGAATGAACGGTATACCATCGGAAACGAGAAGGATCGAATTGGCAACAGCACCTTCCAATGCCAATGTAATGTACGCCGTGCCTACAAGCAGTGTTCGAGAAGACTCAAACAGAATTCATGGTGTATATCGAACCGATGACAAGGGACTTAACTGGGATACACTAGCACTTCCGGGAGGAAACCGTGATATGGCCAGATTGCAGGGATGGTACGACTTAATTATTAAGGTTTCACCTGAAGATGAAGACGTGGTACTGGTTGGTGGACTCAACGTGTTTAGAACCATGGATGGGGGTGAGTCGTGGCAGCAAATGTTCGAAGGACGGAGAAGAGTTACGAGTCCGTTGCAATACGTACATGTCGACCAACATGAAGTGGTTTTTAAGAATCAGGATACACTACTGTTGGGGAACGATGGCGGGGTGTATCGCTGTGATAATATCCTGGCAGACACACCCTATTTCTATTCCATCAACAAAAACTATAACGTAACACAGTTTTACAGTGTTTCCATGGATGCAAAAGCTGGTAGTCAGTTTGTGATAGGTGGAACACAAGACAACGGATCACTTGGTTCGGAGCAGGAAGGCGTAACCGAGTTCAGGCAATTGTCGTGGGCAGATGGTAGTTACTGCAACGTGGATCATCAAGACGGAAATATCTTTTATACCACTACCCAATACAGAAGGCTTTATAGAACCAGTTATGGGGATGTTGATACGATCACAAACCCCAACATTGTGAATAATAATACGCTGTTCATTAACCCAATCGAAATGGACCCGAACGACCCAAACATCTTGTATCAGTTAACGAATCGCGGGTTATGGCGACTGACAAATGCCAGAACGGCAACCGAAGATGACTGGGAGAAAGGATGTAGAACGTTTGGATCGTTTTCGGCCATTGGGCTTGGAACCGCACAGGCCAATGTGGCCTTTATAGGTCGTGCTGCTGGCGGGCCGGTGTACCGAATCGAAGACGCCAATACATCTGATGAAAATTATTTACCCATTAACTGTGACCCAAGCCGGTTTTTGCCAGATGCGTATTGTCGATGTGTTTATGTGGATCCTGTAGACGCCAATCACGTTCTGGCGGTATATTCAAACTATGGCATTGAAAGTGTTTGGGAGTCAAAGAACGCTATGACTGATAGCCCAACATGGGAGAGTCACGAAGGCGACCTGCCGGATATCCCAATTCGATGGATAGAACTTCACCCCTACAACAAGGAAGTGGCGTATTTGGCGACGGAGGCCGGTGTTATGATGACAACCAAACTCGATGGAGCAAACACCGAGTGGAGGTTGATTAACGAAGGTTTTGCTAACCTAAAGGTAAACATGGTCCGGATTCGTAAAAGCGACATGACCATTGCTGCTGCATCTCATGGCCGTGGTATTTATATGGGTAAGATCAACGACGACTATTCGGTAACGTGGCAAGAGAGAGGCCCGCTAAATGTTGGAGGCAGAACGCGTACATTGATGTTCGATCCAAATGATCCAACTGGGAAAAAACTCTGGGCGGGAAGTGTTTCCGGCGGACTTTGGGTGGCACAGGATTATGACTCGATCAACATTTATGAGGAAATACTACCCTCAGAATTTAGCGTGCGGATTGGGCCAAATCCAAAACTGGTTAATGATTCACTCAGACTGTTCATTGAGTCTGATATGAAGAGGGAAGTAGAAATATCCATGTACACCATGAAGGGGCAGTTTCTTGCCGATGATGTGAAAACGGTTTCTGCAGGCACAACAGTGGTGGGCCTTAGAGGTGACTGCGCGGAGGATGCGCTGTATCTGGTGCGTGTTAAATCGGGCGATTTTGAAAAAGTTTTTAAGGTGTTTACATTGTGGTAGACAGTTATTCATAGGTTGTTTCACAAGCGTTTGTATCTTTGGAATACCGGATTGAGTCAACCCATGGCTCATTTATCTCGACGCCTATAGATGGATAACGCAAACAAGCAATTAGATGCACTTAAGAGGCTTAACAAGCTGCAACTAGCCATTGGAACCAGCCTCGATTTCAAGGAAAATGCCAAAACGTTTCTAGACGAGTTTTGTAATCAGGAAGATCTGCACTTCGTGGCATTCCTAAGACGGTCTGGGGAGCAGTGGGCAGTTGAAATTAAAGTTCCCGGAGAGGTTGGTCAGGTATATGAAACCTCAGATTTGATTGATGCAGTGAAGAGCTCTGCTGAATCCCAAATAACTCAAATTGAAACAGACCAGTTAGAAGGGTGGAAGATTTCCGTTTTTAGATTCAAGGACTATGCACTCGTTTATGGATGTTCAGAACAGGGCGAATCGACTTTAATGAATCCTGATCACCTCGAACCAGTTCTTGTCAGGTTTGTGGAGTCGTGTAAGACATCAATGGTGCTTTCTGAGCTTCAGGCAGAAACTGAGAATCGCAGAAAGTCAGAAGAATTGATTCACGAGCGCGAGGAGCTATTTAGGTTTGGAGCTAATAGCTTGAGTGAGGGCATCTTCGCAACTGATCCTAATGGCCGAATCACCTACATCAACAGGGCCATGACGCCCATTACGGGTTACCGATACGATGAGCTTTTTCAGTCCAACGTGAAAGACGTGTTTGTGCCGGTTGATCGGAACAAGTCGGTGGTAGACCTGGTTACTGGGAGCGGTTATGAGCTAGGTAAGGTATATGAGTTTGAGCTTGTTCACAAGTCTGGAAAATCATACTGGGCGCGGGTAAGTGCTGCTGAGTTCAAGGGGTCGAGCGGTGAAAGTATTGGAACAATTGCAACCATGCTTGACATCACTGAACGAATATTGGTAAACAAGGAACTGGAGCAAAATCGAAAAGAGCTCGAAGACCTTGTGACGAATATGTATGATGCATTCGTGATCTTTTCGGAAGACGGTTTTCTAAAGAAAATCAATACAGCAGGAGAGAAAATTCTGCGGTACGATCAGAAACATATAAACAAGCTTCATATAAGTGATCTGGTGCATCCTGATGACTTGCCCAAAGCCAACCGTTTTTTGGAAAAATTAAAAACGGACGGTTACTTTTCTGGATATGAGGGAAGAATCATTTCTCAGAATGGTAAGGTCAAGTATGTTGAGGTTAACTCAACGGCCATTATGGAGAATGGTAAGCTCATTGGCTCTCGGGAAATATGGCGCGACATTACCAGACGTAAAGAAATCGAGCGAGTTCGAAAGAAGAGCGAGGACCAACTACAATTGATTATCGACACAGCACTGGATGCGGTCATCTCCGCCGATATAGAGGGTAATGTTACCCATTGGAGCAAGAACGCTGAACGCATTTTTGGTTACTCACCGGAGGAGGCCATCGGGTCGAAATTAACCGAGTTGATCATTCCGCAAAACTACGTTGCTGCACATGAAAAGGGATGGGCTCATTACCGAAAGACAGGAGAGGGACCGGTTCTTGACAAGCGCATTGAGATTACAGGCGTAGACAAGGCGGGAAACGAGTTCCCTATTGAGTTGTCGATATCTGCGGTTGAAGAGGGAGAGCACACCTTCTTTTCTGCATTTGTTAGAGATATTACTGAGCGAAAGACCATTGAAGCCCAGAAGGAGAGTCTTCTGAATGAGCTGGGAGACGCTAATCAGGAATTAAGGGACTTTGCGTACATCGTGTCGCACGACCTCAAAGCGCCTTTGCGGTCCATTGGGTCTCTTTCCGACTGGTTGAGCCAGGATTATTCTGAAGTTCTGGACGATCAGGGAAAGGAACTGTTGGGCCTTTTAAAGGGACGGATCTCCCGTATGCACAACCTGATTGAGGGAGTGTTGCAATACTCAAAAATCGGCCGTCTGAGCAATGAAACCGAAGAGGTAGATGTAAAGTTGCTTGTTCAGGATCTCATCCAGATTTTTCAGGATGATGATTATAGCGAAATACATCTTGATATGCCGTCCATCCAGGTTCAATTTGACCGGATTCGGCTGCAACAGGTTTTTCAGAACCTGATTGGCAATGCAATTAAGTTTACCGACAAAACCAAGGGAGTGATAACGGTGGCTGGAACCGAGACAGACGATGCGTACATCTTTTCTGTTCGGGATAATGGCCCTGGAATCAGCGAAAAGCACTTTGATAAGATATTTCAGATATTCCAAACACTTCAGTCAAAAGATGAATATGAAAGTACAGGTATAGGCTTAAGCATTGTTAAACGCATTGTTGAGCGTAATGGAGGTACCATATGGGTAGAGTCGGAACTTGGTACGGGAAGTGTGTTTAGTTTTACAGTACCTAAAAAAGACTAATTTTACATCGATGTTATCCAGTAAACAAATATTGCTTTTGGAAGACGACCTGGTTGATGTAATGACCATAAAAAGAGGTATAGCCCAGCTCGGCATCAATAACGAATGCGTTGTGAAGTCGAATGGGGAAGAGGGCCTTGAATACCTCGAAGCATGTAACGAATTGCCAGGCATTATCTTTCTTGATATCAATATGCCCAAAATGAACGGCATCGAATTCCTCAAACAGATAAAAACCAACGCCAAATGGGCACAAATACCGGTAGTGGTGTTAACCACATCAAAAGATCAGCAAGACAAGGAAGACACATTTCAACTGGGCATAGCGGGCTACATGATTAAACCGGTTGACTACGACGAATTCAAACAGATGCTGGATGCGATTATGCAATATTGGAAGCTCAGCGAACATCCATATTGATGAAAAAGAGGTTGCTTTACATTGAGGACGACAACATTGATGTTCTTAGTCTCAAGCGGTTGTTGAATGGCCTCCACCTTATTGAGCTCACGATTTGTAAGTCGTTCCAGGAGGTCAGGAATCTTAACCTCAGAGAAGTAGATTGTATTCTTTGTGACTCCAATATACCCGATGTTAGTTTCGACGAACTGAAGGAGTACGTTAAAAAATCTCGGGTTCAATATGTTTCAGGCTCTTCGAACAATGACCCTGATGTTTGGGAAAAGCCTCTTGATCAAAATCGGGTAATCGAGTTTGTGTTTGGCCATGCAGGTATTAATCTTAGCTACATTGATAAACTGGCAGATGGAGACGCGTTGTATGAAGCTGAAATGCTTGAAACCGCCATTGAACTCCTTCCTCAGAGAATTACTCAGCTAAAGTCGGCGATGAATGACATTGACAAACTCAAATTTGCTGCCCACCGAACCATGTCGTCTTTTCGGGTGTGTGGTTTGGATGTATCCTGGTTACAGGAAATTGAGCAACTGACAGCGTCGAATTTAGTGGAAGTAGAATCACTGGTCGCTCGGGTTGAGTCCCAGGCCGATCTGGCCATGATTCAGTTAAAACAACGACTCGATACGTTAAGGCGATAAGAATTATACACCATCTCTCTCCAACGATCGTACCTTGTTCTTCCATTCATTTAGTTGCACAACACCTCGTAGAAGTGCGGAGCTGGCAAAAAAGAATAACGATGTACAAACAATGGCGGTTTGGATGTTGTACAAGGTGTTGAAGAGGTAGGTGAACCCAGCCAAGACAGCCACAAAGAAGGTGATGAACAAAGTGGATTGTACATGACTTAGTTTAAAAGATAACATGGAGTGGTGTAAATGCGATTTGTCCGGATGAAACGGAGAATATCCTCGAAGGAACCGCGTTGCAAATACACGGAGTGCGTCTAACACAGGCACCAGAAAAAGACCGAATACAAGGCTGACGACGGTTTCGGGCAACAGTTTATCAGAGAACTGAGCCTGCTCGATTAGGAGCAAACCTGAAACTACGAGGATGAATCCAAGCAACATGGAGCCTCCATCACCTAGAAAAATTTTGTTCTTACTTAGGTTAGACCTTAGAAAGGGAACCAAACTGCCAACTATGGCAGCAAGACAAAGCAAAAGTGTTCCATTCTGCATCACCAAGGAGATAACGTATAGAACCAGGAAGGAAACCAGCGTTAGAAGCCCGGCTAAACCGTCTATGCCGTCAATAAGGTTATAGGCATTGATCACACCCGCTATGAGTACAACGGTAATGAGGTATGAAGCCCATGTGTTAAGCTCATAGATGCCAAATATGCCGTAAAGCGATGTAAGTCGGATTCCCCAACTCGCTATGTGGAATGAACAGAATAATTGAATGGCAAGTCGTTTGGTTGCCGATAACCCAACTCGGTCATCCAGGATGCCAACAAACACCAATAGAATGCCTGTGCCTAAGATGGCAAAAATGCTAGGCGCCGACTTCCAGACCAAAGGACTGGAGATCATGGTGAGTAGCCATGCTAAACCAATAGCGAGACCTCCGACAACCGGAACCACAGTTTTGTGTACCTTTCGGTGTCCCGGTTTGTCGATGAGCCTCATTTTGGTCGCATGTTTCCGAAGAAACTGGATCATAACAGCAGTAAGAACTCCTGCAATTATGGATCCTGTAATAGAAAATAATAAGTAGTCGGTTATAGTTTCCATCACGATTCGTAAAAAAGTTTAGTGTATTTGAGATGATTGGCATTCAACTCACTTAAAACCGGAAGAGGCAGCTCTGAGGCATTGTTACTCAACGCCGGTTTAGTGGATGATGACATGCACGCAACAAACAGGTTGTGGTATTGCTTCGAAATTCGTGCCCAATTATATCGTCTCTTTGCTATGGTTCTCATCTTAATACCAACCTCAAGCAGTCGTTGCTCCGAGTTTGATTCTATCAAGGAGACCAGGTCGGTGGACGTCTTAAAGTAAAGCGCCTGTCTTTCGGTTGTTACGCGGTTATACGACACGTCAAAGGCGATAATTGGTAAACCCAGGCTCATGGCTTCTACCAGCGAGGGATTCGTGCCACCGGCAGAGTGCCCGTGGACGTACAAACAAGCATTACTCCTTAAAACGTCCAACTCTCGTTGATCGTAAATACCATCGAGTAATATCAGCCTTGACTTCGTATATTTTTTTCTGAGACGTTTGCCATACAGGCTGTTGTTCCAGTTTCCCACAACAACCAGGTTCATGAGGTTTTGACCGCTGAAGGCCTCCAGGATCATTTCGATGTTGTTTTCAGGTTCGATTCTACATACGGTAAACGCGTAACGCTGATCAATAAAGGTATGGGTCTTACGGTCTTTTTGTTCTATGGCAACCGGCTTGACATGATCTCCGCCATATTCGATAACCCTACTTAAGGTGCCATATCGAAGGCCGGTATAATTTTGAATAGACTCGTTGTCCGAAATGTCGATGTGCGAGTAATAAACCGCAATCTTTTCGGCCCACCTGAGGTAGAGTTGAGCCGGTAAGCTCCACTTCTCACGCTTCCATTCAATTCCGTCTATCGAGACAATTATCTTTTTGTTGGTAAACAATCGTACAAACGGGAGAACCCAAACTCCGGCAACACCCAGAATAAGCAAAATGTCTGCATAAAGTAGGGCGTGTAAAATGCTGTATGCGTCGTACAAGATGCTTTGAATACCATTTGCCCGGAGGTTTACGTACTTGAGTTTGGCACCCTCGTACGTATTCAACCGTTCCGATTTTTTGTATCTCTTTTTGGTACAATAAACCGTGAACGAATACATCTCCCTCAGGTTGCTAACAAGATGGTTGGCAAGTGTCTCAAAACCGCCGTATTTGGCTGGTAGCCCTACTGTGCCAATGATTGCTATGTTTCGTTTTTTATCCATTTCGCTTGATCAGGTTGAATGCCAACTGCCATTTTTCTCTCATCCCTTTGTATTTGTATCGTGGGTCGATGGATAGGTTGTCAATGGTCTTATAGAATTGTTCATTGGCTTTAAGCCGACAAACTTCATCGTAAATTTCGAGGTAAAGATTTTCCCAGTTTCCCATAATTATGTAGTTAAGATTTTGATATTTTTTCGAACGAAACCGTCGTCTGCAAAAGACCAGCCTTTTTTGAAGGCCTCCAGACTCAGCCTTTTGTACTCCGTTGGATTGTGAAATAAATCGTGAAGTGTATTGCTGATTAAATTGAGACGGTGCACCGGAATTTGATAACCGTCTTTTCCATCGGTAACCAATTCGGTTATACCACCTACGTTGGGTACGATGGCCGGATTGCCGTATACCATTCCTTCCAGAATTGTGAGGCCAAAGGTCTCAACCCATCGATCTGGGTGAGATAAGTTTAACACAATGTCGGACCAAACGTAGAAGGGGTGTACGTCGGTTTGAGTAGGATAGATCCTAAGATTATCAGGTAGTTTCATGTCAAAGAAGGAGTTAATCTCTTCTTCTTTGGCATTAAGAACCAACCGAAATTCAAGGTAGGGCAATTGTTCCGAAAGTTGTATGAATTCCCGAACGCCTTTGTATGACTTTAATGAGCAAACCATTAATACATTTCTCAACGATGTCTTTGGCACAACCATGTTGAGAACCGCATCCAGGTAATCCTTCGAAAGTGTGTTGTAAAGTACCTTGGTCTTTGGGCCTTTAAGATGTACCTCACCAGCCAGGTATTTCGAAACAAAAATGCTGTCCGAGGCAACTTGTTCAACAACCTTAAATAGTAGACTCCTGAGAATCCGTGGCCGAACGCTCGTCTCGTGTATGTGATAAATTACTCGACACCCTCTAAGCTTGCCAGCAAGAGCTGCGCCAAATGGTAGTATGGTGTTGATGTAAATAATGTCGTTAGTGTGTGCAGATCGCCATATCTGGGCAAAGAGGTTCAACTGACTTCTGAGAAAGTAGACAAACCGCATAATGAAGTTTGACGACCATTTGTAACCAAAATAGGAATACTCAGCTCCGTTGATGTTAGAGAGAAATCCATCCCGCTTTGATCCCGTATATACAGTACACGGGATTTTGGCCGAGATCCAGCCTTTTACCAGCTGACGAAGAACTTTCGGGCTCCCGCTAAAGTCGTTGTATAAATGTGCTGCTAGTATTCTCATTGTTACTTTCTATACCATCAAAGTTCCTTGCTTTATTGCCTAAAATGTGCTGAAATCGGCGATTGCAATATTTCGGTTGTTGATTGGTCCGAAATCAAGGATAAGTGGTAGTTGGATTTGTGTATTAAACAAACAAGGCTCGAAACATTTGTTTGCGAGCCTTGCCGTACTATTAGGGATGAAGATTTTTGCACCGTAGTGTGAAATAGGACACCCTAACAAATACTTTGTTACTTAATACATTGATAAAGTTAGGTACTTTGTTAACAGAAAAATTCTGAAATCGGTGGTTGTAGTATTTCCGTTGCTAATTGGTAGAATATCAACGATAAGCTGTATGTGCTCGAGAGTAATAAACAAACAAGGCCCGAACATGTGTTACGAGCCTTGCAGTACGATTGAACATGAAGATTCTTACACTACACTCAGATACACTTCTTCTAACCATTCTCCCCGTCTGTCCCAATCAAACAGTTCGGTAAAGCGTTTCCGGGCGGCATGTCTCATGGAATGGTATAGGGTATGATTAGAAAATAGGGTATAGGTGGCGTTTGCAAGCTGTTCGACAGTGGAATCGTAGGACTGTTTAGGTATTGCAAACCCACATTCTCGGTCAATTAGTTCACCAGGGCCACAGTTGTCGAGGCAAACAACGGGTAGTGCAAAAGACAAGGCTTCTGCCACCACCATGCCTGCTCCTTCATGGCTTGGGAACAGAAACATCGACGCTTCTTTCATTATTTTTAGCAATTCATCTCGTTCGAGCCAAGGTATTAAGGTGACGTGGGAGGCTATGTCCAAACGTTGAATATCTTCTTTTAGATGTGTGATTTCTTGTCCACTCCCCACAATCGTAAGAGAGCAGAGTTTTCGTTCATTGGGTGGTATGAGATCAAGAAATCGTGCAAAGCTTCTAATTCCCAGGTCAAAGCCTTTTAGTGGAACAAGGCGACCCGCTGAAATGATTCGAAAACCGCCCGACTTTGCTTGTTGATAATATCCGTGGTCTTGCGAGGCAACTGATGGTCGTACAAAGTGCTTCTTCGTTGTTAGCTTTATGTTCTCACCAACCGATGAGTTCATGGCATATATAAAATCAGCTTTCTCAATGGTTCTGTGCAGTGCCCCTGACCACTTCCACATAACATTTTTAACCCACCAGGTAAGCTTGTTCTTTAGTACGAATTTGGAGCCATGAGGTTTGCGGTATTGATGCGGAATCTCAGGGTGATGCCCAATGGGACCCCAAACAAAGGGCTTGTTCAGCTTCCATAGATAACTGGGTGTCCAGTCGTTGTGAAAGTTAAGGTTATGAACAACGTCGAACTTGATATTCTGTTGTTTGATAAAGCGGGGTAAGGCAAACTGCCACATCCAATAATAGATCAATGCACCGCGATTCTTCTTTTTCCAGAATCTCAGGAAGTATGGAAGGTCGAAGTACAAGAAGGTGATGCGGTTAAACCTTGAGTCATTGACGCTTGAAATGTACTTGTCAATGGCCGGTTTGTTGTTCTTTCTGGTGACACATATGACAGGAAATCGTTTCGCAATTTGCAGCACAAAATTCCAGCCCATTCCGTCTTCCGATCCTTTGGTTGGATGTACTGCATAGGCAGAAACCAATATAGTAGGTTGTGTTTTCATTTCTGTTCTCCGAAGGTCATCTCTTAGCTGTGTAATTTTGACGAGAATCGTTGAGTAGGAGGGAAGTGAAGCCGATTGAACCTTTAGGCAGGTTAAACGTATTGCGGAGACTTAAGGTCGGGTCGTTTGCGTTTCAGATAGTTTTTTTGGACAGAGGTAAGGCGCTTTGGTGGCCGAAGAACCAACAAAAAGATAATAAACTGAAAGAACAAAATTCCGTAGTTGGTCTCCCCAAAGATGCCAAATTCGGTCAATGAGTTTATTAAAATTGGGATGCATATGCCCACAATCATCATGCGCTTCTCGGTGGGTTGTTTGCGAATTCCAATAAAGGTGAAGAGGAGCTGAAATACCATCACCACGAAACCTACAAAGCCCAGATTTAGAAGAACCTGGAGAAAGGTGTTGTGTGTCATATGTCCTGAATAGGTATGGATGCTCTCAAAGTGATCGGTATAGGCGATTCGCATAAACCCAAAACCAAACCAGGGCTCCTTTGGAACACCTTCAAGCACAAGGGCTTTCCAGAAAGGCAGTCTTCCTGTCATGGAAAGAATATCTTCAATTCCACCAGAGCGCATAATCAACTGACTGGCTACTGCCGGAACAGCGCACAGGGCGGCAATGGTTAAAGTAAGTTTTAATTGGGTGTTTTCAGATCGTCGAATGTGGAAATATAGAATGAGGGCAAGTCCAATAAGGGAGGACCTGGATTGCGTTAATAACAAAACCACGATCATAACACCAAGTTTGAACAGGGTAGCAACAAGTCGATGTTTCTTAAAGACATCGAACGTCAGGCAGGATATCCCAACACCAGAGAGCATTCCTAATTCATTGGGATTCATGAGGTATCCTCCTAACCTAAGAGCGGTGCCTCCCTCTACAGCCCTGAAAAACTGCGAAGGCGCGGCAAACGATCCAACAAGAAAGAGAAAAAGTAAGCCAAAGCAGGCATTGCCAAAGGTTCTATAAAATCGTAAAGAGTGGCCAGGGAAGTAAACATCGAGAACCAAAAAAGTTCGAATCAGGTAATAGGCAAAGATTAAACTTTCGGCGGTCATAAACCATTGAAGTGCGCTGTAGCCAGGAGCCGTGCTCCACATAAACGAGCTAAAACCCAGTAACAGGTAGAGCAGGTAAAAGATAAATACGCCGGTGTTTTGCCAACCGTGTGACGCTATGGCGCCAAGTTTCAAAAGAGCCCGATGCACCATAATAATGGCTGCGGTCATCCCCAAACGAAAGAATATCTTTAGGACTCGAGTAATGGCAATGTTCTCGCTCCACGAAAAATAACCCGCCGTCATGATCAGCACAATGGCGATCAGCAATGGGCTAAGCCGACTTAAGAAACGTTGTATTTTTTTTGGGTGATTCATGAACTCTTGATTTGATTCGCTTTGCAGGAACTCCAGCGAGTATGGAGTTCTCAGGAAAGGACTTAGTCACCACAGCGCCTGCAGCTACAACGCAACCGTCGCCAAGCACAACGCCGTCTAAAATCGATACCTTACTTCCGATCCAACAGTTTTTACCAATTTGAATACCCTTCCGTTCAACTCCCTGAAGTCGGATTGGAGATTCACGGTCAGAATACAAATGGTTTTCCGGGTGGCAGCTGAAATACTGACCAATGATGCAATCGTCACCAATGCTGAGGCCTCCACCTCCACCCAAATAGGCAAACTCACCAATTCCTACATTATTTCCTATCGTTATGCCTTCCCCCAGATGGGAAAGAGAAGTGGAAGAAATTAGTTTACTCTCGGATCCAATACCCACGTTGTTGCCAATTTGAATACCAATTCTGCCAAGGCCTGATAACTCTACTGAGTCACCAATTTTTAGAAACGCTCCCCATCGAATCCGACTGAGATACCGGAACGAAACACGCTTACCAAGCATAAGTCCCTTGGGTTTTCTTCCTCTAAGCAGAACAACCAATCCACGCAGTAGCTTTATGGCAGTTCCCGTTGAGAAGGCCATTATCATGCCAATGGTCAGGCTGTTGTCCAGATGAAACGTTGGGTTTCGTTTTTGAATGAAATGCTGTAAAAGTCTCTTAATCATGCTACCTGGGCTTTTAGTTCAGTATAAATGTGGTTTAACGTTTGATCAAGATCATGATTCTTAACCGCCTGATATTTTTTAGGGTCCGATTGCTTCAGTTCACTAAAAAGGTCCAGATAATCCCGAGTAAGCTGCGTAATGGTTTGCGTGTTAAGTTCTTGTTTTCTTTGATATACAATTTCAGGGTCCGCATAGATGAAAAAGTTGATTTTTGGCTTTAGAATTAACTTATATCCAAGTTTCGTTAACCACTTAGGTAATCGGATGTTGCTTCTCTTAGGGTCCGAGATAAAGTCAAAATAGTACCTGTCGTATAACACCACTTTACCCCTGCGTACGTACTTTACGTAAACGTAGAACTGGCCAAAAAGATAGTCGAGGTAATAGTAGAAAAACCGCAATAGAGACGAGAAGATGTTTGCATTTGTGCCCATTCGAGGATTGGTAACGGTGGCCAGATGTTCGGCTTTTTCCTTGCCGTGAACAAACGTACTTAATATCGGAAGTAACGAAGGTCGATGTCTTATCACCACCACTGGTTTGCGTAGAACTTTGTTCACGTGTTTTCTGGTGGATTCGATAAGTGTGGATTTGCCGGCACCGTCAACGCCACTGAAAGTCACAATCATTCCGGTATCGAACAGGAAGGTTCGTACAGTGTCAATCATGTAGTTTAGGGTATTTATGAGCCATCTCGACCCTTTATTTTGCTTCATTTTCATGAGCTCACCATGGAGCATTTTTTGGATTTGTTTGGGGTTGGAACTTGCACATCGATCATCGATATATAAATCAAGCGAAGCGCTTGTATATTGTGAAGGTGGATGTTCACCATTAAGACGGTAAAAGAGGTTTACGTATTTACTCTGACTTGCAAGCGAAGGTTGTTTCACGCCAAAAAAGTTTGTCTTAGAGTTACTCAAAAGCTCCTGTGTTGCTTGGAAAACCAGGTTCTTCCGCTTGAGCTCCCAGATGGAATCGATGAATAGCAACTGACCGTTTTTCAATTGTATCTGTAAACGACGCATAAAGGAATATTGAATCGATTTGATGCTCCGTACAAGACTGTGTTTGCTCAATCGGTAAAACAAGTTGTTAGCAAGCTCCCTCGACATAACCAGATCCAGATCACTGTGTTCAGGTAATGACTCAGGGGTAAATCCATTAAATTTCAAAGCACAGTAGTCTTTGGTCTGTAAGGCGTCGAACACGTCCATCAAAAGCAGTTTTCGTTGTTCTACGAGGTCTTCTAAAATCCAACTCACCGCCTCGTTCCAGATGGAGAAAAGCCAATGGACCTGCTCATGCCATTTGGGTTGGTTGGAGAAGATTTTTACATACGAGGTGATCGTGTGTACCAGGTACAACCGAAGATACCTGGCCATTTCATCATAATCTCCCTTAAAGAAAGTCGTTCCGATGTTTGATTTGATTTCTTTCAAAATCTGGTCCCAGTGCTTTCGCTCAATCAGGATGCCCTTTTGTATAATGAAATGAAACGCATCAAAACATTTGGGCATCATAGGACTGGCTAGTTCCCAATCGTAAACAGAAAGTTTTCCATTGGTTGTCCAGCAATTCCATGGAGTGAAATCGCCATGAGCAAAGGATAGTTCTACTGCTGCTGACTCATCAGTTTTCGATAGCACCGATCTGAGTTTTCTTAGCAGACCTCGCGGTATTCTATTGTCTCTTGCGCCTCCAAGTTCGTTTAATCGAAATATACTGTTTCTCCAAAACGGACATGACTGAAGTTCTCTTTCGGCATTGGTCCGGTTGTATTTTTCCTGTAGAAAAGCCATATGGTTTGGTGTTAATTGAGTCGATCGTTTTCCTTTCTTAAGAGCAGTCAACTGCAAGCCCGAAGAAGTCAGACTTATCGGAACCGGCGCCTCAACATTGGACAATCTAAGTTCCTTTATTAAGTTAAGGTTGGCATATTCGGCATGAATGAGATCAAAAGCTGAGGAGCCTATGGCAATCTTGGTAAACGAGCTTTTTCCTTGTTTTTCCTGCTTTAACAAAACTGCTTTACGATTAGGGCCTATGGTGCCGGTGAAAAGTGCCCAGGAAGCAATGTCTCCTGTATTGTACTTCGCCTTGAGCTCTCGTAGTTTTAGGTGAACGGACTCAAAGAACAAAGATTGGAGCCTAAGGCTGAAGACCACTTGGCAAAAAAATACAAAGGCCTTTGACTTTAAACTTGTCGCTGAGTAAAAGGCCAGAAAAAGTGGCAAGGTATTCGACGATGGCCAAATCCATCGGATAGATCCGTCAAGGTTCCGAATGGCATAAAATTTTTGCCTTGAATCGGACTTTTGAAGAATAAGTGAGCCCCATTGAAGAACCCGATCTCGCAGTATTGGTCGTTCCATAATTCTTTGTTTTAATCAAAGTTCGAGGAAGCAACGCGTCTTTCCGGAGATAAACGGTGAGTCGGGTTTATGCAGGGCCGAGTGGCTTGTTTTTGTCGTTAAATGCGAATGAGTTTGTGCGTCATAACTTCGCCATCAACTGTTGTTACCTTTACCGTGTAAAGGCCTGGTTTTAATGGAGTTAGGTTCAGCGTGTACTGGAGGGAAGCTTGATTGTTGCCCATCACAATCCTGCCTGTACCGTCGATAAGCACAACTTCACTCATGTTGATTGGTGCCTGATTTTTGTCAAGAAGTAAAACTCGGGAGCCAGACGATGTTGGGTTTGGAAATACCGTAAGGTGCTTCTTTTGTAATTGGAAACCTGTTAACCCAATATAGGCCTTAGTACAATTGGTAGCAATAAAGTCGTTTCGATCAAACTGGATATGCCCCGTATTCCGAACCAGAGAGTAAGGCAGTATGTCTTTTTTTGCCAATATGCTAAAGCATACATAACCCTGGCTTCCTTCAGGGTTCGAAACAGAGTCGGGAAGTTCAATAGAGTTGTTGATCCACGTGATTATTCCACCTTTCTTTGAAATGGAGAATGGATGTGAGCTGCTTTCGGTTTTAAAGCTTGTCCAATCCAATAAGGGAGAAAGAGTGTCTCGAATTTCTACTCTTCTGGCTGCGTAGTTGCCGAGATTCTGAAATCGAATCTTATATGTAAGTCTTTCTCTGGTTTGAGTCTCGCTTGGAACTTCATTGTTTATTGAGATACGATCAACAAAAACATGTTTATCGTTCGGGTCAATGGACCCCACGATGATGTCTGATGTTTGCGCATAGTTGTTTAAGGTATCGCATTCGGTTCCGAAGTAAATTACCTTGACCTGTATCGTGACAGTGTCTTCCAATTGAGCATAAGCATCGACGCTGTCTGTAAGCGTTATTAACGTGTCTGACAGGGCCTGCAACGATGGAATATAGTACCTGTATGATCGCGTGGTGGAGTCTTCGGTCGACTGAATCCAGGTAGAGTCTACCAGATACATACTGTTAGAGGTTGTAACATCCAGCAGTAAGGAGTCTGACGAAGCGTAGGCACCAATGTTTGTTAGCCGAACATTTAAGGGGTTTAAAAGACCTCTGCGTAAGGCAGTTGTTCCTACCAGGATGTCAAAATCGGGAGACGTACAATTGGCAGAATTCCCAAAATCATTACCACAGTACGAACTCTGGCTTTGTTTGTCTACAACAATGGTGTGGCCAGAATTGGAGGATGGAGACGTTTGAGACCACTGGTCAGAAGATGCTTGTACAATGGTGATCGTGTCGTCCTCAGAATAGAATTGATATCGGCCACTATTGTCTGTATAAACTTCAATACCAGCAGGAGTAACGAACAACTTTTGGTTAGGAATTCCACGTTCATTACTGTCCATCTGTTGATTGTTGTTCTCATCGTGAAAAACGACGCCGCAAACTTCAGAACCACAAGGCTCGGTAATCGAATGTGCAGTGTTCAGGGATGGCTGCGTCATCATGGTTTGAATACCACTTGGCCATAACACCAATAAAGTGTCAACTGTTTGAGCCGTGCCAAGGCCAAACAGAAGTTTACCTGAGTTTTGGCCTCCCATGGCTGAGTTCTGAGTTGATAACTCCCGTCTTTGCCAAACCGGTTCGCCGTTTACGGTGGTTCGCACTTTTACGGTTGCGCCTACGCCCGACTTGTTGGACTCGCAACCACTGAGTTGGATGGCGATGTGGTTGGTACAAGACCCTTTTGCGTTAACAAAGAAGTCGTTGGTATTATCGCCTCTGTTGGCAATAACAACGTCGTAGTCTCCATCGTTATCGTAGTCCGACCACGAGGTGCCATAGGCGTCACCGCGTTCCTGAGTTATACTATTGTGAATTCTGGTGAAAGAAGACCCCTGGTTGTTTCGAAACAACAAATTGGGTTGATTTTGATCGTTCGCCACAATTAGGTCGAGGTAACCATCATTGTCGTAGTCGGCCCATGACGCGCCGTGAGAGTTGGCGGTAAACTTAACAAGTTCGGAAGTCGTATTCTTCTGAAAAGACCCGGCACCCAAATTTTCATACAAGAAATTGGCTTCTGTGGCTCGCGCATTAGTAACATAAAGGTCGAGGTCACCATCGTTGTCATAATCACCCCAGGTGCCACCAACAGAGTGGCCCTTGTCATTCACAACAGGACCAGTTTTTACCTCAACCAAACGACCCGACTTGTTTTCGAAAAGCTGATTGTTTTCGCCGTTGTTATTGGCAATAAACAGGTCAGGGTCTCCGTCATCGTCGTAGTCGCCCCAGGCCACACCAAAGGCAGAGGTTGCAGAAAGTGTAACCGAGTTGGTTTTGTCTACCTCAAAACCTCCGTTGCCATCTCCGATGAACAAGGTGTTGTAATGAGTTGGGTGATAATCGGTTATTACGAGGTCCAGGTTTCCGTCTCGATTATAGTCCGACCAAGCAGCCGCATGGGTATAGATTCCATGTTCAGAGATTGGGCTACCTTCAACACGCGAGAATGTTCCATTCCCTTCGTTGTGATAGAGTTGATTCGAAGAGTTGACATTATTAGCCACGAAAAGATCGAGATATCCGTCGTTGTCGTAATCACCCCATAAACCTGCAATCGAAGCTCCTAGGTCGTCTACAATAGGTGAATTACTTACCTTGGTGAAACTCCCATCACCATTGTTTTTATACAAAATGTTGGGTTTGGTCAGATCGTTTATTGGAACAAAGAGATCGTCATAACCATCATTGTTGTAGTCGCCCCAGGATGCGCTCCAGCTGTTTCCTATATCTAGATGCAGGCCGGCCGTTTCGTCTTTTGTAAACTTGGAATTAGGGTCAACCGCAAAATTGATCGACGGTAAACTGTCTTTACAGGCGTTCGAAGCTCCAATGGTCAACCCCAAATAATCACCTGGCACATACCCGGGTTTTAGGGCTATTCGAGAATTTAATCGCAGTGTGTTCTCAGGAATGTTTAACACGCCAGCCAGGCCGGTTTTTGAAACAAGCGAGTCGTACGTATTAAAGTCAAATTGGTAAGTGGAGCCAGACAGGTTAGGAGATGCGTTCGAAGTGTCGTTGAGATACTCCCACGTAGAGAAATCATCCACAAGTCCAATCTTACTCGTATCAGGAGATGCAAATTCGAATTCGATATCAAATAGATGGGCAATTTTGGCGTTGGTTACTTCAATCGATAAGTCGATCAAAGGTAAACAGGGATCAGCCATCAGCTTTGTGGACACCTTGGTCTGAAACTCTGGATTTAACGGGTCAAGAAACAGTTCAATGTTCGTTTTAGGACAATTGAACGAATCGAGATGCTGAGGATAACCATCGCACGAAAACCCATTCGAAACGACCACAGATTCATTAGTGCAGGAGGAAATCGAGGCATGAATTTTTAACTTTTTCGTTTGATTAGACGATATGTTTCCGAGCTGATAAATACCGTTTTGGCTGATGTAACGAACATTGGTTTGTGCGTCAACAATCGAGTCTATCTGAACATTTGAACTTGGATTGGCGTGAACCCATGCGTTGTTAGCCACCGAGTTGTTGGAATTTTTCACCTGTAGATCCCATACCACCAATCGTGTTTTAGCGCTGATTTTGGGATTGTCAGCAATCAAACTGAGGTTTGCCGGTACGTACCTGATTTTGTCAGGACCAGAAGCGGTAATATCAGGGGTAGACGTTGATTCAAAGAAGTGCGAACGGTATTGGAACAACCACGGAAATGATTCATAGGTGTTGGTTTGCTTTGAACATTCTGCTCCAACGTTTAAAACCAGTCTTCCGTGAAATCCATCATCTCCTTTGGTAAGAGACCCGTTCTCAAAATACTGATCAATGGAGTAAAACAATGTGTCGCCAATGGTAGTGTCGGGTTGTAAGTCGTTGAGCCGCATTGTACTGATGGAGTTGGTTCGTACTGTACGGTAGTAATACAAGGTGGCCTTGTGCGCAAAATATCCAGTAGGTAACACTACCTTGATTTGCTCGAGGTGCCCAAAATGTCTGAACTCGAATGGAAACAAGTTGCCTCCAGCATAGTTGTTCCCTACACTTCCTATCGAAAGACCAAAATTCTGTACCACGTTTCTTGAACAATTCTTTAGAGTATTGTTGTTCGGCCAATCGTTTCTCCATTGATAACCAATAAGCGTGATTCGCCCATTTCTGAAATTACAATTCAATTTTTGTCCAGCAGTTGGGTTGGTCACCGCACTCAGATGAAAATCATTCAAAAAAGTAGCTTCTTGTACCAACCCCGGAACCTGGCCGGTTACAGAAAAATAGATCATAAACAGCAATGAATCACCATTGTCAAATTTCAGATTAGAGAGGGCGGAGTCAAGTTTGCTTAAGGAATCCATGGATAAAAAGAAACGGAAGGTGCCGGAGTGGCTTGCAGTAGTCTTGATATATGGTATGCCCTCTAACGTGCGAAACACACCTTCACTTGAGTCGTAGAAGGTTAATTGAGTTGCTGCCACCGAGAGGTAGCTTCCATAGTCTATATCGGATTCAAAGAAGGCATATCGAACCGCAGAGTCCAGGTTGGTGATGGAACAGGTTACCTTTGACAGTATTGTATCTCCCACAATGGCTCTATTTCTTTTGATCTTGGATAAATCTACAGATCCTGAGTTGTCTGCCAGTCCGTCGAGATTGTTGTCCGGTTCACCAAGGTTGGTGCGAAACAAGTCATATGAAGTAATCGATACTCCTGAGCAGTTACCCGAAGGGCAATGCAGGAAAGTGGTAGTTTCTAAATCACAAACAAGTGGAACTGCGCAAGTGCTTGAACAGGTTGTGTCCGCTATGAAGTCGAAAGACAGTTTAATCGTTTTCCACCCTGCGTTACCGCAGTTTCCTTTTAGTCGAAGTGATAGTTCGCTTTTGGGAATAACGAACGGAGCATCACCAAAGTAAGTCGCTTGAACTGTACCATTGGCGGAGTCATAATCCAAGCTGTTAGGTGTCCATTCGGTTGAGTTTGAATGAAACCGAAGACTGTCGAACAATAGGCCGTTCGGAAGTGTGAACGTGGCTCGGTAATGAAACCCGGGTCCTGTGGGAAGCTCATTCTTGAAGCTTGAAACCAGATAGGAATATGTTTGTATCTGTTGATCCTTTATGTCAATGGGAGTCTCCGACATAAACGTGGCATAGTGGTCATAGGTTGGTTGTCCGGCCACACTGGTGTTGTATGTTTTTGTCCCACATTCGTTCGAATAGTTGAGATTCGCTGCCCAGCCCGATTGGGCGTCGTTTTGACACCGTGAAGGACAGCAGGAATACATATCCCACTCCAAGTATACCGTGTCGTTTGGATTTATCTGGGCTATGGTGAATTCAACCGAACCAATGGGATTGGCGCCAAGGCAGGCGTATATGCCTGACGATGACGTTGAACTCGTGGTTAACTGGGCTTGCTTTCGAACGCCGGAATATCCAATACGATAAACAACCGAACTGTCATCAATTCGATTTAGTATGGTTTGATCTTCATTGGTTCCATTAGCTTTATAAATACGAATCTTGGTCTGGGCAGCAACCCCAGCTCCTTTGTTTACGAGCATCATTTGTTGGGGCAAGGCGATGCCGGCGCCGTAACAGGTTCCGAAACTATCTGTTGTAGAGATGCTTAGTTGGGGGTAGTCTGCTTCTATGGTTACGTGGGCATACATCCTGTCGCTCGATATTAAAGGAGTTTCGCAACCCCATTGAGCAACATATTCTGAGGTTACGGTTACGTCGGAGCAACTTGTTCCAGTCAGATGTTCTACAAACTCGATCACCTCATTTCTATCCCAGCTGGAATCATTGTTCCCCCATTTTACAAAGTCCGCGGGTCCAAACGATATGGTATCGCCCGACACAGTCCCGGCCGAAGTCGAGTCCAGTTGAACACTTGGTGCACTGGCAGTATGTGTAATGAAAAAAGCGTTGAGCGAACCATAGCCTCCGTTAACCAGGCGTATGGTGCGTTGGCTTGTTGTTCCGCTGGGTATGGTTGCTTGACTTGGGTTAATGCTCAATATCGAGATAGCCGGGTAAAGAATGTTATAACCCGAGGAAGATGTTTGAACCGTGTCGGAGGCCATGTGTATCGATAAGTTGTTTCGAAAAACACCCCCCAGAAGAAGTTCGTCTATTGCCTTCATGCCCGCCGTGTAAGCAATGAAGAAGGATAGTGTATCGTTGGGTTGAAGAGAATCCACCGAAAAGATGAGGCTGGTGTCAACAGAAGTATTAATTGCACTTAATCCCAACGTACTGATTTCGGTAAGACTATTAGCCGAATACGAGATGCCTACGGGAAGTTTTATTTTCAACTCCGGATTGATTTTAGTTTGTAGGGATTGATTAATGGCCTGGACGGTAAAACGGCCTGTATCTCCACAGACATGTAGATCGGGTGTTACACTTGTGGACGTACTAATTCCTTGACCAAAGGCAACAGAGGTTAGGGCAAAAAACAAGGCAACAATGGCGTATAATCTTTTCATATAAATAGGTAATGAGTTAACAAAATTGCCTAATCAGGCATGATTTACTCACGGAAGTCGGTGAGTGGTATGTTCTTGAGGTTGATTGGTAAAAAAAGCGGGAGGAGTGGTTAAATGGACTGATAGAGCTGTGTATATTTAGGAACAATAGTGCTCCAGGCAAACTCCTGTGCTATCATGCGCTCAGCATTGACCCGATACGCTCCAATCTTGTTGATGAGCCAGTGCTTATAGATTTGCGCCATACCGAGTATCAATTCCACCAGGTTC
Source organism: Bacteroidia bacterium (assembly GCA_017640445.1). GTDB lineage: Bacteria > Bacteroidota > Bacteroidia > NS11-12g > UBA9320 > UBA987. The sequence goes on along the minus strand of JAEPQQ010000013.1, from coordinate 21,584 downwards.
TCGTTCGAAACACGAACACCGGCCCGGTATTGTGAAATATAACCTGCCAGGTTTGTGGCGTCTGAAACAATACATGGAATGCCCATACTGGAAGCCTCCAACACGGCTGTTGGCAGGCCTTCATTTCGGCTTGGGTGAACAAAGGCTGTCATCTGCCTCATTACCGCACGTTTGTCCTCGCCAAACAACTTGCCAAGAAAAACGACTTTGGAAGCGACTCCAATTTCTTTCGTGAGACGTTCTAAGTGTTCCTTGTCCTGTCCGTCACCAACTATCCAGAGTTCTACGTGCTTTTTTCGGCTGAACTGTTCAAACGCTTTTATAACGAGGTCCAGGCCTTTGGTGTGAGCCGTAAGTCGACCAACAAAGCCTAAAATGAATTTATCACTTGGTTGTGGGAGGTGCTGAATCGGGTTTCGATATACACCATACGGTAAAACGGTGTGTTTTTGGTTAGGAAATATTGCTTCTAAACCTAATGCTTCACTGGCGCCCAGGCAGTGTATATGGTCAACCCGTTTGAGCACGTCGATCTCGAACATTTTAAAGTAGATTTTCTTAACCCACCGGTTTTTTAACATGGCAATGCGATTGTAGGAACCATGCGGAGTTAAAATAACCCTGTTCCCGTTCTTTTTAATGTGTCGAACCAGTTGCCAGTAGACCGGTATCCAACCACCATGAATATGAAAAACGGCGTTCGATGGTGTTCTTTTGATGGCCAATTGCAAGTAGGAACTTAGAGCAAAAGGGTTTTGCTTATGTTTAAATAGCAGGGTAGGTACCGTTGATCGGTTATCCGTTAGGTTTATAGGAGATTTTGTCAATCCCCAGATTTGAACGTGATGACCGTGTTTCTTTTGCTCAGTAGCTAGTTCCAGAACGACTTTGTTTACGCCATTCATTCGGTTAGGGTTGGCTTTGCCAAGTAAGATGTGAATTATGTCCATAGTTTAAAATTGTTTTTGTTTAGAATAAATTTCCAATAAGCAGCGAGAAGAAGTTGGTTTATGATCAAGCCCCAGATCGCACCTGTAATGCCAAAATTTTCGAGTAGAAGGCGGTAGCTCAACAGGCTGAAAATAAAGGTGATGGCGTATCCCTTGAAGTAAGATTTGTTCAACCCCAGAATTCGAAGTGGAATACGGATGGTATAACTGGCAAAAATGATGAGGTAAAGGATTGCCATCCATCTAACCACGTAATGAAACGAAAGGTATTCTTCACCACCGAGGGCCAGTATAGTCGGTTTCGAGAAGATAAAAAGAAGGAGAAGCAACAAGGTAAATGGCAGTCCGCCTTTTAATCCGATTTCACGCACATAGGTTTTCGATTGATTCCACGACGTGTTTAGTAAAAGAGCGGCTTTTGGAAGCACATAGTTCTCAATGGCCTGAAGAAACAGTCCTAAGGCTCCAAAAGCTGACTGAACCAGACGGAACGCTCCAAGCGAGGCGATACCCAAAATAACACCCGATGTAATTACGAATAGCTGACTGCTCCACCACTGAAGCATGGACGACATAAACAAAAACGAACCTTGTTTTAGATGGTATTGTAAATGGGTTTTCCATGCACCTCTAAAAGACGGAGTAATTCTTGAAAGATAGTAGCCCATAGCAGCAGAAAGGCCAAGGCTGGCCGTCATAATTTTCAGAACAACATCGATCCGCTCCATATGAACAAAGAAGATCCAAAGAAGTCCGGTAATCTGAAATGCAGCAAGCAAGCTGTCTATTGCAATGGCCTTATCCAGTTTTTGATTTGCCAGAAATAGCTTTCTGAAAAAGTCATGTGCGAGCCACGTCAAGGCAAAAACAACCAGTTTGCAAGGGTGAATTTGTTCAAATAGTGGAGAGACGTGCTTGAGATCAATGGCGTCGAGAATACCTAAGGCTGCCAGACTAATTAGCCCTATGGTAAAGAGTGTAATCAACGTCAGCACCAGGAGAAACTGTAGATACGATGTTTGATCCTCACACGAAGCCAGCCGCACCTGCATAGGTTGGATGATAAGTGCATTGCTTACGTTCATCAACAGATAAACAGCAATCAATATGGTGGAGAACCAACCAAACTCATATGGATTTAGGAGTCGGGCCAGCAAAATCATGGACAGGAAGTTGGTGCCGCTGTAAAGCGCCTGATCGATCAAAACCCTGGTTGAGTTTGCGGTCGTTATTTGGTGCAGTTTATGAGTTAGGCCCATCCGTAGTGTTTTTAATTTGTTGGTATTGCTTAAAGAGGAATTTTCGCGCGAATTGGAGTACAGATGGATTGTGCCCAAATCGGTTTATAATGAAGTGAAGACCAGGGAAGTTGTACTCGTGCTGAATTAGTTCCAACGTGTCGATGTCCGAAACGGGGGTGTTCTGACTATCGACCAGAAACAGGTTGCAATGGGCTATGCTCAGTGCTAACAGGCCTTGAGGCGTTTGCATTTGCCCCGAGTTGTTGATCAGTACTACATCGTAGTTGCGACTTAATTTTTTAACACGCTTTTTGAACTTCGACTTGCTGGATTTTTTTTGATTGTTCAAGTCAATGTCAACCACATCCGAATGGGCATTTTGCGAAATTTTATGCTCACAACAATTGATGACCAGGACCTTCTTTCCCTGTTCGGAGTATGTTTTTGATAATTCCCGAATGTGAAAACGAACACCATCCTCATGACCGAACGAAGTAAAGACAAGTCGGCCCCCCTCTTTTACAAGGCCCTTTAGCTCAAGCTGCACCGCATAACGGTGAAAAAGTGACTGTGTCTCGTCTTCCTTCTTAAGATAGGGAGTCTTGAAAAGTATCGGAATGGCAGACCGGGTTTCGATCGAGTCTTCATCACTGGCTTTACGTCTTAGAGAATGAAGGAGGTAGATCAGCACCACACCTATAAACAGTCCAAGTAAGCAAGAAACGGCCTGGATGATGGTGGTGTTGGGAGAAACGGCACTTCGCGAAGGTTTTGCCCAGGATATTATCCGATGCAGCGAAATGTTGGCTGCCTTGGCAATTTCTGCTTCCAACCGCTTTTCGTTCAGGAAGTTATACGAGTTCTCATACAAACTGAACTTACGGTTCATAATGGCCAGGTTTTTTTCCTTTTGTGAAAAACCGTTAAAGGCCAGCTCGGCCTGATTTATCTCATTGTTTAATTCATAGTATTTGGTTGATAGGTTTTCTTTGGTGTTGCTAACTGCCTCCATCAGGTAATCAGCAATATCCTGGATTTTGGAATCAACTACGCGTACCTTCTCGTGCCCAGCCGTGTAGGTGATCAAAAGATCTCTTTTTTCAGCCTGGTATTGCTTCACCTTTTTTAACAGTTCGGTAGACAAAAGGTCGGTGTGGGCCTGGAAATTCGGAGCGGATTTAAGGAAACTGTCCCGATTGTAACGCAACTGAGATTCAAGACGATCGATGGCTTCCAGACTGATTTTTAAGTTGGATAACTGGATCTTTAGCTGGGCAATCTTCCGAAGGTCTGTTTCTGACTCCTGCCGTAGGTTGACAATTCTTTTGGAGCTTTTGTAGCTCTCGATACGGTTTTCGCTTTTCGATAAACCTTTCGAAACGGTCTGAATTTGCTCATCTAAAAAGTCAACCGCCGATTGTGCCGCCTGACGCCGGGTCTCAACATAATCATCTATGTAAGCTTGTGCCAGTCCGTTAGCAATGTCGGCTGATTTTTTTGGTACGGTTGACCGATACCGAATTGATATTACAGGAATTTCTTTTGCGGCAGGGTAGACATCCAGATTGTTTTGAATGGTTTGTATTAGAGAACCATTGCTGTGACAATAGAACTCGTATCTTCCAATAACGTCGTAACCGGAGTTGTCGTTGTCAACAGAAACACGTAGTCCACTGCCTCCTATGTCCAATAGTTGGCCAAAGGCAAGGCTCGTGTCAAGTTGAAGAGATGGACAACTAATGTGATAAGTATTCCTGTTTTGGATGAGAATCGAAAAAGGTAGGTCGTGGTGTTGAAAGCTGTCGGACAGCTGTACCCGAATAGGGGAGTTACGATACAATTCCTGCTTGCGTACGGTACCAACTCTGAAAATCTGAACATCAAGGTCAAGATGCCGGATTACCCTTTTGATAAGCACATCGGACTTGATTAATTCGATTTCAGCTTCCAGGTTGTTGGTAGAAACGAAGACGTCAAAATCTTCGAACAAGTCGTTATTCGGAACTCCCTCCGAGCGTTCGGCCAACTTGAGTTTAGCCGTGCTTTCAAACTTGGGAGTTGTGTAAACCAGGTACTTACGAGCTATCATAAGAGCCGTAACCCCAAGTAGGATAATCAGGGGCAAACCTTTTAAGTAGGGGCGCAATGTGTTACTAAGGAGTTTCATATTAGAAGGCGTTCATGAAAATTGCCGCTGATGTTACAGCAGAGGTGAATGGAATTATCACTGAGATTCGTTTGTCGAACTCTTTGTATTTGCGCGACGGAACAACAACAATGTCGCTTGGTAGAAGCTGAATATTTTGAGATAGGTAAACGCCATAATCTTTGAGGTTTATGGTAGCCACCCGAACGTGAGGACCTTCCTGGCGGAAGATTTTCACATATTTAAGATTGGCGTAATTCTCGAAGCCGCCACATCGGGAGAACAACTCAAACAGCGAATTGTACTCTTTGTCGATGTCGTAAACTCCCGGGTCCCGAACTTCTCCCAGTATGCTCAGTTGACGGTTTAATATCTTAACATCTACCACGGGATTGACAATCCATTCAGAGAATCGACTTCGAAGCGTGTCTTTTAACTCAATAATGGTGAGCCCTTTGGCATTAAAGCTTCCGATCTTTGGTATTTCGATCGAACCGTTCGCGTCTACCATCAACCATTTTCCATAAACTTCGTTTGAGTTATATATCCCATAGGTAGAACCAACGCTCAGGTCATCTTGTCCCCAAACACTAATGCTCACCTTATCATCACGTCGGATCACGTACTGATACGTGGAGTCGTAGGCAAACGCCGAATCAAACACCTGAATTTGTTCCTTCAAGGTAGTTTTTGATTGTTCCAGCAGGTTTTGGGTGGCACATGAGTTTAACAGAATGCCAAGTAATGTGAGAATGATTAGCCGTTTCATGTTAGAAGAGGTTTATAAGTCGAGAAATAAGTGACCTTCTGGAGTGAAGAATGTGATGTTCTATTTTGTGAATTCTCTCCAGGGTTGATGCCATGTTGGCCTGGTCGTTTTGGCCTTTAACAATGTAATCGAATGCCCCTTGCTTAAGGGTTTCCACGGCTTTGGTTACGTCTTTTTGCGACGACATCATAACCACGTAGACATCGGGGTTAAAGCGCTTTATCTTGTTTAGAACCTGACCGCCGTCGAGGTCTTCCATTTGGTAGTCGAGGAATATGATAAAGGGTTGGGTATGTAACTCCTTGAGACAGCTGGTGCCATCCAAAAAGGTATGAATATCGGTATACCCGAGTTTCTCAAGAAGTCTGGAATACGACTTAACCGTCAGGAGGTCGTCGTCTACTACAAATATTTTTTTGTCGAGTGTTCCCATGATAATGTATTTGACAATACAAAGGTTGGGTTGAACACCCCCATGATTACACAAGAATCGGTCTTCTGAGCCTCTTAGAAGTTGAATGGTTACTTTTTTAAGTTAATTGGCTCTTAGTAATTGACTAAATTTGTGTAACTGGGAAACGATGATAAAGTGTATAATTCTGGAGGATGACGAATTAGCGTCAAAGTCTTTACAACGTATTGTGTCTAAGATAGATTCACTTGAGTGTATCGGTGCTTTTGAGAACCCTGTTGAGGTACAGAACGCTATTGACCTTGCAGAGGTTGACCTGATTTTCCTAGATGTTGAAATGCCTGAAATATCGGGTTTGGACTTTGTTAAAACGTTGTCTCATCCGCCACGAGTAATCGTAACTACGTCAAAAAGTGACTTTGCAGTAGGAGCCTTTGAAATAGAGGCTTTGGACTTTTTGCTGAAACCAGTGGAAATGCCTGACGTACTTTCGGCACTACAGAAATATCAGAAGATTGAGCTTCAGCACCCGGTCGGGGGAAATGAAGAATCACTTTTTGTTAAGGTGGATGCGAAGTTGGTAAACCTTAAGTTTAACGATATTCAGTGGATTGAGGCCCTGGGTGATTACGTTCGATTTCACACCGAAAAGAAAAGATATGTGGTTAAGTCGACCTTAACGGCAATCGATGCGAAAATCAACCTCAAAAACTTTGTTCGTGTTCATCGCTCTTTCATGGTAAACACTTCACATATTCGCGATATTGACGATTCATCGCTGGTAATTGGCGACAAACTAATTCCTGTAAGTCGGGGAAACCGTCCCGAG